>CAZJEK010000358.1:0-5782 GCA_964545005.1 uncultured Pirellulaceae bacterium
ACAACGAAAAATTAGCGCGTCAGCTCACGGACTCGGGCCAATGGCCCAAGCTACCTTTCGTCCGACCGTGATCGAAGCCGTAGCATGGCCGATCCGGCCGTGATCGCGACGGGACAACGAAAAATTAGCGCGTCAGCTCACGGACTCGGGCCAATGGCCCAAGCTACCGTCTAATAATCCGTCTGGCCGAAACCAAGACATTCAAACTCGACTCGGTTGGAATCTGGCGCCCAAATGGCGTATGATTGATGCTGAATCGATTTGGGGCATCGACGGAAGGTCGCTCACGCATATGCTTATCAACCGCATTAATCTCGTTCGCCGGGCTTGGATTGCCCTGGCGGTCAATGTACTAATCCTTCCGCTAACCATAGTTGCCCGCCAGGAGTCCGTTCCGTCGCCGCAGACGCCAGCCATCCCGACCGATCAACCAAGCAAGTTTGATGGTGAAGCGGCGTTTGAGTACCTCAAGGAAATCTGCGAATTCGGGCCTCGCGTCAGTGCCTCGCGTGGCATGAAGAAGCAGCAGGAGTACATCGAGCAGCAGATCGAAAAAATTGGTGGCAAGCTGTACAACCAACCGTTTCGAGTCCGTAGCCCCTATCCGCCCAACCGAAATGTTGAATTGCACAACTTGATCGTGCAGTATCATCCGGATCGCAAACAACGGTTGATGATCTGCTGTCACTATGACACGCGACCATTCGCCGATCGCGACCCTAACAACGTCAGAGCCAAATTCCTGGGCGCCAACGATGGAGCCAGCGGGGTCGGCTTGCTGCTGGAACTGGGTAAACACCTGGTCGACATGGAAGGCCCTTACGGCGTCGACCTGGTATTTTTCGACGGCGAAGAATTTGTCATCGATAAGCGCGTGCATCCGATGTTCCTGGGATCCACCTGGTTCGCTCAACAATACGCCGACAACAAGATTCCCTGGAAATACGAGTACGCGGTCTTGGTCGACATGATCGCTGACAAGGATCTGCAGCTGTATTATGAAGGCAACAGCCTGGGAGACGCCGACCGGCTGACCAGGAGTATCTGGTCGGTAGCTGCCGAATTGGGAATCAAAGAATTTATCCCCGAAAAGCGGCATACGATCCGTGACGATCATTTGCCGCTGAACCAGATCGCCAAGATTCCGACCTGCGATATCATCGATTTTGACTTTCCCAACCCGGAACAGGGCAATATCTATTGGCATACCCTGGAGGACAATGTCGACAACTGTTCGGCAGATTCCCTGCAAAAAGTTGGCTCGGTGGTGTTGGAGTGGATCCGGCAAATGCAAAAACTGGAACCGAATCCTGACGCCAATCAACCTATCCGGCAACCGTGAATTTCATGCCTCCAATCGATTGTTTTTTTCTGCTGGCCACCCGAGCCCAGAACGTTGCGTTGGGAGTCGGCTGTGCGACGCTGGCCGCTGGCGTGTTGCTGCTGATCAGCCATCGTCGTGAGCTGGATCAGCAATTGGACAACACGGACAACTCCGATTTCCAGCTGCGATTTGAAAAACGAAAGTACCGTCGCCGGGCTACCTCGAGTTCCCTGATCGCTTCGGTCGGCGTTCTGGTCGCCGGCCTGTTCTGGGTCAATGAAAGCCGAGTCTTTTTTGTGTTCGTGTCGTTAATTTTATTGTTGTTGGGTGTCATTTCTGTGCTGGCCATGATTGATTTCTTCAGTGTCAGTCTGCAACAATTAGCCAACCCTGATGAGCGGACGCAGAAAGCGCTACTGGAGGAGATGGTTCGCAAGCACAGGGAGTCCAAACAGAACACTGACTCTCAGGATTGAACTGGCCGGTACCAGCTGGCTACCATTCAATTTCCTGATATCGCGAACAAACGCCGAACCTGGGTGCTGAATTGCACTCCATGAAGACGGAGGAAGACTTGGTGGCAGAAAACGAGCAACACGAAATCGCGGATGCTTTGATGAACGTCATCGAGCCCGGTTCCAGTTGGATCGTCCGTGGCATCGCCAACGACGTGTTGGTCGAACCGTTTGACGTCGCTGACCATCAAACCGGCGGAGACACGTTTCCTCCCGACCTGGAAGCTTGTGTCGATACGTTGAACGAAAAACTGTCATCCGCTGGAGGAGACTTTAGCCTGTGGACCCTGTTGCTGGCCGCGATCGGCTGTGTCGGAATCCACTTGGGGTGGTTCCAACGCTGGCTGGGAGACGCCACCCAGTACGTCCAAAGTTTCTGGTTTTATGCGGCCGTGATGGTGGCCTTGTTTTTCTTTGTCGGCGCCATTTCATCCTGGTGTGAAGCCAGTGTTTATCGACGGTGGCGGGACCGGCTGCTGCGAGAGGTTGAACAGGCCGGCCTGAAGCTGTCGGAGTTTTACGTCGAGATCAAGGATTCGGAAGAGTTTGATGCACTGTTCAAACAGCTGCGTAAAGACGACCAATTCCTCGAGTCCAAGCCTGGCTACTAGTGCCGCGTCAAGTATTGATTTTGGGGTTGGCACTTCAATTTAGCGATTGGTTTTTCGAGCAAGATTGACTCGCCAACCCCAATTTTTAAGTTAGACGCTGCACTAGTGGTCTGTCACGGTTCAATGTTAGGGTTGGCCAATCGACGGACTTCGGAAAATGCAGTTTCAATCGTTGCGCCAACCCTATAAACCATTCGTGACAAACCCGTAGCGGACAATTGAACGCCGGCTGCCATTTCCCAATAGCGCCAGGGCTACTAAGATACTGTCAGTTCCAACCAACCCTCTGACAACAGCCAGGATTATGACTCAAACGCCTCTCGCCGCCGACAGACTACACGCTGACCCGCGTCTGGACCAAGCGAAACAGTTGATCCTCGAAGCGGTCGCCGAGCATCAAGCCGAATTAAATGAAGTTCGCCCGGCCAATCCAGATTTGGTTGACTCTTACCAACAGCTGGTGCAACAGTTCGGGCAACTGCGGGGCGGCAACATATTCTTTCCGTACCTGGGAAGCGGTTTGGGGAACGGTCCGTTCGTCGAATTAGCCGACGGCAGCGTCAAGCTGGACATGATTACGGGGATCGGCGTCCACGGCTACGGCCACAGTCATCCATTGCTGGTCTCAGCAGGTATTGATGCTGCCATCAGCGACACCGTGATGCAAGGCAACCTGCAACAAAACACCAGCAGCTGTGACATCGTCAAACTGTTGGTCGACACCGCTCAGGAGTCCGGATCAGATATCAAGCACTGTTTCCTGTCCACCAGCGGCGCGATGGCCAATGAAAACGCATTAAAAATGGCGTTTCAAAAAAACCACCCAGCCAACCGGGTGATTGCGTTTTCACATTGTTTCGCCGGCCGCACACTGGCGTTGGCTCAAGTCACCGATAAGGCCAAGTACCGTGACGGTTTGCCCGAGACGATTGCGGTCGACTACATCCCATTTTTCAAACACGACCAACCCGAAAAAAGCACCGAGTCCGCGGTCAAGCACCTGCACAACCATCTCCACCGCCACCCGGGCAAGCATGCCGTGCTGTGGATGGAACTGGTCCAGGGAGAAGGCGGTTACTACGAAGGCGATACTGAATTCTTCAAAGCCTTGATCGATGTCGCGCATGAACACGGCATTTGCGTGATTGCCGACGAAGTCCAATCGTTTTGTCGAACAACTCGCCCTTTTGCTTTTCAGCATTTCGGTTTGGACAAGATGATCGATATTGTCACGATCGGAAAAATCTCACAGGTTTGTGCGACGCTGTTTACCGACGCCTATCAACCTCGGCCCGGGCTGATCAGCCAAACCTTTACCGGCAGCACGTGGGCGATTTACGCGGCTCATGCGATTATTTCCGGGTTGATTGAAAACGGCAATTTTGGTGCCGACGGCAAGAATGTTCAATTGAATCAGTACTTTGCCGAGGGCTTGAAACGAATTGGCGACAAGTACCCGGGCTCGATCGCAGGTCCGCATGGTGTCGGCGGCATGGTCGCCTTCACTCCCTTTGACGGTTCCGCCGACGCGGCTTCGAAACTGGTCAACAACATGTACGAACGCGGTTTGATGTCCTTCATGGCCGGCGGCGACCCCAGCCGGGTCCGATTCCTGATGCCGCTGGGATGCGTGGAACGACAACATATTGACCTCGCCTGCGAAATCATTGAAGCGGCCGTAGCCGAAATGGCTTCCTGATCTCTTCCAGTCCTTCCCGGATCAACAAGATGCTGATTGTAAGAAGTGTGCTGGAATCGGATCTGGATTCGCTGTTCGAATTGATCCAGCGATCCGAATACGGATTGACCACGCTAAAAGTTTCCAAAGACGAACTCGAATCGCGAATTGAACGGTCGCTGTTTGCCTTCAAGCAGAAAGCAGCCAAACCCAGTGGTCAGCCCTATGTGTTTGTCATGGAAGACCTCAAGCTGGGCAAAATCGTGGGTACCTGTTCGATCTACTCCAAGGTCGGCGGTTTCGAACCGATGTATTCCTACGAGATTAAGCAGACGATTCATCGCAGCGAAGAACTGAACATCGAAAAGAAGATCGATGTGTTGCACTTGCGGGCCGAACACAATGGCCCGACGGAGATTGGCAGTCTGTTCCTGTCGCCAGACTATTGGGGCGGCGGGCACGGCCGACTACTTTCAATGTCCCGGTTTCTGTTCATGGCCGAATTCAAGGAACGGTTCGAGCCGGAGATCATCGCTGAAATGCGCGGCGTGGTTGACCACGAAGGCCGGTCCCCGTTCTGGGCGGCGTTGGGGTCCTACTTTTTCCAGATCGATTTCCCCAAAGCCGAAACGTTGACGGCCAAATCAAAAAAATTCATCGCCGACCTGATGCCGCATCACCCGATTTATATTCCCCTGCTGCCCGACGACGCTCAAGCGGTCATTGGCCAGGTCCATGAAAACACGCGGCCGGCTTTGGCCGTATTGGAGAAAGAGGGATTCGAGTTCCGCAACCTGGTCGATATTTTTGATGGCGGACCGACCATCCACTGCGAATTGGAAGAGATTCGGGCAGTCCGGGAAAGCCGCGCGGGAACCGTGGTTTCAATTGATCAAGTTGTTGCAGACGGCACCGAACAATTGCTGTCCAATTGCCGAATGGATTATCGGTGCTGCCTGGGCGACACCCATTGGGACGGCGACGAGGTCACAATCGACCAGGTATCAGCCCTGCGATTACACCTCAAAGTCGGGGACAAAATTCGCTGTGTGGATCTAAAGGCAAGCTAAGCAGGACGCTGGATGGTCCTGTTCAAGTAGCATGGCCGATTCGGCCGTGATCGCAACTGTTCAAGTAGCATGGCCGATTCGGCCGTGATCGCAACTGTTTAAGTAGCATGGCCGATTGGGCCGTGATCGCAACGGAATCCCAAAGCAATGGCCAAACGCTACGGACTCGGGCCATGGTCCAAGCTAAGGGTCCACTAATAGATCGCTTCCGCGATACCGCTGGGAGAGACTCGCAAGGGCAACCAGACAACGCCGAATTCTTCAATCAGGATGTCACTCTTTCTAGGCGGAATCGTACGATCCTCGTTGTCCAGATTGTCCACTGACAGCTTGTCTTCCAGCTCAGGCACTTCGTCATTGAATTCGCGTTCCAGATCTTCGAACTGAACTTGCAATTCGTCCAGGTTATTTTCAGCGCGTTCGATATCGTTTTTTTCTTTTGACGTTTGATTTAATTTACGCATCGATGACGTGGCGCTGCGAGTCGACTTGCGACCGAAAATCGCACCCAGCAGTGTTGCTCCGAACGAAATCCGCGTGTTCATTTTCTTCTCGCGGTACTGCTCTTTTTCGACTTCCACGCG
>CAZJEK010000359.1:0-5722 GCA_964545005.1 uncultured Pirellulaceae bacterium
TCGAACGGACATTGAGTTTCCCGTTTCATTTCTGTTCTGTTCGATGGAGAAGGACCAGGGGTTCCCCAAGCTACAAAACTTGCTGGGCGAAAAACGAAGCGCTTCGGGGCGGTTCGGGGCCGGTTGTCGCATCTCTGATATTCCAGCGGTTGAAAAACAGAACCTGTCGATCCAGGTTCACCGCGCTTGCCACTCGTTTGAGGAATGGGTCCTGAATCGCTGGGGGAAAAGCAGTCAACTCTCTCGAGCTGCCCAGAACAAGGAATTGTACAAGATGGTGATTCGAGTCCGGCAACAGTTTCAACCCAAACTGGTCCACTTGCTGCAGCACACGTTGATCTGGCCTGCGTCAGAGCTATCGGCTGACCAGCAGGACCTGACACTGGCCGGCTGCTATTTTGCCTCAACCGGTTCAAGCTCCTCGGAACGAGGCTTTCTCAATGGCGTCTTCGCCAAGTGTGACGAGTTCGCGGAAATCACCAGCTGGGGTGACAAGATCGTCAATCAGGACCGAGCCTACTCGGCATTTGCAACGCTGTTTTCTGCGTTGTCCGTCGTGATCATCGTGGCGACCGGCTGCTACCTCTATTTCTGGAGCCCTTGATGAGCAATTCCGAACCTCACCGCGACCAGTCAGCTGAAAACCACCAGTTTGAAGAGCAAGATCCCCAACCGGCCCGAGAAGAATTGCTCGACTCATTGCTGAATCAAACTCGACAAGCGATGAACGAAACAGGCTCCCACGAACTGCTGACCAACTACGTCCGCGATCATCGCCTGTCTTCCCAATACGATTTCGACAACTTGACGGAGCTGGTCCGGTGCGTCGTCGCTCGGACTCGAATCAAGGAGTATCCGATCGACTCCGAAGATGCCATCGGTTGGATTGCCACTTGTTTGTACGAAGATCCTATCGCCAACGAACGAATTGAGTTGCTATGGAACTCAATCGTGCAACGCATTCAGGAATCGACATGATTGAATCCGTTGAATCGTTGATCGAACAGCACCAACCTCTTGTGGTTTCGATTGCCAGTCGGATTCACAAGCGACTGCCGCCGTTCATCACCTTCGATGATGTCCTGTCGTGCGGACAAGTCGGACTGGCCCAGGCAGCGCAAACCTACCAGCCGCAACCGGGCGCCAAGTTTTCCACCTACGCCTACTATCGCATTTCCGGAGCAATCTACGACGGATTGTCGCGAATGAACTGGTCGACCCGCGCCGAGTACCGCAAGTACAAAGCTCGGCAAATGGCCAACGAGGTGGTCGAATCAAACGAAGAACAGGCTGACGATTCAAATCAGGAACAAAACGCCAAGTGGTTCGTTAACACCGTCGAAAACCTGTCGACGGTCTACCTGTTTTCGGCCAGTGATCCCGACAACCCAATCGAAAACCAGCTGGAAGCCAACGATCAGGGACCGGAACAACGGGCCGAAACCAACGAATTGTCGCAGCGATTGCACGCAGCATTGTCCCAGCTTCCCGAGGAAGAACGAAACCTGATTCAGCTGTCCTATTTCGAAAACATGTCGCTGGCCGAAGCGGCGAAAAAACTGAACAAAAGCCGCTCCTGGGGCAGCCGAACCCACGCCAAAATCATTAAAACGCTGGGCAATCAATTGCTCGGCACCAGCATCAGTTGACGTCAGCGTCTCAAATCTCAAATTCTATTTGAACCACCCTCGCGTTACCGAAATCGGAAACAACCATGAGCGAAGAAGAACTGCAGGAAGAATCCACCGAAGCCACCGATCAATCCGCATCGGAATTGGAACCGACCGTGAATCCGGGAGGGGAGGAACAACCCTTTGGCCAGGATTCTGATGTCGATGGCAACTCCGACTCCTCCCAATCATTGGCAGAAGAACATCCTTCGGAGGAGGACTTGGCAGGCACTTTCGATGTTTCCGGATTGCCGGAGATTGAAGCCAACTATGCCAATAGCACGATCAATGAACTGATCGAACGAGCGTTGAAACCGATCGATGGCGATCACCCCTGCGGCGATAGCGAGACTCCTGCGGAGTCTGTGATTTCCCAGATTGAAACCACGATGGATTCGATCCATGACTCACTTCGTTCGGATTTCGGCGACGCGGTTCGCGATGACACGACGCTCAGTTTTGAGATGTCCAGTTCCGGTCGCGATGCGTCCGAGTTGGTCGACCAAATCGTGGACTGCCTGGAAAACCGGTGCAAGTCCGCGATTCTGGCTTCCTACCTGCCTCACCTGATGTTGATCGAATACGGTCTGCCCGGTTTCAGCGCGGGCTTGGACATTTTTCGTGAATTGATCCAACGCTACTCGCCGATCCTGTTTCCTCGTGACCAGGAGCGTTTGAAAAGCTACCTTCGCCGCGGTGTTTACGTTGGCAACGATGACAAGGTCACAGACAACTTCAAACTGTTCCTGTACTACCCGATCACCGAACACAACCGGCTACCATACGCCCTGCTTCGCAACTCGCGAATCCGAGGTGCCAACACGGACGTCGAAGGAAAATATGCCAACGATGCCAGCAACTCATCGGTGGCGTTTTATGTGACCTTGATCGGCGACCTGGATCACATGCTTGAGTCGGCTCGGCAAGCCAACCAGGCTCTGAACGAACTGCTGAACGATCCGATGTTCGAGATCGTGAGTTTTTCGTTTCTCGAAAGTTTGGAACGAATGGACACAATCGTCACCAGCCTGGCGACCGAAAACTGCTCGGGTTATCCACCGGTGGAAGAGGAGGCAGTGGCCACTGCCGATGCTCCGACTGGCATTGCCGCTCCGGCCGCCGTTGCCGGCGAGATCGCCAATCGCGATCAGGCGATCGACCTGCTGAAGCGAATTGCGGATTTCTTCCATCGTACCGAACGGCACTCTCCTGTTTCGTACCGAATCCGGGAAACCATCCGCTGGTGCAAAATGGACCTGCCAGAATTACTCCAGGAACTGCTCAGCGACGACCAGGGGCCGCTGGACGAACTCGGTAAAAGGGTCGGATTTCGCAGCCTGGAACAGGATCACGATCAGTCCGAATACGATGGCTAATCCGCATTTGCATCGAAATATTCGGCTGATTGAGATTTATTAACGCATCAATAAAGTCGGCGTCTGGTTCAGTCGAAGGTTGAAACGGAGCCTCCAAGGGTGGCTTTGTAAGCCTTTTCGTTCGAGATAGTGTGCGGTTCAGGGAATTTTCTTGAGCAGCACACGCAGACTATTACAATTTTGAATACAGTCCGTGCTTGCGCCAGATCCTGTCGCTTCGCGCCTATACCTGAAACCCCCAACTTAAAGAGAATTGCACGATGGCGAATTCGAGAATGGCAGCCAAACAGGTAGCTGCCAAGAAAAACAAAACCAGAACTCACATCTGGTACGAAGTGGAAACAGGTGGCGCGATCGAGAAAAAGGATATTCCGTTCGATATCGCGGTGATGTCCGATTTGTCCGGTGACAATGAAAACAAACGCGACCTGCGTGATCGCCAGTTCGTCGAAGTCAGCGATCCGGGCAAATTTGACGACCTGGTCAAGAACATCAAACCCAAACTGGACCTGGAAGTCGACTTCGGCGAGCCCGGCAGCGAAACGACTCAAAACGTTTCATTGGACTTCAGCTCGATGCGCGACTTCAGCCCGGAAGCGGTTCTGGACGCCATTGCGAAACAGGTGCCCAGCGTTGCCGCCATGAAGGAACTGCGCGAAGCTCTGCTGGAGACTCGCCAGAAAGTCAACGTCAGTCGAGACTTTGAAAAGAAACTCAAAGACATGCTCAGCAACCCCGAATCGCTGGCCCAATTGAAGTCGGAACTGGACAAGGAAAACAGCTGAGCGTGGTTTGGCCGATGGCCAGGTTGCGTAACGGCTTGATCAAATCAATCCCAGGCGGAAACGAAAGGCAGTCTCGTGGCAAAGAAACAAGAAGAAGGCGCACCAGAAGTAACAACGACCGAGGAAGCATCCTTCCTCGATCAACTGGTGGATGCAACCAGCGGTACCGATCGCACTGAAACGACCAGCTGGTTAAGCAAGATCGTGGGAGATGCGGAAAAAGGTACTTTCCGGATCGAAAAGAAAACGCTGTCAGCAATCGACGACCGCGTTCGCGAATTGGACGACTTGCTGTCCAAGGAAGTCAGCAAAGTTCTGCACAGCAAAAAGTTCCAGAAACTGGAAGGTTCCTGGCGGGGGCTGCAAAGCCTGGTCGAAAACTCGCTGCTGGGCAGTGACCTGAGAATCCAGGTGTTCGATATTTCCAAAGAAGAATTCCTGGACGACATGACATCGTCCAACTTTCAGTCGACCACGTTGTACGACAAAATCTATACCCGTCGATACAACACACTGGGGGGAGTTCCGCTGGGCACCATGGTCGGTGACTTCGAATTCTCTCACGCCGCCGTTGACGTCAAAGGCCTGGCGACGATGGCGAAAGTCTGTGCGGTTTCCCATTGTCCATTCATCACTTCACCTTCTCCCAAAATGTTCGGAATTCCCGAAGGTCAAGGCTGGGAAGTACTGGAAAACCTGGATGACACCGCCATCGAAAACCGGTTCCTCAACCCCAGCGTCGTTGAGATGACCGACTGGCGCGCGTTCCGCGAAATGGAAGACTCGCGATACGTCGCCATGTGCATGCCCAAAGCAATGGCGCGACTGCCTTACGGTAAGAGTGATTGCGAGCAGCCCGTCCAGGCGTTTGACTACCAGGAATTCCCGCTCGGCGAAGACGGTAAACCTCAGCAAACCGAGGTCGATCGTTACTGCTGGATGAACGCTGCCTACTGCATGGCTCAGTGTATGTCCGATGCGTTTGCCTACTACGGTTGGGCCGTTGGAATCCGTGGTCTGGAAAGTGGCGGTAAAGTCGAAGGCTTGCCGATTCACTACTTCACGTCCGAACACTCCGACACCCGTGTTCAATGCCCGACCCAGGTTCCGTTGCCGATGAGCAAGGACGCCATTTTGGGCAAGGTTGGCTTCTTGCCGTTGTTGTACGAATTGAACACCAACCATGCCGTCTTCATCGGTGGCCAAACGGTCCACAAACCCAAGCAGTACGACGATTCCGCTGCGGGTAATGCCGCTTCGGCCAACGAAAACCTGTCCGCCCGCCTGCCCTACATCATGGCCGTCTCCCGCGCTGCCCATGCACTGCAGCCGATGTTGCGGATCCAGCTGGGTAAATCCAAGGAAGCGGATGAAATCGAGGATTACATCCACAGCTGGTTCGTGAACAACTACGTATTGGATCAGGACAAGGCCAGTGAAGAGGCCAAAGCGCGGAAGCCGTTCCGCTTTGCCGAGATCAAAGTGACCGAGGATCCCACCGATCCGGGCGTCTACCACGTCAAGGCTCAATTGCGACCTCATTTCCAGGTCGAAGAAATCAACATGTCGATGTCGCTGGTCGCCAGCCGCAACGACGGTTGATCGGAATCGCAGGGATTTGAAAACATGTTAAGGGCGAAGTTGTTGTCGATCCGTGTTGGGCGTGCCATCACGGACTCGGTAGGAACTTCGCCTTTAATGCTTTCGGGACAGGAGGATGCCGGGTGACGTCCGATCAGTTGAATCTGCTGTTTCAGTGGTTCGAACACGTTGATTTTCGACGCGTTCGGACGCTGGACGAATTGTTCGATGAAATCGCGTTGCAAATCAATGCGCTCGAACAGCAGTTCGTTCAGATCGTTCGTTCGGTTCTCTCACACCCCAAGTTTCA
>CAZJEK010000360.1:0-5693 GCA_964545005.1 uncultured Pirellulaceae bacterium
GCTCAATGCCGAGTTTTTTCTGCGGTCACGGCCGAATCGGCCATGCTACATAACTCTCGCGGAGCCAAAGAAGGCATTCACTCGAACTCCCAGGTGACCTGGCCGGTCAGCCCTGGCAATAATTCGCCGTCCTGGTTGTCAACTTCCAACCAGACTTCAAACACCTGTTCCAGATACTCGACTTTGGGATTGGTAAACACCACCCTGGCAGGATACCGTCTGGTTTCTCCAGTTGCCGTCTCGCGGACAAACCAGGCTTTGGTTTTGTCATTGACTTGAAAGAACAGCTTGACATCCAGCACGGTTTTCAATCTCAACTGGTCCATGCGGATGACTTGAATCACCGGTTGCCCAGCGGTCACCGATTCGCCCTGCTGAATATCGACACGGACCACGGTACCTTCGATCGGCGACTTGATTTCACGACGGTCAAAATTGATCGCTGCCGCTTGTTGTTCCTGTTCTCGAAGTGCGACGGTTAATTTCGCAATCTCGCGTTGCAGTTGGGCCTGTTCGACTGACAGCGTTGATTTTTCCAGTTCCAGTCTCAGCCGATCCAGCTCGGTTTCTGAAATACTTTTGGCGTACTGCCGGACCGCGTTTTCGCTTTTTTGCAGCTGCTTTTCATTCAAGGCCGCGGTTTTTTCTGAGAACCGAATATTCACATCGTTTTGAAATTCGCGATCGGCAATTTGTACGGCCAACTCAGCCGACTCCAGCTCGGCCCGTTGCCGGTCCCGATCCAATTGAATCAAGACGTCACCCCGATTGACCTGATCGCCTGGCTTCACATTGACCTTTTCGACTACGCCGGGATCAAGTGTGGCGACATCCACTTCATCGATTAACTCCAGGATTGCCTTCCTGGCCGGGGGTTGATCCTGGGCATTGGCAGCAACCACCGTCGACAACGCAATCAGCAGAGCAGTAAAATTAGCGGCATCGAATTTCATAGTTGACCTCGTCTGTGCAGAATGCGTCCATCATAGTTGGCGGCTGAAAAACGTCGTTGACAATGGATTAGGGCGATCAAAACCCGCCCTCGGAAGGCGATTCAACCACTACAAGCGTTACAGGTCAATTCTCGGATCGACCACCAACCATTTATTGTCTGCGAAGAAATCCAGCCGGCCCAACCCTCCCTGCCCCATGTCTGACTCCAACCGCATCGCCAAAGAACTTGACCTGCCAGTCCGATCGGTCAAAGCCGTCATCGAATTGCTGGCCGACGGCAATACGATTCCGTTTATCGCGCGCTATCGCAAGGAGGCCACCGGCAGTCTGGACGAAGTTGCGTTGCGCGCGATCCAGGATGCCAACGATCGCTGGACGGCCCTGGAATCGCGAAAACAAACGGTACTCAAATCGATCGCTGAACAGGGAAAGTTATCCGAGTCACTCAAACGACAGATCGAAACCTGTACCGATTTGCGATTGTTGGAAGAAATCTACTTACCGTTCAAGCCCAAGCGGAGGACTCGCGCCGAACTGGCGCGGCAGCGCGGATTGCAACCCCTGGCTGATTTACTGTTAGCCCAGCAACCGTTGTCTAAGTCTCGCCAGGCAATCCTGAAGCAATACGTCGATCCGGCCGCCGATGTACCGGATGCCGACGCAGCCCTCGCCGGTGCCCTGGACATTGTTGCCGAACAATGGTCCGAACAACTCGACACCCGACAATGGCTGTTCGACAAAGCGCTGCAGTTTGGCAAGATCAAGTCTTCGGTAAAGCGAGGCAAGAAAAGCGTCGACGGTGCGGACAAGTTTGAACAGTACTTTGATCGGCAGGAATCGGTTTCCCGCATCCCCGGGCATCGGTTGTTGGCAATGCTACGTGGGGCTGCTCAAGGAATCCTGAATGTTCAATTGGTACTGGAAGGAGATCGCGAGCTGGCATCGCTGAAGCGACAATGGGTCACCAACCGGGAGTTTGAGTTCTTTCATGATTTGCTAGCTGCAGCCGAAGATGCGTTTCAACGGTTGCTCCTGCCAGCAACGGAATCGCGGGTTCTGCAAGAGCGAAAGGAACTTGCCGAAGACGAAGCAATCGATGTCTTCGGCAATAACCTGACCGAGTTATTGATGGCACCTCCAGCCGGTCCCCGCCCGACGCTGGGCATCGATCCCGGCTTTCGCACCGGATGTAAAGTGGCCGCGGTGGACGAAACAGGCAAGTACCTGGCCCACGCCACGATCTATCCCACACCGCCCCGCAACGACACCCAGGCGGCGGCCGACCAATTGCTGAGATTGATCAAACAGCACAAGATCGAATTGATTGCGATCGGCAACGGCACGGCGTCTCGTGAAACCGATGCCTTTGTCAGCCGCTTGATTACCGACAACCAGTTGGATGTCACTCGGGTGATGGTCAGCGAATCGGGGGCGTCGATTTACTCGGCCAGCGACCTGGCGGCCCGCGAATTTCCTCAGCTTGATCTGACGGTGCGGGGTGCCATCAGCATCGCGCGACGGTTGCAGGATCCGTTGGCTGAACTGGTCAAGACCGATGCCAAATCGATCGGTGTCGGTCAGTACCAACACGACGTCAATCAGACCAAGCTGAAGAAACAACTCGATCGCGTTGTCGAATCCTGCGTCAATCACGTGGGAGTCGATTTAAACATGGCCAGTGCACCGCTGTTGTCTTACGTCGCCGGCATTGGCCCCAAGCTGGCTGACAACATCGTCGAGTACCGCAACACCAATGGACGATTTTCCCAGCGCAAGCAGTTGACCAAAGTACCCAAGTTGGGCAACAAGGCGTTTCAACAGGCGGCGGGCTTCTTGCGAATCCGTGATGGAAAGCAGCCGTTGGATAATTCGGCCGTTCACCCAGAACGTTATCCGGTCGTCGCCGACATGGCCCAACAGTTAAATGTCACCGCGGACCGACTGGTCGGAAATGGCGGACTGGTCAAACAGTTGAAAGCCGAACAATTTGTCACCGAGGAGGTCGGCCTGCCCACAATTCAGGACATCCTGGAAGAACTGATCAAGCCTGGCCGCGATCCCAGACGACAATTCCGTGCCGTTCGTTTTGACGATGCGATCAATCAGATCAGCGACTTGAAACCGAACATGGTATTGGAAGGTGTGATTACCAACGTGACTCATTTTGGAGCCTTCATTGACATCGGTGTCCACCAGGATGCCCTGATTCACATTTCGCAACTCGCCAATCAATTCGTGAACGATCCGGCTGAAGTTGTTTCCGTAGGCGAAGTTTGCAAAGTCAAAGTGCTGGAAGTTGACGAACCGCGAAAACGGATCTCGGTAACCAGAAAATTTTGATTTCGTACCTCGCTGAACTCCGCATTTACTTTGGACGTTTTGGCAACCGAACATCGTGCCGGTACAATGCTGACTTCGCCAGAATATCCATCAGGATCCTCAACCATGAATCGCCGAAACTTTCTTACCCAGACGGGCGTTACCACGCTAACCGCAGCAGCCCTGGGAGCCGCTAACTCGTTTCCAGAACCTCAGCCGCAGGATCAGTCGTCAGATCAGGACCAGCCGCTGGTTCCCAATCGGATCGCGGTCTCAACCTATTCGTTTTTCACCTTTCGCGGCGGTTCAAAATTAACCATGCCGCAGTGCATCGACACTGCCGCGCGAATGGGGTTTGATGGCGTTGAGTTGTTGCTGGTGCAAATGGAAGACACGTCCGACAGTTTTTTGCAGAAGTTAAAACGACGAGCGTTCGTCAATGGTTTGGACTTGTGCGGAATGTCGACCCATCAAGGGTTCTTGCGACCCGATCAGGAATACCGCGATGCCAACGTCAAAAAGACCATCGAGCAAATTGAATTGGCCTATAAGTTGGGGATCCCCACCATCCGCGTCAATACCGGCCGCTGGGGTACCACCAAAAGTTTTGAAAAACTGATGGACAACCAGGGCGTTGAACCTCGGCTGCCCGACTGCACAGACGAAGACGGATTCAAATGGGTGATCGATTCATTTGAAAAGTGCATTCCCACGGCGGAAAAGTGTGGCGTTGTGATGGGCCTGGAGAACCACTGGGGGTTGGGGATCACGGCCGAAGGTGTGTTGCGAATTGTCAGCGCCATCGACTCACCCTGGCTGCAGGTTACGATGGACACGGGCAACTTTTTCCAACGAAGGTATGAACAGCTGGAAATGCTGGCTCCGCATGCGGTGTTCATGCAGGCGAAGACCTACGACGGAGGAGGCGTGTACTATACGCTGGATATGGACTATCCGCGAATCGCCAAAATTTGCCAGCAAGCCAACTATCGCGGCTACGTTTCATTGGAGTTTGAAGGCAAAGCAGATCCCATGAAGGCAGTTCCAGCCAGCCTGGCTCGATTGCGAGCGGCGTTCGGAAAACGCTGGTAGCCGGCAACACTCCAACTTCATCCGACAGTTGATCCCCTCCATGAATGCCCGTACTTCACTCAAACATCGCAACAATCCGTTCGCTGATACCGGTGCCCAATTGAAGCAATTGGCAACCGTTTCCATTCCGTCGTTTGCCGATCAAGTTTCCCAAACACATGATTTTCCAATTCGAGCAGACCGAATTGAAATCCTGCAGATCAATCTCGGCAAACTATGCAACATGAGTTGCGTTCATTGTCACGTGGACGCGGGCCCGGACCGCCGCGAAATCATGCAATGGTCGGAAATCGAGGCCTGTTTAAGGGTGTTGCAACAGCATCCGGAAATTCAAACCGTGGATCTGACCGGTGGCGCCCCGGAGATGAATCCTCATTTCCGGCAGCTCGTTGAACAAACACGGGCATTGGGTAAGACAGTGATTGATCGCTGCAACTTGACCATTCTGCTGGCCAACGGGTTTCAGGATTTGCCAGAATTTCTGGCTCAGCATCAGGTCGAAATCGTGGCCTCCCTGCCCTGCTACCTGGAAGAAAATACAGACTCGCAACGAGGCGATGGTGCGTTTTCGCAATCCATCGAGGCCTTGCAACGCCTGAATGAACTGGGGTATGGAGCTGCTGGCGGTTCGTTGAAATTGACCCTGGTCTATAACCCGGTTGGACAGCAGTTGCCTCCTGATCAGCAGCAATTGGAACAAGCTTATCGCGAGCAGTTACAACGCCGGTTTGGAATTTCATTCACGCGATTGTTCACCATTACCAACATGCCGGTCAGCCGTTACCTGGAGTATCTGGTCCGAACGGGTGAGTTGGAATCCTATCTGCAGCTGCTGGTGCAAGCTTATAATCCCGCCGCCGTCGCAGGGTTGATGTGCCGCAATACGTTGTCGATTGGCTGGGACGGATCGTTATATGATTGCGACTTCAATCAAATGCTGGACATGAATGTCGGGCAAGGACTGCCCCAATCGATTCACGATTTTGATTTCAAGGCCATGGTTAATCGAAGTATCTGTACCGGACAACATTGCTATGGTTGCACGGCCGGCAGTGGTTCCAGCTGCCAGGGTTCAACGACGGGTTAATTCAACGACGGGTTAACAAAGTACAACGCTCCGAGACGTCGAGATTCGCGTGATCTTGCTTCGTCAAAGGCTGACACTTTTAGGCGATCGCAAGTAGACACTCTCCTTCGGGAGAGTCGGCCTATCAGGGCCGGAGAGGGGTTGCGTAAACCCTCCCCTTTGTGGCTTTTAGAAGTTGCACTTTTCTGGAAACCCGACGCGTAAGCGAGGGAAAAACACGCATCGGTGTAGCCCTCGCTCA
>CAZJEK010000361.1:0-5675 GCA_964545005.1 uncultured Pirellulaceae bacterium
TTTTTTCTGCGGTCACGGCCGAATCGGCCATGCTACATAACTTTCGCGGAGCGAAGCCGACGTTGCCTAACCGACCGCGGTCTCTTCCTGATTGCCTTGCAGAGTCGCACTCAGGATATTGGCCAGTCGAAAACTGTTTTGCATCAGAACCTCTGTCCCGCGAGTGATTCGGGCCGAGAAATCGAAAATTGAACCTGCTGTGTCAGTCAAGTCGACATGGATCTTCAGCTGATCGCCGGGCCGTGCGAAATTGCGATACCGCGCGCGATGGACTTTTACCAATACACCCAAAGCATACTCATTGAACAGCGGATCATGTGTGTTGAATTGTTCCATTGGGTTGTGACGAGCTGCGATCAAAATACCTGCTGTTTGCGTGCTCATCTCCTGCATCATTGCACCTGGTAAAATGGGAGCGCCAGGAAAATGCCCAGCCATGAAAAATTCGTCACCAGTAATCCTGGTCGTTGTCAGGATCTCGGAATCGGTTATTGAATCAATCGAATCCACCAACAGGTAGGGTCGACGGTGATGCAGATAGTCTTCCACCTGCTGGAAGTTGTGGTGATAGGTTTTCATGGTCATCGATCTCGATTGGCAGTTTCAGAACCATTCACTGGACCGCGGTTAAAGGTTGAGCTTAACTGAAATCGACGACAGCCACCCAACGATATATTCGCTGTCATTCTGGCTGATCGGTGGCACCGATTCCAAACCCGTAAAACCCTTCTTCTACGAAACCCCGATCCCCTTCCACCGTCCAGGTAAACTCCTGGCTTTCGGGGAACTGGGAAACGTCGATCGTCAGAATCTCGCCATCGGCTCGCTTGCCCGTTCCCCGAAATCCTTTCTCAGTCGGTTCCAGGCTGACATCGCTGGCCTGCAGCCGTTCGGCGAGTTTTTCGGCGATTTGATCAGCTCCCCAATTGCCCGGATGACTCGGTTCACATCCGACAGTCATCAGCATCAAAAGTAAACAACAGCAACAAGTCAGGCTCAAGCGAAACATGAGTTTAAACCGGATTGAACGGGAAGCGATTCAAGGAAGATTCGCCAACGATTGTATCTCAGCAGCGCGCCGCAAGTGAAGGTTCTAGAGGGGCAGTCCAGGTAACGTCGGGGATGATTGCAACCCAGGTCTTGGGAACCGCAGAGCGACGCAGAGAACGGGGAGTTTGCAGAAATTGAGACGAAACTCTGCGCGTCTCCTGCGGCTAGTTTTGTCTTCAAATCCAAACCGAATTTTGGCAATTAAAATTCCCTTCCGGCGAATATAGGGAAAATAACGGGGACGATTGATCCCTCTTTACTAAACCCTTGTTTCCTGGAGGAGTGATATGAACAAGTCCAACATGATTGATGCTCGATTTGGCATCATGCGTTTGGATGGAGAAGAGTTGATCTTCTCCTCTCAGCCGACGCAATTGATTCGATACGCCATGATCGTATGTGCGTTGACAATCGTCGGAATTCCCCTGTTGCCACTGGTCTATTTGATCACCAAAGTGTCTCAGGACAAATACCGATATTGGCTGACCAACCGGCGAATCATCCTGTCGTCGGGGTTCATCGGATACAAAGTTCGCAGCATTCCGCTGGAGCGAGTTTCCGATGTCGGGCTCAGCCGCACGTTGCCCGAAATGATAGCCGGAGTGGGCTCAGTCGTGGTCCGCGATATGACCGGCGAAACGATGGAAGGCAAGTCTTTGCTGGCTGTCGATAACGCACCTGAACTTCAAAGACAGATTTTGAACGAAGTCAAAAAAGTCAACATGTCGTTGGCTGGCTAGTTCGATCTGAGCTGATCTGAAAGTAACCATTTGTCCCGGCCGAGATCCTTGTGATCTCGGCCGGTTTTTTGTTTGCTAGGACAGTTTGGGCATCTATTCCGGGAGAGGATGAAGCAGGCACTTCCAGCAGGGCAACCCGAAAAGAACCACAGAGACACAGAGGACACAGAGATCTGTTTTCAAACTCGGCTGTATACAAACTCGGTGTCACCCTTCCCTTGCCAGCACAATAATCTTATCTTTCTACGAAAGTTTTCGTTGACAAACTACGAAGGTATTCGTAATATGCGTGGGCAGCGTTGAATGGTTGCCCGGGTTGCCGGAAATGAGCAGTCAAACCAGAGGAGCAAACGATGGCGAAACAGAACTCCAAACCCACCGAAGCCGAACTGGCGATTCTCGGTGTTCTCTGGCAGCAGGGGCCAAGTACGGTCCGGCAAGTCCAGGACCTGTTGGCCGCCGAACGAGGCACCGGCTATACGACGACTTTGAAGTTGATGCAAATCATGTTTGAGAAAGGTTTGCTCAAGCGTGACGAATCCAGTCGTTCCCACGTTTACTCGGCAGCCGTGACTCGGCAGCGAACCGGACGGATGTTGGTTTCCAAGTTGATCGATCAAGTCTTCGATGGCTCGGCGCGGCAGCTGGTCATGCAGGCGTTATCAACCCGCAGACCTTCCCCCGAAGAGTTGGCTGAAATTCGAGAGCTGCTGGACTCACTCGAAGGAGACCAATCATGAACCCGGAACAACTTTTTCTGCTCGGCCAACCTTCGTTCACGGAAAACACATTCGTGTTGTTCGAGCATCCGCTGATTGTGACGGTCGGCTGGACCCTGGTTCACTTCTTATGGCAAGCTGCATTGATCGCGGTTGTTTACGCCATCGTGAGTGCGATCGCGAGGACGAGTTCGGCAACGTTTCGCTACGCGACCGCGTTGGTCGGAATGGCGCTGATGGCGGTCGTTCCAATCGCGACGTTTGCCTGGGTGGCGAATCGAGTTTCCTGGTCAGTTACGACTTCGACAGAAATTGCCTCCATTGATGGCGCTGCCATGATCAAACCTCAGTCGCTGGATCCCATTCGGCAGCAATTTGTCATTGGCGACGGACAACCTGGAGTGGGTAACCTAGATGAGGGGCCGATGACGACGGTGGCCGATGCGCCGCCGATTGCGGTAGCGGATACGCAGGCGGTTACTCAAACCCGATGGGCTTGGTTGTTGGATACCGTTGAGCGTCAATTGCCGTGGTTGGTTGCCGCCTGGATGGTGGGCGTGATGTTACTGGCTGTTCGGCTCATGTTGGGCCTCCGCAGGATTGCTATCTGGAGAAGCAGTGGTCTCCCGGTGGCCCAATCGGATGTAGAGCAACTGGTGCAACGGTTGACGCAGCGGCTGGGATTGCGCTGCCGAGTGTTGTTGCTGACGACGGAACGGTTAGCTGTTCCTGCCGTGGTGGGGTGCTTTAAGCCAGCTGTTTTGTTGCCGGCCAGTATGCTGTCGGGGTTGAGCGTTCAAGAGTTGGAAGCGTTGTTGGCTCACGAACTGGCTCATATTCGCCGTCACGACTTTCTGGTCAACATCATTCAGAGCGTGATTGAAACGTTGTGCTTTTATCATCCCGCCGTCTGGTGGTTGTCGCACCAGGTACGTCTGGAACGGGAAAACTGTTGCGATGACATTGCGATCGGGATTTGTGGAAATCCGCTGGTGCTGGCTCGGACGTTGACCCGGATGGAAGAGATTCGCAGCCGCGAAACAGGACTGGCGGTTGCTGGCAGCGGTGGTGTGTTGTCCAGTCGAATTCGTCGCATCGTGGGTGGTCCGGCGGTACCCAATGGTAGCTGGTGGCCTGCCGGAATGATCTCGATGCTGGCGTTGGGCTTGCTGCTCGGCGGGATGTTACTGACGACTTCGGCAGCGACGAAACCTCTGGGTGGAAACGATCAACCCGGAGACGCTCTGGAGCCTCATTCCAGCGTCGCAGTCGACGAAACAGTGAATACCAAGTTGCAGGAAGTCACCCAACGCGATTCGCAAACCGGAATCGAACAACGGGTGTTCGAAGGAATCGAGCTGACTTGTGGTGTCGCCAAGTCGCAACGACAAACCAAATTGTCGATGAAGTATACCAACGTCATTTCCTACTCCTTCATCCCGGCCAGCGTGGCGAAACAACTGCAGGCGGAAGAATTGGGAACCCTCCGATTCGAGGAATCCAAGCCAAGCCTGTGGTCGAGCACCGTCAGCCAGCAGGCAGATTTCGTCGGCGGTGATGATGTCAAGTTCGTCGATGTCAACGCAGCCAACAAACCGCTTGCCGCAAACGAACAGTTTGCTGCCGAATCAAATGGCGTATTTATTCCGGGGCACCTGGCAACCTACGGCATGAATTCCACCGACCAGCGTGAATTCAAAGTGGTTCGCATCGAACGTGTCGCGTTGGGAATCGGCAAACCATTCGGACCCGTCAACGCGCTAGTGTTGGATGATGAGAATTCCGAATTCGGTTTGCTCGGTACGGACTGGCAACGACAAGTCCAAGGAGAAAACGGTGAACGACTGGTGTTTCAAGCCGCCGATTCAACCCTGTATTTGACCAACCCGGCGCTGAGGAGTTCGATTAACGCAAAGGTGAACCCTTATCCGGACAATGGTGCTCAAGGTGCCGTGACGGTGACGTCCACTGGTGACGAGACAGATGTGAAACGTGAACAGCAGCCCGGAATCCGGACGTTGGCGACACACACCTACGATCTGAATCGACGCACGTCGACTCGTTGGTTGCAAGAGGAGTCGGGAACGAGAATTCCCGCCGATCAGGGGGTGACTCAGGCTGGGGTGTTTTATTGCATGACGCTGATGTTCGATGTGGTTGCTGCCGATGATGCGACTGGCAAGATTCGTTGGAATCATCAGTGGCGGAAACGTGATCCGATCTGGCGAACGGTTTCGATCGTTGAAATCGAGCGGGGGAGGAACCTGGTGGAACTGGCAGTCGAATTATTTGCCGTCGATACCGCCCAGGGGACTCCGATTTACAAGTATCTGGCCATCGATAGCGGTAAAGAAGTTTCACCTCCCCTTCAATCGGATAAGCCCCAGCCGCCGATCCCATTGCGGGTCGTTGGCCAGGACAACGATACGGTCAAACGGGTCGAGTTACGGGCCAAACCAGATGGCCGATCGCCTGCTGAGTTGTGGAAGAATTGGCTGATGATTCCTGGCTTTGAATCGGGAAAGCAAGATAGCATTACCGAGCGTGAGACACTCGTGTCAGCCCAAGCCGGTCGGATTTTTCACACCTCGGTCGATGCGGCGGAAATCGTATTCAGTTTGCCCGAAGGGTCCGGGATGCGAATGGAGACCTTTGGTGAACAAGTCGACGTCAAATTGAATCGCGATGGAACGGCCGAGCTGATTGTCACCCATGGCAAAATCCAATTGCTTGATCAAGGTGGCGTCGTGCGAGCATGGGCGTCGGCCGATGGCGGAGCGGAACAATTGGTGGTGGCGGTTAAGGAAGAAGCTGACGAATTCGTGATGCGGCTGAAAACGCAGTGGCTCGATCGCGACGCTGGCAATCCACCCACGCCAGTCCAGTGCGTGGTTTACCCGAAAACTGGGGCACCTGAAAACGAAGAGCAATCTCCTCACGGCGCCGTTCGCTATGAATTGGAACAGGATTTGGAACAGCAGTTGTTTCGATTTCGAGCCAGCTGGCGTTACGATGTGGATCGCATTCGACAGGAAGCCAACCCCAAGCGACTGCCAGTCCGGCAACAACAGGCAACGCCGCGGCAAACAGAAGCCGGCCCCTGGCCTCCGATTCTCGAACCACTTTTTAAGGCAGCTCCGTCAGCCGAAACCGGTGGAGAAACGAA
>CAZJEK010000362.1:0-5674 GCA_964545005.1 uncultured Pirellulaceae bacterium
TGGGCGCTAGCCCCGGACGAAACCAGTTGACGCGTAAGATTCGGATGGTCGGTGGATAGCGCCAAAACCGCTGGAGACAGACACTCTCCCTCGGGCTCTCGGGCCCTCGGCCGAGTCGGCCTATCAGGGCCGGAGGGTAAACTCTCCCCTCGCTTTGGTTCGCCCCTCCCGCGAGCCAAACAAAAAAACCCGAGTCGTTTCCGACTCGGGCTTGGATTTACATTGAACGACGGAATTCAGCTTATTGTTCCATCCGGTTCAAAGCCTGTTCAACGTTCACCTTGTGACTTTCCCACTGATCCCACTCCGCTGACTCCAGCTTCGCGAGTGCGTCAGCGACGTTATCTCGCTTGACTTCCATCAGCTCGATCGAGGTAGCGACCTTCTGCTTCTCAGCACCTTCCGCCATGCTGTCGTGACGTTCACGCATGGCGGCAATCTCTTTATCGACGATGTCCAGTTTCTGGTTGACCTGTTCGACGTATTGCTCTTGAGCTTTGTTGGCTTCGGCCTGTTTTGCCAAACGCTCGGCTCGCTCCTTGGCTTCAGCTGTTTCCTGCTGCTCTTCATTGACGCGTTCGTTGACGTCTCGCTTCAAGTCTTCCAGCGATTCTTTGTCCTGTTGCTGGTCTTCGTTGTAATTCGGACGTTGAGCTTTGTAACGATCTTCGTTCATCTCCTGCTTTTTGTCGGCAATCTCCTGTTGCCCTTCGCGTCGCACCTCGTCAGTCTCGCGTTGCTCTTCGCGAACATCCTGGCGAGCATCAGCGACGTCCTGGTAATCGGTTTCGCAACCGCTCAAGAAGGCCAACGCAGGGATAGCAGCGATAACGGTGATTTTTTTGAAATGCTTGAACATCTTCAATCCTTTCGAATCTTGGTATGGCTGGTTGGGTATCCGGTAACCTCATTCGGTTCCGGATTGTGACTGGGAACTTCTGACGGTGGGTTCGGTGATATTGACCATGGTTTGGCCACAACAGGACAACGAGCCTCGCTTGTCCGCCGCGGGAGTAGTCACGACCGTAAGTTCGATCTGGCATCGCTCACAACGGAGCATGTCTCCTACCTCAGGTTTCTTGGGACTCATCGGGACTCCTGTTAAAGGACTCATCGTCAGAAGTTGCTATCGATCCAAGTTGCACTCGCCATGCCAACCTTCCCAAGTCCCACCTGTTCCCCGAAATCGGAGGCTTTGCGGTTCGCCGGACCGGTCCTAGTTCTGGCATTGGTTTCACTTCTGTCGGGTTGAACGATTTGCACTCACCCTGAATGCCAAGCCGAGTACGTGTTAGCTCCATATTCTGGAAAGGCGTCGTCCGGTATGACCATCGGCGTGCTATACTCAAGAACCTCGCAACCGCAAATGAATTCTCTCTCACGTCCTGATAAGCCGCCCAACAGGAGAGGAGAGCGTCAACTGCCGCTGAGTGCCGACAAAACAACGCTGAGGAATTGGTATGCAGCTTGCATCGTTCTAAGCCGAGTGGCATCGATTCTGGTGCCAGACAACGAAACCGATTTTTGAAAAGGACAAAGTTATATGAGTGCTTCAACACATGAGCCGCTATCGGCTAGCAGTTTGGCAGGTGACAACATCAAAAACCAACAGGATGAAACACTGGGCAGCGTCCACGACATCATGCTGGACTGCAATTCCGGCAAAGTCTCCTATGTCGTGATGACGTCAGGTGGATTCCTGGGGATGGGCAATAAACTGTTCGCGATCCCGATGTCGGCGTTGTCGGTTGATCGAGATAACCAGTGCCTGCGAATGAATGCCTCCCGGGAAACATTCGAAGCTTCGGAGGGTTTTGACAAGGAGCATTGGCCTGATTTTGCCAATCGTAGCTGGGAAGAAAAAACCCACCAGCGTTACGATGCGACCCCTTATTGGGTCTAGGCTTCGGACTTTATCTAGTGCCGCGTCAAGTATTGATTTTGGGGTTGGCACTTCAATTTAGCGATTGGTTTTTCGAGCAAGATTGACTCGCCGACCCCAATTCTTAAGTTAGACGCTGCACTAGTCGGGTTTCGATTAAGCAATTCCGCGAGCAGGCTGGTTCCAGCTTTAACCGAGTCACCAGCCAAGTACGAGCTGCCTTCTAATCTGAAAACCGATTCGCGAGATCGCGCCTAGAATCGATTTTGCAAGCCGGGTATCCAGTTGCGGCCATTCAGCCAGATTGCCCGCCTCTTAAATCAAGTTGAAACGCGGCACTCGTGCCAACGATGATCGGCCCGATGCCAGCTCGTTCATGGCCGATTGAGCAAACTCTGAGTGCGGGCGAGCGCGCAGCTCGCCCGCTTTTTTTGGGCACGATCGACAAACGTTCAATCGGTTCTCCCCCCCAATTAAGCTCGAAAGCCGGCATTCACTGGTTAGCAATCGGCTGATGACAGCATGGCCAAACTGGAGTCGGATTAGACGAGGGATTCAAGCCGAACATGGAAGTCAAACGCAAGCTGGAGATTCTCGCTGACGCCGCCAAACACGATGCCTCTTGCGCCAGTAGTGTTTTTTGCCGACTGCTGGATTAAGACCGACAACTTCGATCCTGTCCGATGGGATGATTGCCCATTCTTGGTAGGATTGAGCACGGCAGTGGCGTCATTTGACGGCTGTCTTCGCACCGGCCTTTGAGTTCTTTGGACAACGAGTTGAATTGATGGACGAGTTTTTTCTAAAACTGTTCGACACGACCGACTTTCCCCCGCGTTGGCGTTGTGGTCAATGGTCCAGCTTCTTGGGATGGTTGCACATCGTTTCCGATCTGGTGATTTTCGCGTCCTACTTCGCCATCCCCGGATTTCTGATCGCGTTTGCCCAGCGTCGTCGCGATGTTCCATTTAACAGGCTGTTCCTGCTATTTGCGTTGTTTATCGTGGCTTGTGGATCGGTTCACCTGATCGAAGCAATCATCTTTTGGGTGCCAATTTACCGAATCTCCGGCGTAGCCAAGTTCCTGACGGCAATCATTTCATTTGTAACGGCGGGGATGCTGGTGACCCGGTCCGGTGACATTCTCAAATTGCCATCGATTGCACAAACCAACGATCAACTGAAAACAGAAATTCACCGCCGGGAAGAAGTTGAAGAACAGCTGCGGGAAGCGCTGGAACGGCAATCCGCCTTGCTGTCGGGAACCAGAAGCATTCTCTGGACGACGGACAAAAACGGACACTTTACTCAGCCACAAATTTCCTGGGAACGTTACACCGGCCAAACCTGGGAGGATCACCAGGGAGCTGGCTGGTCGACGGCATTGCACGAGGATGATCGGGACGCAGTCAGGCAAGAGTGGGAACATTCCGTGGCGACCGGTACCAAGTACCACGTTCAGTATCGGTTATGGAATTCGGAGTCACAGTCCTTCCGCCAAACTGTAGCCGAAGCTGTCCCGGTGCATAATGAGGATGGTTCGATTCGTGAGTGGGTCGGCACCTGCGACGATATCGAAGACCTGCTGCAGGCAGAGGCCAATTTGGACCGAGCCAAAACCCGCTTGGCAACTCAAAACCGCGAGTTGGAACTGATCTATGAAACAGCACCGATTGGCATGTGCCTGATCGGTCGCGACCTCAGATATCGCCGGGTCAACCAACGACTGGCGGCGTTCAATGGCCGCGACCGAAGTGAACACATCGGCCATCGCCTGGAAGATATCCTGGGCGATTTTTCCAGCGAGATTATTCCTCACATTGAACAGGTGGTTCGTTCGAGCGAACCGATCGACGACGTCGAAGTCGTCCGGCCGGGGCGGGAAGGTTTGCAACGCTTCCATACCGTCAGCTTCCATCCGCTTAAACACACTTCACCGGAACAAGGTGACCGCGTCGAAGCAGTCAGTCTGGTCGTTCGAGACATCACCGAACAACGAATCCAGGAAGAACGCTTGCGGGAAAGTGAACAACTTGCCTCGGCCGCCAACAAAGCCAAGAGTGAGTTTCTGGCCAATATGAGCCATGAGATCCGAACGCCAATGTCTTCGATCCTGGGTTACTGCGATGTCTTGCTGAACCATCTGCAAGACCCCGACAACCGCCACTGCGTGATGACAATCAAACGCAATGGCGAGTATTTGCTCGACCTGATCAACGATATTCTGGACATCTCGCGAATCGAGGCGGGAAAATACGAAATCGCGGTCGAACCCTTCAGCGTCCCGCAACTTGTCGGCGACATCCAATCGTTGATGGACGTCCGGGCAGCGGAAAAAAAACTCGAATTCGGAATCACCTTCAACAGTCGCATTCCTGAGACCATCCAGACTGATCCTCGTCGGCTGCGACAGGTGTTGATCAACTTGATCGGCAACGCGATCAAGTTTACCGAAGAGGGGGAAGTCAAATTGGAGATCTCTTATGAGGACAGCGCTGACACCCCCAGCCTGACGTTTGCTGTCCGTGACACGGGAATCGGGATGGCCCAGGAACAGCAAGACCGACTGTTCAAGCCATTTTCACAAGGTGACGCTTCGGTGACTCGCAAGTATGGAGGCAGTGGTTTGGGGCTGGCGATCAGCCGACGTTTGATCGAAATGCTCGGTGGTGAGATTGGTGTCGACAGCCAACCCGGAAAAGGCTCGACGTTCAAGGTTCGAATCCCGGCAGAATTGGGGCAGAAAGTTGATCTGATCAAGCCTCAATTGAACGCCAGATCCGAGGATGACTCAGCCAGATCCGCTCGTCAGATTCCCGATCTCGAATGCAGGGTCCTGATCGTTGATGATCGTCGCGACGTGCGGTTTATCAGCCAGCATTTTCTCGAGAAAGCCGGTGCAACCGTGACCAGCGCTGAAGATGGGAAGCAGGCAATTGCGACGGCCTTGGCAGCCAGAGACGCTGGCGAGCCATTTGATTTGATCGTCATGGATATGCAAATGCCTGTCGTCGATGGGCTGCAGGCAACCTCCCAGCTGCGAGCAGCTGGAATTGATGTCCCGATCATTGCGTTGACGGCCGATGCCATGAAAGGCGACCGGGAACGCTGTTTGGCGGGCGGCTGCGATGACTACCTTTCCAAGCCGATCGATCGAGCCAAACTGATCCGCATGGTCGCTCATTATGTCACCGAAGTTGCTGCAACCGATTTGATCGCCAGGCGAAAACAGCGGGTAGAGGAGTTAAAACACCGACTGCAAGAGTAATCCGTGAGGCCTTGAAAAAATTCCTGCTTTTCTGACAAGATTCCGCCAATCAACGCGAACAACGCTAAATGGCCATTTTGAATCCAATTATTGACGACAGGGACAACCATGCGATTCCCATTCTTCGCCACGGCAAATTCCATTCCCGTTGATCACCATGAATCGACGTTTCAACCGATCTCCGTGCCGGTTCAACCAGTGAAGTTTGCCGCTGCTCCCTGGGAGACCTCTGGGCAGGATTCAAAACAGGATACGCTGCATCAGCTCAAACGAGGAATTCCGCAGCTGTTTTTGGTCCTCCTGACTTTGGGGCTGTTGCTTTTGCGCCTGGTGCGATTGGTCATCGCTGCAGCGTTTAGTCTGGTAGCCATCGTCGGAACCGGATTTCATTTCGTCAGCCAGGCCGTGGTCCATCCCGATGATCGCCGGTTGCTCCCCCGCGTCAAATCCTAGCCGGCACATGGTTCCGTTCGCTCCGCGAAAGTTTTGTAGCATGGCCGATTCGGCCGTGACCGCAGAAAAAA
>CAZJEK010000363.1:0-5672 GCA_964545005.1 uncultured Pirellulaceae bacterium
GAATCCTGGGTTCGACAGCAGCGCCCTGACGACCGCTGGACGGTGTTGCAGCAATCGGCAATTCCCTTACCTGTTGCCGTTGATCATCCATCGCAAGTCGGCAAAGATCGATTGTTGGCCGCGTTGGCGGCGCGGCATCACGTAACAAACTCTTCGAGTTCGAATGCGAATGTCGGTTCCTGCATCGTCGTCGATTCGGGAACCGCCGTTACGATCGACCTGGTTTCGGCTGCAGGAGTCTTTCAGGGCGGAGTGATTTATCCGGGCATCGAAAGCTCATTCCAGCAGCTGGCTCAGCGAACTGCGGCGTTGCCGGGGCTGGATTACGAATCCAGGTTGGCGCGCTTGACGTCTGCCGAAACTCTGGCGGATCCCAGGTTCGGACGAAACACAGTCGACGCGATCTTGCTGGGCGTCTATCAATCGCAAGTCAGCGCCATTAACGCGATCGTGGCGGGGTATCTTGCAGAACAGTCCGGTCAGGTTTTTTTGACTGGCGGGGGAATCGCAGAGTTGGATTTGGCCTGTCAATCCGGTTGGCTTGGTGGTGCGGGGGCGCTGTGGCCTGACGAATGGATTGCGAAGGCGGACCTGGTGCTGGAAGGAATCTCGCTTGCCGCGGACGTAGTGAAGGACACTTAAATTGAGTTCGCCCGGCCAAAGAAGCGTTCTGCAGGACGACCAGGAAATGTCTCTCGAAGACCCCATCGCCAGTCTGATTACGGCAGACGGGCGGGGCGCAGTCAACGTCGTTGCGGTGCGGGGAACGAATTTGATCCAGCTGCTGGACTCCCTGTTCCTGCCTGTCGGCAGCAAACGACTGGTCGATCTCGCGGGGCAATCGTTGACCTATGGACGCTGGGTTTCCAGCAACGAAGATCTGGTGTTGGTGCAAACCGAGTTGGGATCAGATTCGAAAATCGAAACCATCGAAATCCAATGTCACGGCGGTCGAATTGCGGCGAGGTCGATTTTGGGTGACCTGCGCGCGGCTGGGGTTGCTGTTGTTTCGCCCTTCGAGATGCGTTGTCGGCAGGTTGGACGATGGCAAGCCGAAACGGAGCAGGTATTGTCACGCTGCCCGACGAATCGGTTGGCAGCAATCGTCGCCCGGGTTTTGCAGTTGCAATCGGTGGCATTGAACGATCTCCAATCGCAGGTTCAGGCGTTATGCGAAAGCGATCAGGACGCAGCTGCCGGGCAAGTGAGGTCCAAGTTGTTGACCGCGATGGATCGAATGCTGGCATGGACAAGTTTTGCCCGAGTTTTCTCGGAACATCGAATCGTTGTGTTTTGCGGTCAACCGAACGTTGGCAAAAGCAGCTTGTCCAATCGTTTGCTGGGCTTCGAGCGATCGATCGTCCATTCGCAGGCTGGCACGACGCGCGACGTGATCAATCAGCGAACAGCGATTGACGGTTGGCCGGTTGAGTTCCGCGATACTGCTGGCCTGCGGTCGACTCGGGATCAGATTGAAACGATCGGGATCGGCAAAGCCCGGCAACAGATCGAACAAGCGGATGTGGCGGTGGCGGTGTTCGAGGCGGACGTTGAGTGGGGACAGGCTCAGCACGACTGGCTGGATCAATTGGACGATCCGCTGGTTGTGTTCAATAAAAGTGATCGGCTGGTTAATTCGAAGATTCCGGCGGATCAACGTCCCGATGGAATTTATGTTTCGGCAACGGAAGGGACGGGATGCGACCAATTACTGGAACGGATTGGCCAGCGTTTGGCGTTGGTGCAACCCCCGTCCGAGCAATGGTTCCCGGTTTCGACTTGGCAACTTGAGCGATTGGAGGAGCTCAGGTCGAGTCTTTGCGAGGGTATTGAAACCGATCCGTCCGATGATTGAGTTCGGCGCCATGTGCTTTATTGGCGTCGATTTATGAATCGGCCAGAAATTCTCACGCAGAGACGCGGAGGATTTGTGATTAGACCTCACGCAGAGCCGCAGAGACGCGGAGAATTTGTGATTTGTTGGCCGCAGGCTATTGTCAACGTAGCCTGGGCACCGCCCCAGGAATAGCTCGGCAATTTCACAAGATCTCCGCAATTCCAGCGAACAGCATCAGTACGATTGCTGGTTGGTAAAGCTCGGTGAAGTTATGGAATTGATACTCGCTTCGGTTATCGGATTTCTGTTCTTGCTGATTGCCGAAGTCTTGTTTGGGGCAATACTCGAACTATTGCTTATGTTGATTTTCGAAGTTTTGTTCCTCCTGATTGGCTACCCGTTAGGCTGGCTGCTGGTAACGCTTGGGACATTGGGCACCATCGAGCCCGGGTCTTTTGACCGAGCGTTGGATTACGATTTTTACCGGTCCAAGGGAATGAAGTGGTGGCATGTCACCTATCTGGATAACGGCCGCCGATATCTGCCTGCTGAATCGGTGGCTGCGACTGCCTGGGGCTTGTTCATTTTGGCTGGGCTCTTGTTCGCTGCGATCGTCTACTACGTTGGCTAACAGGTGTGCCAACGTGATAGAATGGGTCGTTGAAATCAACCAACGGACCACCCATGCCAGAAAATACAATTAGCTCGGAAAACTACCTGATTTCCGGTCGTCCTGTTGGGGCGTCCGAGGCAATCGATGCGGCTGAGAAAATGCTCCAAGCGGCCGCTGCTCCGTTGATCGTCGGGTTGGATCAGCTGGATTTGCAAAGTCAAATGGCGGCTTGGAAATTGGCCGATGTGTTGCATGCGACCATTGATGGATCGCTTGAATCAACAGGGCGTGGGCAGACCCTGGCCTTACAACGCTGCGGAAAAGTAACGGCGAGCTTCGGCGAAATTCGTAATCGAGCCGATTGTCTGGTCTGCTGGTTCTGCGATCCCGCTGGCGATTATCCTCAACAGTGGGAGCAGCTGCTGAAGCGGCAAGTGGCTGGCCGAAAACTGATTGTCATTGATGAAGTCGATACCAGAACGAGCCACCAAGCAGACACATTCATCAAGCTGCCTCGTCCGTCGGCGGTCGTTTTCCTGTCCACCCTGAGAGCAGTCTTGGCGGACGTTGAGTTGGATTGCGACCGACTCGCACAACACGGGATCGACTTGCCCTCGGTCGAGTCGCTGGTGCAAACAATGCAAAGTGCGAACTACGGCGGTTTGTTATATGGGAAGTCCCGGCAAGCCAGCGATCACGATCAGGAGTCGGAATCGCTGGCACGGCTGATCCGATCGATGAACGATCACACTCGGTTTGTCATCTCAACGCTGGCCGTCGATGATAATCATCTGGGGTCTGAGTATGTGTTGACGGCAACCACCGGGTTTCCCTTCGCGGTTAATCTGTACCGAGGTTCCCCGCGGTTTCACGGACAGGAATATGCGGGGCAGCGGTTGCTGGAGTCAGAGAGTGTGGACGCGGTGCTGGCCGTCGACCGAGGCTGGATGGATCCCGAACCAGAACTCGCAGCGGGAAATCCGACGTTGGCTTTGCTGGAAGAATCCGACTTTCTACAACGAGTCCCATTGATCCAGCTGATGGCTACTCCAGACGCGCGGCCGTTGCCGCAGGCCGATGTGGCGGTGCGAGTTTGCTGTCCGGGGGACGTCCTGCGTGCTGATGGAGCCATGATTCGGACCCCGAATACGGCCGACGAATCGGAGGTTTTGCCGGCTGAGAAATGGTTGTCTCGTTTGGCCGAACGGTTGTTGGCCGGAAACGACGTTGCCGGTGAGGCGGATGATTGAAGGGAGCACTTAGCAGGGCTTTGAAGAGTAGCTTGGGCCATTGGCCCGAATCCGCACGGGCTTCTTTCAACTTTGGGTATTCCATTGCGATCACGGCCGGATCGGCCATGCTACCAATCCCGGTAATTTCGATTATTTTTGTCACCTGCTTCCGTTTGCAAACACTAGCCATCTGGAAAACCTGAAATCGGCCGCCGGAGGGCAGCCAGGTTCCGAAACAACAACCTAGTTGGGGCTGGTGATGAAAAATAAGACGGTCGAATTGGTCAAAGCGTTTCAATCGGGCGATCGAAATGCGTTTGAATTGCTCGTTCGAGAACATCAAAACCTGGTTACCTCGATCGCGTTCGCCCATTTGGCAGATTTACAGCAAAGCGAAGACACCGCTCAAAATACATTTCTGATTGCTTGGCAAAAACAGGAAGAGTTGCAGGAGCCTTCCAAGTTTGCCAGCTGGATCGGAGGCATTGCCCGTAATCTTTCCCGCAACCAGCGTCGGCGAAAGTACCGTCACCGATCTGCAGGGCAGGTTGAGGTCAGCCAGGTGGAGCCGACCGCCGCTCAGTCCGACCCGCAACTGGAATCCGAACGGCGTGAGCAGCAACAGTTCCTGTGGGCAGCACTGGAACGTATTCCAGTCGAATATCGCGAACCGATGATTCTCTATTATCGCGAACAGCACTCTGTTAAAGCCGTGGCGGAATTGATGGATCTCAGCGAGGACGCGGTCAAGCAGCGGCTGCATCGGGGCCGAAAGATGTTGCGAGAAGAGCTGGAACAGACGATCGAAAAGACGCTGGCAAAAACTTCCCCCAAAGATGTTTTTGCCGCCACGGTCCTGGCTGGCGTTTCCAATTTGCCCAAAATCGGCGCCAGCACGGCGGCCACCACTGCGGCGGCGGCCCCCAAGGTTGCAACCGGATTGACGGCCATTTCGGCGTCTGGTTTGCTCGGAATCCTGGGTGGTCTGTCAGGGTTTTTGTTTGGTCTGGGCGGTGCCTGGTTCGGTGTTCGAGCCAGTGCCAAGCAGTCGACTTCTGACGATGAACGGAAGCTGCACTGGCGACTGTTTGGCTGGATTGTTTTGATCAGCACCATGTATACCGTGGTGGTCCTGGTGGCAGTTTTAAATCAAGCCTACAACTCAACGCTGGCGGTTACGACCAACGTTCTATTTCTGTTGTCGTTGCTGGGTTCGATTGGTTTGTTTTTGGCCAAGCAGAAGTCGCTTCATAAAATTCATGGATCGCCGCAGGATAAGTTTGATTCCGTCAACCTGTCGAACCCGGTTTCGTTAAGAGCATTCCGTGGTAACGCCGTCGGGATGCTGGTCGGCGTTTGGTGCTGGCTGATTGTAATGGCCGTGATTGCGAAGATGGTTACTATTGCGGTTGTTGCCGGCTTGTTAATGCTCCTCCAAATCGGTTGGGTCTGGAGTATTGCTCCTCGACTGAAGCAGGCTGAACAACAGGCCAGGGCCAATGGCCACGCAGCGTTGATTGCCTGCGGACTGCAAGCTCTGCTGGTGACATGGACGCAGTGGAGTTTTCCAGTTCCATGGGCGAAGGTTGCTGGAGATGTCCCAGGCTGGTTGGTCGTGCTGGCGATTCTGGCAATAGGAATCGGTGTCTATTGCTTGACCGAACAACAGGCTCGCAGGATCGAGCAGGGTGCGGATTGAGAAAGCTGTTTGCAGGTTCAGGAATAAGAATACCGCAGAGTCGCAGAGGACGGGGAGCTTGCAGAAATGGAATGGAAAGTTACGCATGCACAGCGAGCTCTGCGTCTCTGCGGTTAGCTCTTCGCGGTGAATGTAATCGTCGCTACTCTTCCTGATCCCGCGACTCGGTATCCTCGCCAATTTGCTGGATCAACCGTTCGTAATTCTCGCGCGTCGCTTTAGCAGCTTGTTTTAACTCATCTGCTTCGGGAATGGCATCAGCAAGTTTCAAAATCGGCTCCATCCATGTCG
>CAZJEK010000364.1:0-5665 GCA_964545005.1 uncultured Pirellulaceae bacterium
GGAAATCTCACGCACGATTTCCGGTTGAGTGAAAATCGCGACGACGCCCCCAAGCAGCGTTCCGGCCAACAATGCCACCAAGGCATCAACCTTCAGCATCACCATCACGACCACCGCCGCGGGCACCAGGAACAGCCAGGGCGTGATCTGAAACCGATTGGCGATCAAACTGGAAAGTGCTTCCACGTCAGCATTGTTGGCCCCCGAGCCATCCAACGACATACCCAGAAAAAAGAACACCAGTAACGCAATCGTCAGGCTGGGAATTGTGGTCCACAACATGTACCGAATGTGCGTGATCAAATTGGTTCCGGCCATGGCCGCGGCCAGATTGGTCGTATCCGAAAGCGGAGAAAGTTTATCGCCGAAATAGGCTCCGGAAATGATCGCTCCGGCCGTCATGGCGGTCGACGCTCCCAATGCCTGACCAATCCCAATCAGCGCCACGCCGACGGTCGCCACGGTCGACCAGGAACTTCCCGTCGCGATGGAAACGATGGCACAAATGACCGTGGCCGCCACCAGAAAGTATTGGGGCTCAAGAATTGCCAGACCGTAATAGATCATGCAGGGGACGACGCCGCTGATCAGCCAGGTGCCGGTCAACGCGCCGATCATCAACAGGATCAGAATCGCGCTCAGCGCCGATTCCAGACTTTTGACGATCCCATTGAGCATCTGGTGAAACGGAACTCGCAACGACCAACCCACGACTCCGGCGACCGCAGCGGCCAGAACCAACGCGATTTGATTGGGGCCACCGGTCGCATCATCGCTGTAAACCAGCACATTGATCGCCAACAACAGAATCAGAAACGCGACAGGGATCAGCGCCGCCAACAGAGAAGGGCGGGGCTCAACGTGAGCTTCAAGTTCTGCTTCAGTCATGTGAGAATTCCGCCTCGGGGCAGGTGATCGGTTGCTGGAGAATTCACTATCTTACCAGAAAAAGATACTCGATCAGGCACCTGCCGATCGATTCACTTTTCCCGCCATTGGAACGCCGGCAGTTTGTCCCACTGGACGTCCTGCAAATGCGACTGTCCCGCGGCATCGCGTTTTCGTGGTTTGCGGTATCGCCACGTTCCCTCTCCGAACACCTCCGCACATAGCCTGGAGACGCCCGGATCATAGGCCTTTAATTCCTTCCGTGTATTGACGTGATTGTGCTGGTTGTCGTTTTCTCGATTGTCATCAAACCAACTTTGAACGGCTTCGGCCCAGTATTCATTGCGATTGGAGGCAGCGTATGTTCCTTCCCACAATCCGGCATCGATCGCGGTTTGGAAGGCATGCTTGAGTCGATCATCAAATGTCGGATCAACGGTGTTCAAACCCATTTGATGAATCGCATGAGCAAACTCGTGGATGCAGATGTTTTCCGTGGAGTAAGGATCACCCGGATGCCCGAGTAAGTTTTCTTCCGCACAACTGACCGCCGGAGCCCGCCGGGTTGCTCCCAGACCACGTGCCCGTCGATCCCAATAATCACGCGGTGTCAAATGCTGATGCTCGGGAACGTCGGTCGTATATTCGTTGTGAGCCATGACAACCAAACGCGTTTTATTAGCCGCCATGGCGCTGAGAATATCTGGTCGGTGACCAATCAACTGATTGACGATCCAGGCCGCTTCGCGAATCGCTGCCGGATGTACTCGGTCGGATCCAATTACCGGAAACCCCCGCAAGTCCAGATACTGCTGGTAGAACGGATCAAGTTCCAACTTTTCACGCAACGACTCCGGCACCGGCCCAACCTTGCCCAGTTCGGCGTCCCGGCCTGCTGCAGCATCACTCTCTTGTTGACCCATGGTGCCTGCGCACAGGCACCATCCGGCCAACCAACAGGTGGTCAGGAAAAACGAAACTGAAATTCTCATCGGGACCTTCGTCGTTATTCTCGTAACTTGCGACGCATTACTTTTCCGGATGCGGTTCTGGGCAACGATTCCACGATCTCCAGTTCACGAATCCGAAACAGCGGGTTCAACTGTTGCTTCAACGTTTGATTCATCACGGATTTCAAGGCTTCCACCGAAGCGGAATCGTTCGGTTGGTCACCTCGGCAAACCGCGTATACCACCAGCGTATCGGGCCCCTGTTCCTGTTGGGCTGCGACCGCCGCGGTTTCAATCACGCCATCAACTTGATTCAAAACGCGTTCGATTTCCGCGCTGGCGACCTTGATCCCGCCCAGATTCATCGTATCGTCGACACGGCCACCAGCCACATAGATGGGACCGTGTTCAGTTTCCGTACGACAAAAGAAATCGCCGTGACGCCGCAATTGATCGTAACCTTCAACCTGTGGCGTATCGGCGTAATAGGTTTTGAAATGATCGCGATTGATCAACCGGTTGCTCAACCCGATCGATGGTGGAACAAGAAAAACCTCTCCCTCATGACTGACCTGATAATGCGTCGGCTGGACTTCGCTGGCAACCGGTTCGAGTAACAGGAAATCCAATCCTACCGCAGGCGTATTGAAGGCCGCCGGAACATTGGGCAGCACCACCACAGACGAAACATAGCCGCCCCCAATCTCCGTACCGCCGCAATACTCGATGATTGGCTTGCCACCGGCCAGTGACGCCAAATACGTCATCGTCGCTGCCTGCGAACTTTCCCCGGTCGAACTGAAGCAGCGGATGGAAGACCAGTCAAACGTTTCCATATCACCGGTCTGTTGCCAGGCTTTTACGATCGTTGGGACCACCCCCAACATCGTGACGTTGGCGTCCTGAACAAACTTGCCAAACCCTGGTCCCATCGGGGCATCTTCGTAAAGTGCAATAGTCGCTCGATTAATCAGGCTGGCAAAAATCAACCAGGGCCCCATCATCCAGCCAAGGTTCGTCGGCCAGGCGCAAACATCACCCGGTTGAATATCATGGTGGCAATACCCATCGATCGCACATTTGATTGGCGTCAACTGGTTCCAGGGAATGGCCTTGGGGTCCCCGGTCGTGCCAGACGAAAACAGTACGTTAATCGTTTCCTGAGCAAAACAACTGACCGGCTGGAAGAAATCCCGTTCGACCAGAAACTCATTCCACTCCCAATCCTGATCCCGAATATCGACATCCAGCACTTCCGCTTGCGGGATCACGATTGCGGGCATATCAGTAGCCTCAGCCAGACGCCGAAACAATGGCAACGTCTTGCCGGCCCGCAGCTGGACATCGTAGGTGAACACCGCTTTGGCACCAGCGATTCGCAACCGGGTCGCAATCTCGGGTGGGGCGAAGCTGTCGGCGATCGAAACCACGTGGCACCCGGCCATCACGATTCCCAGGTAAATGGCCACTGACCAATCCGTCATCGGCATGAACACGGCAATCGAATCGCCAACCTTGAAGCCGGCGTCAACCAGGCTGTTGGCGACCCTGGCCGCATTTTGTTGCAGTTGCTTGACCGACCACCGACGCAGCTCTCGCCCGGGGGCTGCTGAAATGATCGCCGGTGATTCCTCGGCAGCGGCAAAGCAGCTATTGGCAATGTTCAATTTGGATTCAGGGAACCAGGCCGCCCGTGCGACCCCCTGGCTCAGATCAAGGGTGCTGGTAGGCGGTTGATCGAATCGAATCTGCAACCGACTGGCCGCCTGCTCCCAAAATGCAGCTCGCTGTTGAATCGTCCAACGGTGAAATTCAAAGTAGTCGCTGACCCCCAGATCTGCCATCCAGCGAGCCAGATTCGAATCTTGCAAATCGCGTTGACGGGGAAACCAGATTGGTGCCGAGACTGCGTGCCGAGCCGTGGTCGGATCACCAGAATCTGAATAGGAATCTGTCATGTCGTTTCGTTGTCGATTACAAATCGTTCGGTCGTGCGGCAGTAAGACCTGCCTCCCATTCGACCGATTGTATCGAGTTTTTCCGGATCGATCTTCCCTGCGGCATCCAGAACTTCGTCTGCGATCTGAAGCAACCGGACTTCACCGATGATCACATTGGCGGCATGAGCTCCCTCGCCGACAGGCACGATCTGCCGACAATCGCATTCAAATCGGACTGGCGATTCCAGGACTCCAGGCGGTGCAACGCGTTGACTGGGCGTTTCGGTCAGTCCAGCAAATCCGAATTCACTGACTTCATACCCCAACCCGGCAGCCGTTTGCTGCATCGATTCGCGAAGTGAATAGGGCACAACGTTGACCACGAATTGCCCCGTCTCCTCAATGTTGGCAACCGTGTCTTTGCGAGCCCCGTCGGCATGATTGACGACACTGAACATCAGCGCCGGCGGTTGGCTGCCAACTCCATTGAAATAGCTGAAGGGGGCGAGATTCGAAATCCCCCGCGGAGAGATCGTCGAAACCCAGGCGATTGGGCGCGGAGTAATCGCCCGAATCATGGTCGCATAAATCGTCTTGACGTCGGACAGGTCGGGATCGAGTTGCATGGTCGTTATCGCAACGGGCGACGGGCAGGAAGCGACCCCCGGGGAATCGTTGGTCGCCGGAATCGATCAGGCAACGTCGTGTTCAGGCGACCTCCACGTAGTGGCGACTGAGGAAGCAGGTGGTCTGGAACAATTCCACGATTTTCACGCAAAGGCAACGTTGTCGGTGCCAAACGGCTGGTGGGTCGAAGTGGCAATGATTGCGCCCCCACGCGCCCAGGCAACGTGCCCCGCGCCGGCAAGGTTCCGCTCGGACCAGAGTCGTACCAGATCGGTGTCGTTGGCCGCCGTTGAGGCATCTCTTCCTTGGGGCTGGTATCCCAGATGATTTTCGGACCGGTAACCGTGATTCTCCCCGGCAGCGTCCCGCGGCTGGCCAATGTCGTGACTCCTCGAATCGGCAAGGAACCGGCTCGGTATGGCAGCGAACCACGAACTGCCAATGACCCTCGATAGGGCAACGATCCTCGCATCACCAACGTGTCGCCAGCAGTCCGATTGACGTTCACCGTCGAAACCAGCGACGGCTTGGGAAGCGTGTTGGCGGCAGGACGGTATTTAGATGGCTGGTATCGTCGCTGCTCACATCCGCTGGCGCAAGTCAGTACCAAACCAATGACGACCACCATTGAGATCCGGACCAGTCTGATCCAGATGGAAGTCGTAGGCTGCAACTGATAGTCAGATTGAGTGTTGATGCGGAACGCCATATCAAGCAATTTGCTGAGCGATAAAAACGAAGTAACAGGTTGTGTCTTCGATGCGGCAGTGGGGCTGAGTTTGGTCTGAATCCAGGCCACCGCAGATTTGATTCGTGATCGGATTCGATTTTAATGACCACTGCCTTCGAGACGAAAGCAAACTCCCCCGAAAAGTCAAAGTCTACTCAAACCTGCCGCTCGGTTGAAGTCGGAATCCGGTGCGAAGCGGCCGACATTTGGCTGTGCCGGTGCAAAACCCTCAGTTTCAGGCGAATAACAAGTCGAATAGGCCCAGAGGGCCGGCAAAGCCCCTGCCGGGGGTGTTAACCGGTGTTAATCCCCCGGCTATGGTTGTGTCGAGCCTCCGGCCCTGGGCTAATTTACTATTGCCAGGAAATGGAAACCCGACACGTGAGTTTAGAAATTGCACTATCGCAGTTTTTGCTTGGGAATGGAAACCCGACGCGTGAGCGAGGGCTACGCCGATCTGTGTTTTCCCTCGCTTACGGGCCTGTTGATTTAGTCGTAAGGGAAACCCGACGCGTGAGCGAGGGCTACAC
>CAZJEK010000365.1:0-5618 GCA_964545005.1 uncultured Pirellulaceae bacterium
TGGGCAATCTTGAACGGGGCCTTCTCCGGAACACTGTTCAACTAGCTTGGTCAACGTTGATTCAGCTTTCTCTAGGTCAGAAATAATCTGTCTAATCGAAGCGAGTTTTTGTTCGGCAATCGACTTGACGGCGGCTCGATCTTCATCAGGGTGGTCAGCAAAGTGCAGAAGCTCGCGAATTTCTGATAGCTTGAATCCGAGCTCTTTTGCTCGCTTTACAAATCTCAATCGTGCAACAACGCTCCTAGGGTATTCGCGATACGTGCCTTTGGCCTCCGGTCGTTCGATTAGGCCTTTCTTTTCGTAGAAACGAATTGTCTCGACTCCCACTCCGGCAGCCTTTGCCACTTTCCCAATTGTGAATCCGGTCATGGTCTAAATTCCTGTCTCATCGCATTATCGCGCCCGTACTTAACTACGGAGTCAACACTCGCGATTCGGATTTCGAGTTTTTTAATCAAAATGGAGTTGTCGGTTCTTTTCTGATCTGAAGACATGGGTTCAAAACACTCCCGCCAGCTTGTCGTATCGAAAATGATTTGCTGGCGGGAGTGGATAGGCGAATAGATGATGCGTACTTGTCACGCCGTGTCACAAGGTCTATTCATCGTGCTTGTGATCGTGGCCATTGCCTTCGTAATGCTGTGCTTCACCGGCGATCTGTGCATCGAGCTTGGCGACGTAGGTCGTTGGATCGGCCTTGATCTTTTCGATACACGGAGGGCAGCAAACGAAAATCTTGCGACCATTGACGACCGTTGACTCCATCGAAGCGTCGACCGCTTTGCCCATCACGGGGCAAGTCTTCTGCGCTTTCGCCAAATTGGTTTGGATCGTCGCCCAATGTTCCGCCTTAATGCTTTTTCCGACGCAGCCTTTACAGCAAAGAAATGCAACTTCCTCTTCACCAACTTTAACTTTGATCGGCGCACCCATTGAGCCAAGCTTATTCCCGGAGACAGGGCAAATTCCCTGAGCGGTCGCGTGCAATTGATCACTTTTGGCCGTTCGTTCTTTGGCAACGAATGCGGCGTAATTGGCGTTTACCTTTCTCAACGAGCCCTCGACGTCGGCTTGGATCTTGGCAATGCAAGGCGGGCAGCACACGAAAACCTGCTGGCCATTGACAACCGTAGACTTCATTGTGGCATCGACTGGTTTACCCATGATGGGGCACGTGCCTTGTGCCGCCGCAAGATTCTTTTGAATCGTTTTCCAATGCTCGGAATTGATTTCTTTACCTTGGCAACCTTTGCAACAAAGGAAGGCGACTTGATCACCGACTTTTACTTTTAGCGGCTCGCCCATTGAGCCTAGTTTTTCGCCAGTCACCGGGCAGATCTTTTGAACGGCAATCCGAAGATGATCGGCATCGGTCAGCGTGCTTTTCGTTTGTTGTGCGTCTTGGGCAAAACTGGAAGCCGCAAGTAATGTAACGGTTGCAATTGTTAATAGTGTCTTCATAACTCGCCTTTGAATGTTGAAGGTTGTGAGAGCAAAACGGATCTCAAATTTCGAAAAATAGTTCAATGTAAAGTTCAAGTTCGATTTTTATGGGGGCATGTTTTTATGGCACTCCTATGGTTTCAATCTCGGGTGTAGTTTCAACAACGAATCCCATCTTCAGTTTGAATTCAGCAATCGCGCAGTAGACGGTCGGCACAACGAATGATGAGAATGGCTCAATCAGCATGCCACCAAAGACCGGGATCGCCATCGCACGTGCTACATCGGCTCCTCGGCCGTCGGTAAGCAAAACGGGTAAGAGTGCGACCAATGTTGTGACCGTTGTCATCAGACAGGGTCGAACACGTTTCATTCCTGCGTCGTAGACGGTCTCACGAAGCTCGTCGATTGTTTTTGGGTTGCGTTGCCTGACGAGTTGTTGAATATAAGTCGCCATTACGACACCGTCGTCAACGGCAATTCCGAAAAGAGCGATGAACCCAATCCAGATTGCCGTGTTCATTTCCACACCGGCAATAGCGATCGCAACCATTCCCGCAGCGAAGGAAACCGGGATCGCCGAGAATATCGTGGCTGCAATCGAAAAGTTTTTAAAACTCAAATAGAGCAAGAAGAAGTTAATTAACATCGCAAGGGGAACGAGTCCAAGTGGAACCCAGTTCAGAACCCACGCAACGCGATCCTGTATCGAATGAACTTCTTTCGGGTAATCGAGATTGAGGAGCGGCCCAAGCCACGCAAGCCGAAGATTGGACTTCACTTGATTCTCAAACGAACCGACGGGCACCATCTCAAAATTACCGTCCGGGAATTCAAGTTCTCCGCTGGCTCTAGCACTGGTCAAGGATTTCATCGCCGAGTTGACAGTTTCAATGTCGCCTTGAATACCTGAAGGCGAAAACATCACATGAGCCACTAATCGAGAGTCTTCGCTATTGATCATTCCAGGCCCCCAGGACGTCGTAATGGACGCCAATCGCTCAAGAGGCACCATGTCGCCCGTGGGTGTCACGACGGGAACTTTTCCAAGTAAGTCGACTTGCTCACGAATGTCACGGCGGAAGCGAACTTGAACGGGATATCGTTCTCGGCCTTCCACCGTATTGGTAACGTTAACTCCACCTAACCCGGCACCAACGATTTCGTTCACCATCTCGGTTGTCATTCCGTAACGGGCCGACTGATCGCGGTCGACTTCGAACTCGAAATAAGGCTTGCCAAGAACGACATCTGGATTGACGGATCTTTCATCGACCAGCGGATTGGTCTTCAATACGGCGGCGACTCGGTTGGCTGCGATTCCGAGTCCCTCGAGCGAATCGCCATAGATGCGAATCGCCATGGATGCTTTGATGCCACTGGCCAACATAACGACCCGGCCTTCGATCGGCTGAAGCGGAGACGCCAATGTCACGCCCGGCAGCGTGGCAACCGCGTTGATTTCGTCCCAAATGTGTTTCGCATCAACTCCATCCCGCCATTGCTCACGCGGTTTGAGCATCACGTATGTCTCAACCATTGTGACGGGAGCTGGATCAAGAGCCGAATCAACTCGGCCAATTTTGCCCAACACGTTTTCGACTTCGGGGATTTGCCGAATCATTGCATCTTGCGTTTGCAAAACCTCCATCGACTGAGAAAAACTAGCTGCAGGATATAGGCTCGGCATGTAAAACCAGCTTCCTTCGTCCAACGCGATCCAGTCGTCCGATTCGAGTCCGGTGAACGTATGCTTTGCAGCAACGTAGCCGGGAACTTCGTTCAGATCAGCTCCCAGGTTGGTCGCAGCCCTCTCAAGCGGCTTTAACAATGTTGGAAAACCTATCCACGCTCCGGCACCGAAAAAAATAATGATGGTCGGAAGCGAAAGCATGAGGAGCTTCTGTTTGAGAGCAAACTTGAGCCTCGCGGCGTATAGAAACCGAATGAAACGACTGACAGGATTCTCTTCAATTGGCCGAATTCTCTCTCGCAGTATCCACCATCCCACTCCAAGTCCAACGAACGAAACGACCGCGGTCAGCCAAGTCAGTGGAATCGCCTCTACGGTCTCCCACTGCAGATTCGGAAATTCGGCAGAAAGCCAATTGATCACCGAAACGCCAAGATCATTGAGACCTTGCCCCCAAACGAGATGGCACAGCGATCCCGATATGGCTGCGATGCCAATAGCTCCGATCAAAGCAGCCCAGCGAGGCGTCCGATTGCTTTTCAAAAACAATCGACACAATGTTGGCACAACGGTAATAGCTACAATCAGGCTGGCAACGATTGCAAAAGTTTTCGTCCACGCCAGCGGTGAAAACAACCGTTGGTCGCGACCGGTGAGAAAGAAAACGGGCAAGAAGCTGACGATAGTTGTACTGACAGCTGTAACCACAGCCGGCGCGACTTCAGTTGCTGCGTTGCGAATAATGTCGACGCGAGACCTGCGGATTGCATCATTTGGTTGTGAACTTTCGCTACTTTGCTCCCAATCTGCCAAGTGATCATAAATGTTTTCCAGGATGATGATCCCCATGTCCACCATCGTCCCGATGGCAATCGCAATGCCCGCCAGCGACATGATATTTGCATCGACGCCAAAGATATTCATGGCAATGAACGCAATCAGTACTGCAAGTGGTAATGAGATCGCGATAATCATGCTCGCACGAAAGTGCAACAGGAACAGAACGACGATAGCGATCGTGACCAAAGTTTCCTGCAATAAGGCTTCACTGAGCGTGTGCACGGTTTCGTCAATTAGAAACGTGCGATCGTAAATGCCGCGGATTTTTACGCCGCCCAGTTCGGGTTCCAGCGACGCAATTTTTTTCTTGACATTCTCAATAACAGTTCGCGGGTTTTCTCTATATCGCATTACGACGACGCCACCAACGGCTTCGGAGCCGTTTAGGTCTAAGGCTCCTGTTCGGAATGCCGGGCCGGTTTGGACGACGGCCAAGTCGCGAACTCTTATTGGCACGCCATCATTCGTTTGTACAACCGTGTTACCGATTTGATCGATTGTCTCTTCTTCGGTTTTCCCCGAACCGAGAAAGCCCTTGCCGCGAACCAGATATTCCATTCCGGAAGTCTCAGCTGTCTTAGCCCCGACCTCCGCATTCGACGCTTTAACCGACATCAACAACTTGTTTAGCGTGATATTGTGATAGCGAAGCTTGTCTGGATCGACTTCGATTTGATACTGACGCACGTACCCGCCGATAGAAGCGACTTCGGCAACGCCGTCAACTGATTCAAGAGCAAGCTTAACCACGTAATCTTGCAGCGAACGCAAGTCGGCTAGGTCGGTATCAGGTGCTGGCTCCAGAACGTAGTAGAAAATTTGCCCAAGTCCTGTTGCATCGGGCCCAAGCACCGGCGTAACGCCTTTTGGGATTTTTCCAGTAGGTAAAGAAAGCAATTGTTCCGCAACTCGCGAACGTGCCCAATAGAAATCCGTGTTGTCATCGAAGGTTACTTGTACGAAGCTGAACCCAAACATGCTCTTGCCCCGAACATTGATTGCACCGGGAACCGCCTGAAGAGCGACCGAAAGCGGGTAAGTCAGCTGGTCTTCGACGTCTTTGGGAGATTGTCCTGGCCAATCGGCCAGCACGATCACTTGATTGTCGCCAACGTTAGGAATCGCGTCCAACGGAACTGAGTTTGCCGAGAACCAGCCAATCGCAACGACTAACAACGCAACCAAGATGACGATCAGCCGTTCTTCGATACAGAATTTTATGATGGAGCGGATCATTGCTTCGGCAACTCCATTTGGGGCAGTTCCATCTGAGGCAACTCGCCATCATCGCCAGTCGTGATGATGGGCGTTGGTATTTCAATCTTCTGTTTCTTACTTTTACCCGACAGATAATCGTCAAGGATTTCGAAATACTTGTCTGGCTCGTTGACCCAACTATCCCGGCATCCTTCACAGCAAATGAATACGGTGCGGCCTTCGATTTCGAGTTTGATTGGCGTGCCCATTCCCCCTGACCCAAGGCGCACTTCTGTGACTGGGCAAATGACTTGAGCTTCCGCGAGCGCCCGATCGGCCTCACTCAACGATTCCATCGCCTTGCGAATTTCTTCCTTTTCAGCTTCAGTTAGTTCTTGCTCGTCATCCATCACGGCTTTGTCAGGATCAATCAGTGATGGAT
>CAZJEK010000366.1:0-5615 GCA_964545005.1 uncultured Pirellulaceae bacterium
TGATAATACACAGCCCAGGCCTGCAACACCGGTAACGATTCGACATTCGTTCGAGTGAGATGCTTACGAATTCGTTTCAACGTGCCCTCGTCCGCCTCCCCCTGATTCAATTCCCTGATCAGTTCAAGTGCTTTGGTAGCATGGGCCGGGCCAAAGCCCAGGTTATCCTCGGGAGCCAACTCATCCAAAATCTCGTTGTACTTGGCTTTGTCACCGGTATTGTCCAATACCAAGGCCCATTGAAATTTCTGATTCTCAGTCAGGTTGCCGAACTCCTTGATCCGACTGAAATAGGTGCGGGCTTTCTGATAGTCCCTCGCTTCGAGTGCCGCGTTGAATCCGTTCTGGTAATTGCGTCGAATCATATCGGCCGACGACCATTGGTTGACCGCTACGAATCCGAGGAAAACCATCATCACCAACGCCGGTATCGCGTACAACGACTCCCGCCACCGGGGACTGGCCAGCAACCCCAGAATCTGAAAGGGGACTTTCAGCAGGCGGAATGGAAACAGCAGGATCGCTTTGACCAGCCGCCAAGCGATCGCCGACTTCTTTTCATCGCCTTCAACGACAACGTCCTGCGAAAACAGTGGCCGAAAAATGGAAGCCACCGCGGCAAATGGAAACGTCAGAATTCCACCGATCACCCGGCCAATCCCGCCACCTAACTGCCGGTCAAATTCTGGCTCGTCAATCTCGCCAGCCTTGGACTTGCCGCCAGGCCGGTTTTTTCGTGTACTCGATTTTCGAATCTTGGCCATGAGTTAAAAAGCACTCGCCTGTTCGTTTTGAGAATTGGTATAACGCCCCGACCTCCGGACCGTTTCCCGCGCCGCGAGGAACAGCTGGGACAACTCCTGCTTGACGTTGTCGTCGATTTCAGTGCCCGACGTGTACAGCAATTGCAACTGACTGATCGGTAAAGGCTGGCTGGAAAACCGCGGGTCGTTGTCCCGGTCCAGCATCCCCAGCGCCATCATCACGTTGCGGCGGACCATCATTGTCCGGAATCGCCAGTAGTCCCGGCCGGCACCCGGCGGCACCAGTTGGCCAACTCGATCCAATGCGCTGAACTGAACCATCCCGTGCTCACCCGGTTTATTCATTGTCAAGGTCGTGCTTTCAGTCGCTGATGCAGGTTCGGCTTCGGAAGAATAGTCATGCTGCTGTTCAACTTGCCAACCCAACCCTTCGTAGCACAAAATCAAGGGGTGAAAATCGTCGTAAGGGCCGTCGAGCGACAACTGGGCCCTCACTCCGTTCTTGGTGTATGTCCAAACGTATGATTCCGAAGCCAGCAGTCGTGTGTCCTCGCGATAGACGTGCTCAAATTCGGTTTGCGTCCAACCACCAAGTTGCTTGGGAAGGTCTTCAGCGCGCGAGACGGCAAAGTCTTCTTCCAGTACTTCCTGGAAACTTTTGTCCGACCCCAACACCACACCCATTCGGTAACAAAGCACGCCGGCCATCAGAAACATGCCGATCAAGGCGAAACGCTGCCAAGCAGGAACCGGTGAACTGGCAGAACCCGGCTTTTGTTCGAGGGCAGCTTTGATTCTTGGTCTTTTACGAGTCCGAACTTCGTCAAGCAACAGGTTATTCCGAGCAATTCGCCACGCCCCGAGTGCCCGATCGGTACTCATGGCACATGCGAAAATCAACAGGAACGTAGCCAGACCAATCATCTGGTGCGGCGTCCCTTCGGCAAAACTGGGATCGACGTTGTCGGCCAGCACAACCACCGCAGCAATGCGGATTGCGTTGCCGACGATCACCCAGCCGATGGTTTGCACCCAATTGAAAACGTGGCGGTAAATGGAGTAATAGTTCATCACTCCATAGATGCTGATCGCGGCCAGGGAAGAGAACAGCGATCGAATCCCGCTGCAGGCCTCTTCGGTAAAGTACTGTTTGACTTCAGTCACCAGCACCACGCCTTCGCGAAAGTGCACGACCGAAAAGGTATCCAGAATCGCACTAGCCAGTCGACTGGCCAGAAACTGCAACCGGTGAATCATCGCGGTGTCCAGATTCATGGGCAGCGGCATGGCGAACAACAACAGCAACCCAACCGGGGATGCGTGTCGCAAGCCAACCCAGCCCCAGCGATCAAAGACAAACGTCGCGGTCAACACAAACGCCGAACCGCTCCAGACAAAGGGCGAATAGGTAATCGCCGCGCCCAGCAGCAGAACGAAGACGGCGGCCAAACCGGCCACGGTCGTGATGCGAGGCCCCGGGCGTTGCGGGAGTTCTTTCAGCCGCATCACCAACAACCAGGCGACGACGGCAATCAGCAGCGGAGCAAACTGATAATGTCCTACTGAGACCGACCGATAGTACAACATCACCATCGGCAGATGGGCCAGCGCTGCGAAAGCGAACACCAGGTCAATGGGCTTCAACCGGTCCGTAAACGTTGACGATTGTTCAGAATTCATGCGGCAGTATTAAATCGACAAGCAAAAGGGCAGGGTGGAGGTGGAAGTTTTAGAGGTTGCCCTTCCAATGGGCTATTGTAATTTAAATCAGTCCTATCGAAACCGACATTTTCACCGGAAGCCGGTTTTGCAACGTGGCGTATTTCACAAGTTGGTTGTGCGGGAGAGGGCGGTGGATTCAGAATTTAAAAGGGAGCGTACCCGGGGCAAAGTTTGATTGCTGGGCGGACCCGAAATAGAGTTGCCTACCTAATAGAATTGCCTAATTGTTTAAATTGGGGCAATTCTGCCGACCCTCCGGGCCTGATCATTTGGTTGGCTTGAATACCGGGGGTTACCACCCCCGGCAATGGCTCTGCCGGCCCTCCGGGCCTATTCGATATATTGGCTGGAATCCGGAGTTCATCCGATCGCGCCGCTGAGGCTTATGGCTAAATCAGCCGCCACTTCGTGGCTAATGACTTTTTATGCCGACCCATCGGGACTAACTGAATGAACCAGAACGAACCCGATCCATGGGCTGACGCCCGTGGCGCCACTTCGTGGCTATCTGGACAAGGCTCACCCTGCCGCCATTTCGTGGCTATCTGGACAAGGCTCACCCTGTCGCCACTTCATGGCCAATTAAACATTGCTAGCAGCCAGGCCCGGAGGGCCGATACAACCATTGCCGGGGGTGATAACCCCCGGTAAGAAGCCGATTTAAAACCACCAGGCCCGGAGGGCCGACAGAACTTCTTAACCACAACGAATACGTTCAGGCAAAAATTCGCTTACCTACCCGCCCAACTGAGGCCGTCGCACCGAAACCACGGCCCCCGCGGACACATCGTCCCGAACATACGTCAAGGCATCGACCTGCGCCCCGCGCCCCAACGCAGCCCCCTGAAACACAAACGCGTTGGACCCGATTAACACCCGCTGATCCATCATCACCTGACCGCTGATCCGAGCCCCAGGCAGCACCCAGCAATCGTCGCCTAACACCGCATCGTGACCGACCGACGCCTGATAATGCACCAGGCAATGCTGCCCCAAATTGGCTCGATGCCCTACACAAGCTGTCGGGGCAATAAAACTACCCGCTCCAATCACGGCACTGTCAGCCACGTAAGCAGTCGGGTGAACAAACGAAAACGGGCTCCAACCGCGATCGGTCGCCGTTCGCCCTGCAGCCTCGCGCAAGCGATGGTCGCCCAAACCCAGCAGGAAATGAACTTGGCCACCAGAGGACGCCACCGCATCCAGCTGCGATTCAAACGCACCCTCAGCATCAACGTAACAAACCAAGATTTCGGCGAAGCGGTCGCCGCAAACCTCGTCCACAATCTGCTTCATCTCCGCTGCGGTACGGTCCCCAAAAATAACCAGTCGATCCATTATCGCGCCCCCGCATCGACTGTGAACGCCTGGCCGGTAATCGACTCGGCCGCAGCGGATAACAAAAACTGAACCAGCGCAGCCACCGACTCCATCGACACCGGTTGCTTCAGCGCCGACCGCCGAATGATTCGATCAAACTGTTCCGGCTCGATCGGCGACGACATTTCGGTTTGCATGAACCCGGGCACCACGCAATTGCTGCGGATCCCACGGCTGCCCCATTCCTGGGCCACGTTCAGCGAAAAGGATTCGATCGCACCCTTGGTCGCCGCATACGCCGACAGGCCGCGATTCCCCACCGACGAGGTAACCGACGAAATGAACACAATCGAACCGGCACTCCCATGAGCCAAAAAATTCTTCAGCGCCCATTGGACGACCGCCATCGCGCCCAATGTATTGACCTGAAACATTTGCGCGACATGGGACAAGTCCAGGTGAGTCACCAGCCCCGTGACAGCCGTCGCGGCATTGTTGACGACCCCGTCAAACCGAACTTCATTCAACGCCGCCAACGATTCCAAATTCTGACCGGCGGATTGCCCTAGCTCCAGTGGCACGAACTGACAATGCTGCGGATGCTGCTGGCAGATCGATTGAAGTTCGTCCGAGCACGTGCGGCCGGTCGCCCAGACTGCGTCGCCGCCGTCGAGCAATTGGCGGACGATCGCCAATCCTAATCCCCGCGTTGCTCCCGTTACCAGTACGTTCATGGTGTGTTGATTCGCCGTTTCCCTGTCGGTGTCAGGCTCAGTTGAGCCACATAATGGATCATGCGGGGGATCTCGTAATCCTGCAAGTAGCGTTCGACCTGTTGGCGAATTTCTCCAGCATGACAGCCCTCGTAACCGCTGTCGAGCACCACTTCAGCGACCACGATTTCGCCAACCACCGAACTTGCCCGGCCAAATACATGAGCGAGTTTAACGGCCGGGATGGCTTCCAGGGCCGCTTCGACATGCCGCGGATCCACTTTGGCCCCGCCGACATTGATTACCGCGCCCTGGTCGCGAGCGAGAAAGCGGAAGGCGAGCGGATTCTCCGCAACGATTTCGACCGGATCGCCCGTCGCAAAGAAACCATCCGCATCGAGCCTCGGGTGGTCGGCAGGCAACCGATCCGTTTGCACAAACAAGTGGCCGTCGCGAACTTGAAATTGATCGCAGCGATCGTCGGGAATCGTAAACACATCGCCGTCGGATCGCAGCGCAACGCCCAGTTCGGTGGACGCGTACAGATTCGCGATTTCGGCATTGGGGAACAGCGTGTTCAGCGACCGTGTATCGCGCGGTTGCAGCGGTTCGCCCCCGACAGTGATGCGTCTGACGCGACGGAACGGCTTGGCTCCGGTCAACATCCGGAAGAATGTCGGCGTACCGCTCAGGTGAGTCAGTTTATGACGGCGGATTCGGTCCGCGACTGCGGGCCAGGGCAGGTCGGTCAGCGTGACGATTAGATTTTGATTGGCCAGTGCCTGGAAGATAACCTGCAGCCCGGCGAAGGACAGCGGATGGTAAGCCAACCCCCAGCGGTCTTTGGGGCGACCGGTTTTGACTTGCCGCGTCAAGCTGGCGAAGTCATGGCGTACCGGTTTAGCAGTCCCACTGGTCCCGGAAGTCGGCAGCAGGATCTGGCCCGATGCGTTTTGAAGCGCCTGCCACAGAGTTTGATCGGCGGGGAGAGTCGGTAGCTTGGGTAGCACCGGTAGCTTGGGCCAGTGGCCCGAGTCAGATGGTAGCTTGGGCCAGTGGCCCGAGTCAGATGGTAGCTTGGGCCAGTGGCCCGAGT
>CAZJEK010000367.1:0-5585 GCA_964545005.1 uncultured Pirellulaceae bacterium
CAAACAGCTCTTCCCCGCTGCCGTTGTTAACAGCATTCGAAACGGCGGGAATAAAGATGCCTTTGCACACGGCGGATTCAAGACTCTCCCCGGGGGAAGCTACCGTAGCATGTGGTGGAATTTTCATGGAAGCCATGGCGCATTCGCAGCCCGCGGTGTCCATGGTCAAACGATCTATATTGATCCAGCTGCCCAAATGGTGATCGCTCGTTTTGCCTCCCATCCCCAAGCCAAGAATGGATACATTGATCCAACCTCACTGCCAGCCTACCAGGCAATCGCCGAATACCTGCTCAGTAAAAACAACTGATTCCGGTGCGGTTCGGCGTCCTTGCGCCTGATTCAGACGCGATCGTAGGTCGATCTGGTCTGGCCGGATTGCCAGATCTCTTCGTCGCCAGACAAATCCAATGGAGCAGGCAAGTTTGGCGAAATATAAACCAGCTCATTTCGCAAACGAGTCTCGGCCCGCTGGTCCGATGCGACCGCAGACAGCTCATATTCCAGCTCCGCGTCATAGTCATCGGGGATCAACTGCACGTTGGGAGATGCGTACTCGACGTACTCCACCGGAATCCGATGGGCCGGTTCCAGTTGAGGTTCGGGATCATATTCAACGACAACCGGTTCGGGCTGATGCAACACGGGCTGCTTAGTTTGACCATGAAAGGTCTGGGGCACGGCACCGTTCTCCACCACATCGCGATGGTTCGGCAAAATCCTGACATCAGCGCCCAGCGAATCAAACATGTCTCGCATGTGGTCGTGACAAGTGAACATCAGGATCTGATGGCCGTTGCGAGCAAAATCATGCAGCAGGTCCGCCGCAGCCAACGTGCGCTGGCCATCGAAATTGACCAGCACGTCGTCCAGTACCATCGGGATTACCGCACCGCGCCGGGCATAGGCTCCGACCAACGCCAACCGTAAACTGAGATAAACGGCTTCGCGTGTCCCGCGACTCAGTTTGTCGACCGGGATTGTTTCGCCTTCCGCGTTGTCGACCAGCAATTCTTCGCCAACCAACCGCGTCCAGATTCGGTTGTAGCTGCCCTCGGTCAGCCGGTCGAGGTATCCGGAAGCTTCTTTCAAGGTTTCCGGCTGTCGTTTTGATTCGTACGATTCGCGAATCATTTCCAGCATCTGTGTGCTCGTTGCCAGCACCTGCCATTGCTGCTGCAGCTGTTCGATTTCAGCGTTGATTGCGTTCAATTCCAGATGGGCCACATCCAGCCGCGAGTCTTCGCCCAGTGATTTTACCTCTTGCAGGAATTCACCGCGTTGCTGCAACAGCTTGGACTGAATGTCTTTGATTCGCTGGATTTCTGACTGCACGAACTCCCATTCTTTTTCCAAACCGGCCGTGCCATAGGCATCCAACAGTTCGCAAAGCTGGTCTTCGTGGAAGTTCTTACCCAGTGCCGCGGCAATCTGCTCCGAGATCGACTCACGATTTTTGATCAGTTTTCGACGCCTTGCGTGTTGAGCATCCAGGTCACGGTAGTCCTGCTCCGTGGCCGCTCCGACCTGGGCCAACAATCGTTGCTTTTGGCCCAGCAATTTTTCCAGCTCACGCTTGGACTTGTTCAGCCGCGAGCGAAGGCTCTTGTATTTTTCAGCGTGCTCTTTGCGAGCGTTAACAAATTGTCGCTGTTCGTTGATCGCACGATGCAGCTGATTGAGCCGTTCGATCAGGTTCTCGCTATCGAATTCGAGTCCAGTTTCGGACAGCATCATATCGATTCGATGATTCAAGGCAGCCAGTTCTTTTTCGCGTGACGCTTTCTCCGCAGTAAACTGATCCAATTGCAGGAAGAACGTCGAAACACGTTCCGAACGTTGGGTAATCTCCTGCAACTGATGCGGGCGAAGTTCTTCGGGCAGTCCCGATGTTCGCAAGCTGGCTCGCCAGGCATCTTCCGCTTTTTTCAACTCGCGTTCCTGAGCGGAAATCCGACGACGAATCTCTTCCTGAACGCCACGAGTGGATTGGACGCGACTTTCCAAGGGAACCAGATCTTCCAACCGCATGAGCCGCGCTTCAGCATCTTTCAATTCCAGCTCCCAGTTTCCAACGACACTGGCGGGCAACTTGGATTCGATTTCGTCGCGCTCCGTTTTGGCGCGTTTCAGTTGTTGCCGAACGATTTCAATCTGGTGGCGGAAATCGTCCATGTCCTCACGGGCAATCCGTTCCCAGTGTGCCTTCAACGCCAGACTGATCAGCCCGAATGCGGCCCCCAGGAAAGTCATCACCAACGCCACATTGCGGATTTCATTTACGGTACCTTGGGGCTGATACCAGAAGGCTGAACCCAGCAGGACAACGCCCAGCACAAACACGGCACCGATGATCCACAGTTTTTCGGCCGGCAGAACCTGATCGCTGACCACGGAATCGACATCCCGTTCCAGCTTCAGACGGTTCTTGTTGAGTTTGACAATTTTTTCTTCCAGCTCGATCCGCCGACGAAGTTGGTTGACGTAGCGGCCCGTGTCTTCAAGCGATTCCGAGGTTGTCTGTTCGGCCAGCGAAGTCCCCAGCCGTTCCTGATGTTGCCCCAGGTCAAACTCGACTTTTTCCAATTCACCTTCAAATTTTGCCAGACGATCCGTTTCATTTTGCAGCTTGCGGCCGGCGGCTTCCAATGTCGTCAGCCCACGGTTGCCCAGCTCGCGAATGTCGTCGGCTTTTAATTTCAGTTGATGCCCCAGCCCGTCGACTTCGCCGACCAACTGGTGCTCAATTCGATCGATTTCACTACCCAACCGTTCGGTTTGTCGCTGTAGCGACTCAACCCATGGCATGTGTTCGGTGACGGCCTCAATCCGCGACTTCTGCTTCCAGAGGTTACGATTGATCGGCAGCGACATGGCTTCGGTCTTGATCGTTTTCCGCTGGACCTTGACCTGTTCGATCCGTTGCTTTTGCTGAGCGATCTTGTCGTTAAATTCGTCCAGTCGTTCCAGCGAAACGTCTCGGCGATCAGGTAGCTTGCCCATCGATTCGATTTGCTCGGTTAACGACTTTCTCGAATTCCAGCGATCGCTGACTTGCATTGCGACCTCCAGCAGCCGGGACCGTTGATCCTTCAGTTTCAGGTCCTGGTCGATATCGATCAGCTGGTTACCGATGTCAGTCGTCTCGGCGGCGACCTGCGACCAACGCTTCGACCGTTGCTTCAACTCATCGATTTCGCGCAGGAGTTTTTGTCGCCGCTCCGAAAGCGTGCCCAATCGAGAGTCGACTTTGGCTTCCGTGGTCCAGATTTTTTCACGTCGCTGTTTGAGATCCTTCATCACATCGATCAAGGAAACGCGATCCATTCCGCTGGTCAACTTATACAGCTGTTCGGCTGCCGCGGTACTATTGAGTGCTCCCAATTCCTGGATCTCGCGCAGCCCGATACAGAACACGTTCGTGAAAATGGACTCGTCGATATCCGACATCAGGTTGCTCAAATGGGCCCGGCCGTGAACGGAACCATCATGGGCGTCGGTGACAGCCAGGTCGCCGATCGGATCGGAATGCCGATTGGGATCGACATGACGCTGGACCTCGAAGATGCCGGATCCAGTGGCAATGTCCAGTGAACCTCCGGCCAAGCCGCCGTAAACTGGGGGCGTGTATTTGTCCAATCGTTCGGGGCTAAAGCCGAACATCATGGCTCGCACAAACTGCATCAGGGTCGTTTTGCCGGCCTCGTTGTAACCGCAAAACACGGTCAGATCGTCTGACAAGGACTCGACAGTCAGGCCTTTCCAGACACCAAATCCGTCAACTTGAAGGTCCGTAATCTTCACGACGCGTCTCCTTTTCGCCTTGGTTACATCGAATCATTCGATGCAGATGTTGTTCACTTTGTCAGGTGTTCGCAGCCAAATCCTGGAGGGGTAACAGCAGGTTACGATTTCTGGGACTCGATGTCGAATTCCTTATGCTTGCCCAGATAGTCGACTCCAACCATCATTGCCTCGCCAAGTATCTGTTCGCGTTCGGCCAACAACACATCAGCCATGCCAGAGACAACCTGGTTTTTTACGGTCTGAGGCAGGTAATCATGCAAGTTGAGTTTCAGCGAATCGTCACTTTGGTAACGCGCCACCGCTCGCATGTACTCGCCCAAGAGTGTGTCTTCTTCGTACCACTCGATCGGCAACTGCTGAGGCGTTTCGACTCGGACCGACAGTGACCAGAGCCCCTTGTCGGAACGCCCGAATTCATCACGCAGCCATTCCAGCAACTCGGCCGCGAATTCTGATTTTCGCAACCGCGGATTGAATTCTCCGTCTGTCGACAGGAACCAGGAGCTGAGCACGATCTGGTCAGTCGTGTCGGTGATAATCTTGAGCGCCCGGTCAGTGAGTTCGGTTTTCAGCTCAGACATTTGAGCTTGTTCGGAGATCGCGACTTTTTGAGGCAGGAATCTTACTCGATCCGATTCGACGGTTTGAACGCGGAGCTTACCGCTATTGTCAACGCGGCAGATTTTGAAACCATGGCGGCCTGGTTCATCGGGACTACGACCTTGCGTCGACCCCGGATACACCACGATCGTATCCGGTTTCTCCAACTTCGCGCTTTTGTGGCGGCCGCCCAACGCCCAATACCTGATATGATGCCCCGTCAGGGTGCTGGATTCGAAGTCGCCGTGGGTCAACGCGATATTGAAGGTCTCGTTGTCGGGAACGACAAAATCGGCACCGCTGCGGCGTTTGTGGTCGTGACCACAAGCCATAATCCGAGCGATCACTTTGCCATCGCGGCGATGCTCGATTCGTTCGACGATCGAAGAATTAAAGGTGATTACATTCTCTGGCAGTTCAATCGAACCGGGCCAGCGGTCAGGGTGGTCACAGCTGCCAGCCACCCAATAGACCTCAATATCCTTTTCCGCCAGCCGCTGGAATTGACTCAGCAAGAAGGCAGCAGCCCGGGCATTGCCTGCGTCGATATCGAACAAGTCACCGGCGAGCAGCACAAAGTCGACGCGTTCGGCAATCGCGGTGTCAAACACCTTGGCAGCCGCATCGTAAGGTGCGTTGGCCAGCACATCGATCAGGTGCTTGGGAAGCTCGGTCAAACCGCTGAACGGAACGTCCAGATGAAGATCCGACGCGTGAATGAATTTGATCGTATCAGCCATTGAGTGCCCTCCATGAGCCCGTTGTCCTGATTCGGATTGCGGCAACGTGTGGCAATCCGTCTCCACTCAGTTTGTCAGTTTATCCCAAACGCCAAAGCTTACCTAGATCAATCCGTGGCGGGCAATGCAAGCGGAATTTGGCTAAATTGCAGGCAGTTGTATGGCCGATTCGGCCATAATTGCTTGCAGCAACCGAAAGTTGCACGATGACCATTCGGACTCCCGAATCGCCCCGGAGGGGCGGAATTGCAGGCAGGTAGCATGGCCGATTCGGCCGTGATCGCTTGCAGCAACCGAAAGTTGCACGATGACCATTCGGACTCCCGAATCGCCCCGGAGGGGCGGAATTGCAGGCAGGTAGCATGGCCGATTCGGCCGTGATCGCTTGCAGCAACCGAAAGTTGCACGATGACCATTCGGACTCCCGAATCGCCCCGG
>CAZJEK010000368.1:0-5542 GCA_964545005.1 uncultured Pirellulaceae bacterium
GTTCAACGTGTCGTCTTCATCGGGTTGGAAGGGAATGACACCTTTACCAACGATACGGCCATCCCCAGCCTGCAGTACGGGCAAGGTGGAAACGATACGCTGCGGGGCGGCTCGGGAGTCGATACGATCAATGGCGGTCCCGGCAACGATGTCCTCGACGGGCAAGCGGGCAATGATCGACTGGTCGGCTACCTGGGTGCCGACGAGATTATCGGTGGCGACGGTGACGACAGCATCTTTGGCGGCAGCGGCAACAACACGCTCCGGGGCAATGCCGGCAATGACTTGATCTTTGGTGGCGATGACGTTGACAACATCAACGGTGGCGATGGCATCGATACGATTGTTGGTTTCGCCGGAAACGATACGCTTAACAGCGGCAATGGCGGTGTGCCTGGCTCACCCGGGATCGATCAAGCTGACCTGGTGCTGGGGATGGATGGCGATGACATCATGATCCCAGGCAGTGGGCTGAACGTGTTTTACGGTGGCAACGGTGACGATACGATGCGCGGTGGCACGTCCGACGAAAGCCGGTTTCACGGTCAAGCAGGCAACGACAGCATCGATGGTGCCGGCGGTGCGGACTTCCTCAATGGGGGCCCCGGCAATGATGAGGTCCGGGGGAACGCCGGTGCTGATTTTCTGATCAACGGTGAGGGCGACGATATCGTGGTCGGTGGACCTGGCGTCGACGAGTATCGTTCTTCGGGGCAGTATCGCCAGTATCGAATCAACGGGAGCGCGGTCTTGTCTGTCCGGGATATGCGCGATGGTTTCAATCAGGGAACGGACCAGGTCTCCAGTGTCGATCGTCTTCGATTCAGCGATGGATTGCAGGACGCTGCTTCGCCGATCAAGGAAAAAGTCGTGGTCCGGCCAATCGTGGTTTCCAATTCTGGCGGTGGGGCAACCGCCCAATCCTTCGGCACGGCTGCTACTGAGACGTATATCAAAAACATCGTCGACGATCTCTTCTATCAAGCGTTAGTCGACGTGTCATGGCAATCGAAGCGGACCTGGAACAACACGTTTGCTAACCAGGGCAACGGTGGCACTCGTCCAATCAACGATATCTTTACCGTCGTTGCCAATGGCGACCAGGCTGGAGTAGGTGCTGCCAATCCCACAATCATCGACATGTATTTCGTCAACATCGTTCCCGGAAGATCGAGCGGCAGCGAGGATTTTGCCAACGGTTTGGCCATCGTCGATCAAAGTGGCGTGATGATTCACGTTGGAGACAATCTGCTGGAGTTCGATGCTGGCCGGGATGCGATCGGGCGCGTGATTGCCCACGAAATCGCTCATAATCTCGGTTTGGAGCATGTTTCGGCAGCCGGCAACTTGATGAACGGCTCGTATCTCGGCGAAAACCTCAACAACAGCCAGATTTCCCAGATCCTGGCGAGTGACTTGACGAATTAACCAGGCGCTGTTGAACGTGCTGGCGGAGGAATCCGGATTGACCCAGCTGCCCAATTTCGAAACACTTCGCCGTTCGGTTGGCCACGTGGCCCCGGCCGGCTCAAGGCTGTCAAGCAATCGAGGTTGATGGTGTTTGCTTTTATTAACTCGCTACTGTCTGGTCGCCGCAATCGCTGGTCGAACCGAGTTTCCCGCTGTCGGCAATCCAGTGCAACGGCCTACCAGAAACTGGAACCACGCCGGGTCCTGGCCGGAATTTTCTTTCAGGCTTCCACGGGGAAGCTCTATCTTTCCGGTTCCAACGCCAACGACGGCGGCTCCGTGATGACGGTCAACGGAACTCAGGTACAAGCGAATTTGACCGGTGCGACGTCCCAGGTGTTCGATGCTGCCGATATCAGCCAGATTGTTTTCCTGGGGCGTGACGGAGATGACACGTTCCTCAACGACACCGCGATTGAAAGTCTGCAGATTGGCGGCGCTGGCGACGACCAGCTGACCGGCGGCAGTCAGTCCGATCAGATTAATGGCGGTCCCGGAAATGACGTGATTCGGGGACGTGACGGCGACGATCGACTGATCGGTTTTGATGGCGTCGATGAAATCTATGGTGGTACCGGTAACGATCGAATCCTGGGCGGTGACGGCGAGAACCAGCTGCATGGCGAAAACGGCAACGACACAATTTTCGGTGGCAGTGATGCCGATACGATCACGGGCGGGAATGGCGTCGACAAAATCTATGGGCTGCCGGGAAACGATATCATTGATGTCGGCGACGGTGGCACCGTAGGTGTGCCAGGCACTGTCGCGGCTGATTTAGCTCAAGGCCACGCCGGGGATGATCAGATCACCGGTGGCGAAGGCTTGAATGTTTTCTATGGCGGTGATGGTGATGATGAATTGATCGGGGGCGACTTCGCTGAAAACCGGCTGCACGGTGGTGCGGGGGCCGATACGTTGGAAGGAGCTCGCTGGGGCGACTTGCTGGTCGGTGGCAACGGTGACGACCATATCCAGGGTTTGGGTGGGACCGATAGAATCCACAACGGTGCCGGAAACGATGTGGTTGATGGCGGAGGCGGGAATGACTTTTACTACTTCACCGGCAACTACAACCAGCACCGGATCAATGGCACCACGACGCTGACAGTTCGCGACATGCGCGATATCAGCCCGACGCAGGGCACCGATACGCTGACCAACATGGAGCGGTTCGGGTTCGCCGATGGTGTGTTCGATGCCGAGTCACCGATCCAGCAAGCGGTCACTGTGCGGCCGGTTATCGTCTCCAACGACAATGGTTCGGCGACCGCGATGTCGTTTGGCAGTACCATCAGCGAGACGTACATCAAAAACCAGATCGACGACATTTTTTACCAGGCTCATGTCGATGTGACTTGGGAATCGAATGTGGGCTGGAATAACTCGTTTGCCAACGAAGGGCATGGCGGCACGCGGCCGAGAAGCGACTTGAATTCGGTCGTCAATGCGGGGGACAATGCCGGCATCGGCAGCAGCGATCCGTTGGTGTTGGATTTGTACTTCGTCAATATTGTGGCGGGTTTTGAAGAGTTGAGTGAAAACCATGCCAACGGATTGGCGTTTGTCGATGCCAATGGGTTGATGGTGCACATCGGGGATAGCTTGCTGACGTCCAACAGCGGCCGCGACGTTGCCGCGCGGGTGATCGCTCATGAAATCGCTCACAACCTGGGGCTCGGTCACGTCGATGCGCCCGAGAATTTGATGGACGACGGCGAGAATTTGAATGCCAGTCAAGTGGCGACAATCCTAGACAGCGAATTCACGGTTTGAGTTGGGGCTTAGTGTTTGGGAGGAGCGCGGTTACTGTGAGGGAGCGTTGGCTTGCCGCGAACGAGTTTCACCACAGAGACACAGAGCTCACGGAGAAGACACAGGGGTGGGCGGTGCGGCCTAGAAGCCACGGATTCAATCAGTGCGGAACCATCTGATACAACGTGGTTCTATCCCAACTCCTAAGAGCTTGTGTCTCTTGTTCCACGAGAAAGTGGAGTGGCGAGTACGTGGCATGAACTGCCGGTAACAACTTCAAAATCAATCGCCCCCTCACCCTTTAATTCCGCCCCGCAGTGGTCTCCAACTTGGTCAAACTATCGCGGAATTCAAGGGAGAGGGGGTTGGGGGTGCGGGTCAAAGAGCGCGAGTGCTTGGCGTGCTGTGTTCGACTATCTAAAAATGGGAAGCCTAAAGAAGGTCCCAGGCCGGCGATAGCAAGAAGGTGACGATCACCCGGACAAGCCGGGTGCATTTGCGATTTCCTGGCCGCTGTGGTGTAGCAAAAAGGTAATCATCACCCGGACAAGCCGGGAGCGTTTGTTGCAACGATGATGTCCGCGCGTTGGCGCGGGACCGCTGACACTTCAAAGACTCGGTGGTTTCTTAAAGCCTGCAGTGCTGCTGAAATGCTCAGCGCACAAAAACGCCCGGTCAGGGCCGGGCGTTTGACTTTGCGGATCGCTTGGGAGTTTAGCTGCGGCGACGTCGGTAGGTCAGACCCATGAGGACCGTTCCGAACAGCATTGCGGACGTTGGCTCGGGGACTGAAGAAAAAATGCCGGAAACTTCTAAGTCATCGACCGCTAAACCGTTGTCGAAGCCAGAAATATCTGGGTCCGACCAACGGACCCAAAACGACTCACCACTGGTAAGCGCAGTTGAAAAAGTGAGCGTTGATGAAATGTCTTCACCAATTGAGTTGCCGTCAATCGCACCTGTCCCGACGATCGAACTGTTGGTGTAGGAAAGATCGTTGAATAAAGTCCAAGTTCCAGTTGAGATGCTTGTTGCATCAGTGGAGTATTCGAACTCCAGACGGTCAACTTGCCCGTCGCTATTTCGCCAATGTTCGCCGCGATAGCTGATGTTGACAGAAACGAGTTCCTGAATTGATCCGTTCAAGAATCCAACACCAAATCGCGTCTGTAAGCTACCACTCGCAACGCCTCCCAAAGACCGCTCGTCAGAACCGGCTGAGCCAAAGCTGTAAGTGTCTCCAGTAGTGTTTGTGCCAGTTGAAGATCGGTAAAAGTTATTTGAGTTGGTGTCCTGTTCGTCAAGCTGCCAATCGCTGAGGGAAAATGGAAACAGCCCCCCCGATGACGCAAGAGTGTCAAAGTTTTGCGTATACGTAATTCCGGACGAAAGAACAATTTCGCCGCGCACGATTTGTTGGTCAAGTAAAAGCAACGATGCGGCCATCGTGATTAAAAGAAGGTTTCTTGATGGGCTAAATCTAGAAGATTTCGTTGTTTCTTTAGCGTAGTTGAGTTGAAACATTGTTTCACTTTTTTGATGCAGATAGGGCGATGCGATCTCCAGCTTATCTTAGAGCACACGGGATTTGCAATGAAGTTCCACCGATTTTCGAAAACTTAACAATTTGATTCAGTAGGTGAACTTCGGCATTTTTTCGGCGATATTCATGGGACTTGGTCCGGTCGTCAAGTTTCGGTCGACTTTTAGAGACCCAAAAACATGGAACCAACCCGCTGCGTTGCCGTTGGACGGGCAGCGGGGAACGGAATTTGGATCTAGTTTTCGTGACAGCGACGCTCAGCCGATGACGGGCGATTGGAAACTGATCTGGGATGACCAAGTCGATGGGGTCATGTCGAAATCCAATCATCAATGCCAGATTCGTTTCAAACAAATCAATAACACCATCGGCGGAGACTTCGTTGGCCCGGTGGCCGGGCGCGAGCGAGATGCACTGATCCAGGGAAAAGTCCTCGCCGCCGGCAGCAACCAGCTGTTGGTCTTCCAGCAGCACGGACAGGGATACACCTGCAGCTACCAGATTAACCTGGGATCAGGCATCGGCACGTGGGTCGATACCCAAGGCCGAACCGGGGATTTCCAGTTGCTGAAGTTTCATTAGCAACCTCGCTGAGTATAAGCCCGACGCGCGAGCGAGTGGACCATTCGCGTCGTTAAGCCTCCATTCATTGCCGCGTCTAGAGGTTGACGATTGACGGTTTTTGCTCCGCGCCTGGTTTGCCGATGTGGTAAACCCACCTCAAATCGCCCCGGAGGGGCCGTCTTTCATAGCTTGGGGCGGAAGCCCTTGTCG
>CAZJEK010000369.1:0-5537 GCA_964545005.1 uncultured Pirellulaceae bacterium
GGCTCCTACCAAGAGCAGGTTCAGCGAGCTGCCGATGGTCTGCGAAGCCTGTCTGAGTACGCTGCCGAGGTGGGGATCAATGTGATTGTGGAGAACCACGGTGGGCTGTCTTCCAACGGACAATGGCTGGCCCAGGTGATCCGAAAAGTGAATCTGGATAATTGCGGGACGCTTCCCGATTTCGGCAACTTCCGAATCGGCGGCGGGAAGCAGTATGACCGCTACCTGGGGGTTGCTGCATTGATGCCGTTTGCCAAAGCCGTCAGCGCGAAAAGCCATGACTTTGACGATGGCGGAAATGAGGTTCACACCGACTATCGCAAGATGATGCAGATCGTGCTCGATGCCGGCTACGATGGGTACGTCGGAGTCGAGTATGAGGGCGGGAAGCTGGATGAGTATGCCGGCATCAAAGCCACCCGGGATCTACTTAAAAAGTGCCAGCAAGAGCTCAAGGTTGGGTGATCTGCCAGCACTCATGATGGCACCGCCAGGAAACCAGGCCCCGCTAACCCGGCGGGGCTTTTGACGTTAATTAGTCAAGTTGGAGGAAAATCAGGAGGCGGGACAGTTGGTATTTGCAACTCGACTTGCTGCGCAAAAAAGCAGCAGCCCTTGGTTGCGTAAAAAACAGGCGATCGTGCCCTGTTTATTTGCAGCCTTGGCGATTGGTCGCTAAATGCAAGCACTTCGGTGATATCAGTGGGTCGATTTGACCGGCTGGAAAGATGGTGGCAAACAACGAAGACCTGCCAGCGGGCAAGTCGTTGAAGCCAAAAATCTTCCCCAGCCAATCACACGAAGGGAGTCATCGTGACTATTTCTACTACCGAAGGATTCACCCAGCGTTGCCAGTTAGTCCTTGCCAAGGCCCAGGAAATTCGCGCCCACCAGTCGGACTGGGTGGTGTTTTTCCGGGAGATGTTGGGGGTCAATGGTTTCGCCCGTTCTGTCTTCGACAATCCCGACGAATATCTTCAGTTTGAGCAGTCGCGGACGTACGCGGAGATTCAGAAAATCATCTCCGAAATGCGGGGCGAGCAGCCTGCCAAGAAGGTCGAAGAGACCAAGGTCATTACGGTTCGGTTGCCCGAGAGTTTGCACGAGTCGTTGAAGGCGGAAGCTCAGGAGCACCATACCAGCATGAACAAGCTGTGTATCACCAAATTGCTCAAGGCACTCGATGAAGCGCAAGAGGCCCAGGATGCCCTCGATGCTCAGCAGCGAAATGCGGAATCGAGCCAGAATGGGGTGCCAATCATGCGAAGCGAAAATGGAGCTCACCGCGCAACTGGGCCGATTGAGCCAACTCATATTCCGATGGATACTCACGGTCGACGCAGCAAGGAGTCGGGCTTTCGGTCAACCTACGATCCCCGTCAAATGGATTAAGTCGGCGGTACGGCAGTGCAGCTTCGTGGAAGGGCGCTAGCCCGCTGGCCAAATCAACGACACGGTTATTTCAGGATGTCGGTGGCTAGTATCGCCAAAACCGCTGGCCTGAAGTCCAGCTGCTGGGGTGAGGCAAAATTTCGCTGGGCTGTATTGCGCAGCTGGCTGGGCGGGGCTGTTTGAGTGCGGCAAAATCTTATCTATTCTTGAGACTTCCGCCCCAAGCTAGTGCAGCGTCTAACTTGAAAATTGGGGTTGGCGAGTCAATCTTGCTCGAAAAACCAATCGCTAAATTGAAGTGCCAACCCCAAAATCAATACTTGACGCGGCACTAGTGTAGACGGCCTCTGCGGGGCGATTTGAGAGTGTTCTTCCTCGCTGGCAACGCTGGTTGCGGAGCGAAAAGCGATAATGTGCAACTTCAACCCGATCGGAAGGTGTTGATCTTATTGACCTGCAATTGAGGGTCCACTCGCTGCGCTTCGGGCTTGAATTGGCCTGTTGGTTGGTACGGCACCCGCGGGAGGGGATCGCTGGTATAAAGAGCGATTGTTCTTTGCCTCTCGCTCCTTGCTATTAACCGAACCGCATGGCCGAATCTGAATTTGATGTAATCGTGATTGGCGGCGGGGCCGCCGGGTTGCTGGCTGCCGCTGCTGCCGCCGAAAACGGGGCCCGAGTCGGGCTGCTGGAGAAGAATCGAAAGTTGGGGGTCAAGATCCTGATGTCTGGCGGGACACGATGCAACGTGACCCACCACTGCGACGCCCGCGGAATTGTCGAAGCGTATGGCAAGCCTGGCCGTTTTCTGCATTCCGCCTTGGCAGCTTTGTCTCCGTCGGACGTTGTCAAGCTTGTCGAATCCCAAGGGGTGCCAGTCAAGGTTGAGGAAACAGGGAAGATCTTTCCGGTCAGTGACAGGGCGATCGATGTTCGTGACGCGCTGGTCCGGCTGGCCAGCCTGGCCGGTGCAAAACTGATTACCGAGTCCCCGGTCGTTGCTTTGGATCGAACTTCATCCGGGTGGAGCGTTGGCGTCGAGAGGCCGACCGGTTCGCAGTCCCTGACCGCTCAGGCAGTCATTGTGACGACCGGCGGAAAGTCCTATCCGGGCTGTGGTACGGTTGGTGACGGATACCATTGGGCTGAACGTTTGGGGCATACATTGATTCCGCCGATTCCGGCGTTGGTGCCGATTCTGTCCAATACTGCCTGGGCCAATTCGCTCAAAGGAGTAACGCTCGAGCGAGTGAGGGTGGCGGTTGTCCAGTCGGCTGCCGGAGATCGTGATCCGAATGGCGATCATGGGAAAGCCGTAACTCGTCGCAAGCATCAGGATGTCGTGTTGGCCACTGCCGAAGGCGGATTCCTGTTTACCCACTGGGGCTTCTCGGGGCCGACCGTTTTGGATGTCAGTCGCGAGGTTGCGCGGCACCCGGATCGCAAGTCGTTGAAACTGGTTTGCGATTTCCTTCCCGATCAGCGCGACGAAGGCGTGGTCCAGCATTTGGACGACTTGAAGCAGAAGCTGGCTCGGCAGCAAGTCGGGTCGTTGTTGCAGCATTGGTTTCCTCGTCGGCTGGCCGAAGCATTGGTCGAAGCGGCTGGGATTAGCCTGGAGATCCGTAATGCCGATTTGAAGCGAACTCAAATTCTCGCGTTGGTTGAAACGCTCAAGCGTCAGTCGTTTTCCATCCAGGGGACGTTAGGATTCGAAAAAGCGGAAGTGACTGCTGGTGGAATTGACCTGGCCGAGGTTGATAGTAAAACGCTGCAGTCCAAGAAAGTTCCTGGCCTGTTTTTCGCAGGCGAAATTCTGGATCTGGACGGGCCAATTGGCGGTTTTAATTTTCAAGCCGCTTTCAGTACAGGGTGGCTGGCCGGGCAGCATGCGGCTTGGAGCATTGTTCGGTAAATGCAGGAAGATACGCACCAACAGCGCATAAAAAAGTGACTCACAAGTTGTCTCCCTGTCAGTCACTTCGTGCCGGTCAAGGCAGTTGGTCGATACGGAAGCCTAGGTCTTGCAGTCGCCGAAGCAGCCTGATCATGACCTCAGGATCCGTATCGCCAACAATTGCACCGATTCTGTTTTCGGTTATAGCGATTGTCGGTTTTGGACCGACGAGCTTAAATCACTTCCAGCAATTCAACATCAAAGATCAGGATCGAATTTGGCGGGATCCCAAAGTCATCTCTGGTTCCATAGCCCAGATCGCTGGGGATCAGCAGTTTTCCGGAGCCCCCTTCGCTGAACAATGGAATGCCCTGTTGCCAGCCTTCGATGACGTTGGTCAAGGGGAACGTGACTCCTGCCGCTGAGCTGGAATCAAAGATGTCTCCTTCGACAATCTGGTTCTGTGAGTTGCGGGTCAGGAACCGTCCGGTGTAGGCGACTCTCACGCTTGAATTGATATCTGGCGTATCACCTGTCCCCGGGTTGTCGATAACCGCGTACAGTCCGCTGGAGAATGATTGCACGTTCAGGTCGTTGTCAGCGATAAACTTTTGCAGGATGGCATCATCGATTGCTTCCTGGTTGGTTTCAATCGAAACCGTCGCGGTTGCCTCAGATGTAGAGCTTAGCAGCGGCAGTTCATCGTTGGTTACTCTGACTGTCACGGTGCGATCGGTGGCCGTAATCGGGTCAGCGTTGTTGAAGTATGACAACGAGCGTAACACCAGTGCGTATTCCGCCAGGGTCGCTTCACCGGTTAACTGCAGTTGTCGGGTCGACGTTTCGTAATGGAACGATGTGATTTTTGGTTCATCGTTTTCGTCCAGCGGAATGTTGGCTTCCGAGACCGCAATCAGTTCGCTGGAGCCATCAGCCGCACCGCCCAGGGTTACCGTGACCGATGAGACTCGATCACTGGTGGGGTGCGATAATTCGATGTCAGAAATCAATTTGACGGGGCCTGTTCCCGGGACGTAAGTCACCGCGGTATCCTGCCCGGCCTGGGCGCCATTCAGATCGACGACGATCGGATTGGATTGAACTGCGAAGATGCGAACATTGTCGATCAGCGGGCCCGAACCGTCACCGGCGTCGGGTTCCAGAAAGGTCAATCGAGTGGTTGAAGCTTCGGCAGTCAGCATGAAACCGTAGTTTTGCCAGTCGTGAGTTCCTCGCAGGGTCCCGGCCCAGTTTTCGTTCCAGCGGACCCGCATTTCATCAACGGTCTCACCGTCGATCCGCATGTCAAACGTGACGTAATAGGTCGTTCCATCGACAGTCGTCAGGTCCCGGTAGGCAATGTTGCGGACCTGATCTGTGGTATCCAGATTCAGGTAACGGTCGCCGTCGGTTGCGGAAACGGAACTACCCGAGCTGTTGATTTTCAGCCAGCGATCGGCGAAATTTGCTGACATTGCACCCCAGCCGGCAACTTCGTAGGGGCGGTAAAAGATGCCGTTGGTACCGCCGTCGCCGGTCACCGTTTCGAAGCTGGCGTTTTCAGGAGTGACTTCAATAGCCTGCATGACCCGAATGTTGTCCAGCAGTGCGCCGACACCATCACCCCCCTGAGGCTGACCGGATTCGACGACTTCGCAAAACAATAGCTGGGTGGTCAGATTGCTGCTACTGGTGACTCGGATGCTGCCCGTTTGCCAGTAGTCACCGGACTGATACGTTTGGATCAGCTCGCCATTCCACCAAACCTCGAAATCGTAAGACTGTGCTGATGTGTCGGTGGGGCCGGCCTGGTTCTTTCGGAAATCAAATGTGACCAGGTATTCGGTGTCTGCCAGCGTGGCGACGTCCTGGAAAACGCGATCAAACTCAGCCGCGGTCGAGTCCAGGTCCAGCACATTGCCGAAATTCTGATTGTTGAAAATGTTCAGTTGCGTTTCGGTGCCCAGTGTCTGCCAGCCATCGACTTCTGTGGGTAAATAGAAGTTGTCGTCCGCGTTGGTGACTGTTTCGAAGTCTCCATTGACGACAATATTGGCTCCGGTGGGCAGCGTCATTTCGACCTGGTGGTTGCCAGCCAGATCGCCGGCGAGCAGGCGTCGGGATTCCAGGTTTTCAAAACCAAATTCTGACCGTCGTTGTAGCTTGCTGGGGCGAGTTTTTCGAGATCGTTTGCGCATGGTTTTTTTGAGACTCTTGATGGGAAAAGTTGTGCTGATGGAAACACCGA
>CAZJEK010000370.1:0-207 GCA_964545005.1 uncultured Pirellulaceae bacterium
CATCAGAAATTGGTGTTCTCAGCGTTCTCCATCCGAATTCCTTTTGGAACAACTCGCGGTGCTGGCGTTACCATCAAGTCTGCGAGGAGTTCACGAGTCGAAATCTGTTGAATGCCAAGTCGATCGGCCGCCAGCAAAAGCGGATGGGACTTTTTCGCCGATTCCGGAATATCGCCGACAACCAAATACTTGGTGTCCGATGAAAGC
>CAZJEK010000370.1:217-5536 GCA_964545005.1 uncultured Pirellulaceae bacterium
TGACCGACAATCTGCCCGCGGTCGGTCTCACAGGCGACGATGGTTCCGCCATTGTTGGCAATCATCCTGTGAAGTTTGAAGGCATCGTTCAATCCATCGTTGTCCAAGTCGAAAAAACCGGCCGTTGCTACTGGTGAGTTGACCACTGGCTGGGCAATCTTGAACGTCCACCGCTGGTATTCCATTCCCGCGATAAACGCCGCTAATACTAAGACCGCCCAGAGCAGTGAACTGATTCTTACTTGAAAATAACGATGGGCAGTAGACGTTTGGTCCGACACAAAATACCCCATCCAAGTAGATTTATTCTAAGTCGTTTCGCTTAACTCACCGGTCACGGTGGCTTCCACGACTTCGATCAATTGGCCGATGCGGAATGGCTTGAACAAGACGGCATTCTTTCGCATACCGGCTTGGCGAGCTTTGACGATCGAATGACCTGGGTCGTAACCAAATCCAGTCATCAAGATCAGTGGCGGATCGGGGATCAACTCTTTCAACTGCATCAGCAGATCAAAGCCGCCAATATCGGGCAAGCGAATGTCAGCGATAATCGCGTCGTAGGCTTCCTTTTCGTCCAGATTACGAACCATCATCACCGCCTCCCGGCCCAGATGCGCTGTTTCGACATCGCATCCATACCGCCCCAATAGCTGGCGAGCCGATTTGAGGACTTCGTCATCGGCATCGATGACCAACACACTCTTGCCTTGCAGCGCCGGCCGAATCTCCGGTTTGACGCAATCGGGGACCGCCGCTTCGGGGGCCATCTCCTGGCCGACTTGCTGAATCGTTTTCTTGATCTTGCGAGCATGGCTGAGGATTGTTCTCAACCGCCGCGTCACGTCAGGGTCGTGGCCGATGTAACTTTCAATCGCGTGCACCGTGTCGCTGAGGATTTCGTTGACCGGCCCGGAGACGGCTTCGTGGATCGCTGACACTGATTGCATCGCAGCATCGGTTCGCTGAGCATTGAGCAGTTCCAGCGTGTTCAGGGATACCGCGATATCGTGCGCGAACGCTTCCAGGAATCGCAGGTCACTGTCGTCAAACGCATTGATCTCAGGACTCTCGACGTTGAAACTGCCAATCACTTCGTCGTGATAAATCAACGGCACTGTCAAACTGCTTTTGGCGCCGATCAAACCGTCCAGATACAACGGGTCGTACGTCGTGTCCTGACACATGTAACTTTTGCCCGTGGCAACCACAAACCCGGTCACGCCATTTTCCGCCTGTTCGGCATACAACGGTTTGCGAGCTCGCTCCGAATCGATTCCAACTGACAACAAAGGTATCAACAAATTCGTTGATCGGTCCAGCATCCGGATTTCGATCACGTCGAAGTCCAGCAAATCCTTGGTGTAATGCAGAATGTTGTCTTTGAGCAAATCGATTCGCTCATCGACGCCCATTTGATAAATCTCTTCCGGGCGGAGGTCAGCCAAAGCCGTTCCAGCCTTGTGCAGGGCTTCCAGCTTCTGCTGTTCGAGCACGTTTTTGGTGGAGTCGGAAATCGAAACCAGCAACCGTTGGCAACTTCCATCGACCGAAAGGATCGGTACGACTGACAGTCGCAGGTACTTGTCCTGAATGTGTAGCGTTGATTCAATCAGGACACATTGAGATCGTGACGTCGCCAAGGGGCTGGGTTCGGCTCCGATAATATCCGGATTTCCGAGGGCTTGATAAAAATCAAGGCCGACCAGGGTGGGATATTCAAACCAGCTGGTCAGCCTGCGGTTGGCTTTGATAATTTGGTTGTTCTGGTCTAGCAGAGCCAGCCCGTCCGGGATCCAGTCCAGGATCTCGCTGTTCTGGATCAGGTCAACCATTTCCTGGTGGTTGGACCCGTTACAATAATAGAGCCCGTCGAATTCCTGTTCGCGAAGCATCTCCAGAGCCGCAGCACTGTCGTTGACATACGTCACGTCCAACGAATCGAGTTTCAGCGGCACTTGGCTTGTGTCCGCAACGTCATGTTTGACACAGAGAACTTTTGGCACGGTACTGGTGTCTGTCAGAAGGTCACCCGATTTCAATGAAATCAAGCAAGTTGGTGGTCGAGGCAGTTTCTAGATGACTCTAATTTAAGTGTATCGTTCAGTTTGAGAATCGAAATTTTGTTAAACCAACAAATTTTAGGCGATTGATGGGGAAAAAGAAAAAGACTCGCAAAACGGTCCGCGCTGATTTTCGTAAACGCCAAACCAGCCGCCGTCGAAAAAATGACTTCACGCGGGAGTTTCGAGACGACGCCGAACAGCTGGAAAACACTCGTTCCGCCGAACGCGTCTCCGGCAAAGGCCGCTTGACTCGCAAACGAACCGTGTCCGGAGACGTCGGCGAAGGCGATCAAACCGGGTTCCAGGTGGACCTGACCGTCGACGAGACACTTTGCCAACCTGGGCGTGTGATTCGGGTTCATGGTCTGACCAGCGTCGTCAGAACCGACCAGGGGCAGGAATTTCGCTGTACGGTGCGGGGGATTCTCAAGTCACTGGTCACCGATTTGCAACATGTGGTTGTGGCTGGAGACCGAGTCACGATCCAGCTCGGCGGCCAAGGCCACGAAAATGACCAGGCCGTGATTGTCCGAGTCGAACCACGGCGAAATCAGATCTCCCGAACCAGTCGCAAGCGCCAACAGATTATCGTGGCCAACGTTGATCATGTCTGCATCGTCGCCTCGGCCGCTGAACCAACCCTGAAACCCAATCTGGTCGACCGCTACCTGGTCTCGACAGAAAAAGCCGGGCTGTCGCCGATCATCGTGATCAACAAAGTCGACTTGGTGAATCCAGCTGACCTGCAACCGGCCGTCGGCGTCTGGACTCAAATGGGCTATCCGGTCGTTTTCACCTCCACCGAAACCAACGTCGGCATCGAACGACTTAAGCATCTGATTGCTGGCACAGATGCTGTCGTGACGGGCCAATCCGGGGTTGGCAAATCGTCGCTGTTAAATGCCATCGAACCGGGGTTGGGACTGCGAGTCGGGCACGTCAGTGAAGAAAACCAGAAAGGCCGGCATACGACGACGGCAGCCGAGTTGATTCCGCTCGAATCAGGAGGGCATCTGATCGATACGCCCGGAATCAGGCAATTCGAGTTATGGGATGTGATCCCAGAAGAGGTCGAAGGGTACTTTCGAGACATCCGGCCCTTCATTAACGATTGCCGGTTCCCCGATTGCACGCACACTCATGAAGATGACTGCGCCGTCAAATGGGCAGTCGCCGATGGGAAACTGGACGTGCGACGCTATGAGAGCTACTGCCAGATCCGTGAATCGTGACTGAGTCGTTTGTTTGGGATGGCACGAACAGCTAACCGAAGGATCAAGAAGAAAAACCGCAGAGCCGCAGAGGACTTGGTGAATCGTGAGACAAAAGCACAGCGACCTCTGCGTCTCTGCGGTAAACAGGCTTGGGCCGCACCTGGGTTTCCTGTTCTCGGGTCGACAACCTTCGAGATTCGCCCTCCTGAAAACAGCCGAGACCAATTGCTATGTTCTTCGCAGGAACGCCATGACCAGAAAACCAACCCGGCAAATCATGGCAGCGGCGAAGGAAGCCACGAAACTGATCGCGGCCGTCATCAACGTTGGCTCAGGAACCAGCAGACTGGCCCCAACCAGTACCGTTAGCGCTACCACGGCGGCATAGAAATTGTCGAATGGCCTGTTCACCGATAACAATCCGTAAGCGGCCACGTAGCTGATTCCCATCAACGGCATCGCCAACCCCAGCACCGCCGTGATCCAGTTTCGCCCGCCAGAATATTCTTCGAAAAACGTCGAGTACTTGGGGCCAAAAAACAGCGAAGTCAAGGGATCGCCGATTATCCACAGCAGGGCACTGAATGCACCCAGCACGATCACAATGACCAAACCGTACTTAATCAGCACCGCTGCGAGTTGTTGATAACTGCCCTCATTGAAAGCCGCCGCCGCCCGTGGTGCCAGGATGCTGCAGATGCCCAACAAGAACGGGTTGGCCAGCAAGACGATCGTAAAGCAGGCAAAAAACACTCCGGCCGCCGCTTCCCCCAACTCAAACATCAGGTACCAATTGCAAAAGTACATGGTCAGCGCCGAGCAGACGTTTTCACCCGCGACCCATCGCCCGTAGCGAAACGTTTCTGTCAGCTGGCCGTTAAATCCCTGACCGTCCAAAGCGAACTGGCTGCGGTAGATCCGCCACCAGATGATCAACCCGACCAGATTGACTCCGCCGACTGCCAGGAATACCGTGACCGCCGTAACCTGGTCGAACAATACTAATCCCAACAACGCTGCCAGAAACAAACCGGCAAACATGATTTCCAGCCAAGCCGCAGGCCGAGCCTCGAGATTGGCCAGCAACCAGCGACGAGAGAATTCGCGAATCAGTTGCAGCGGTGCGATCGCCGCCACCGCGACCATCGCCGCCGTCAATGCCGGCGGCAGCGAATTCAACGAGTAAATTAAGCTCAGCGTGACCGCCAGGATTGCCGTCACGATCCCGATCAGCAACAACGCAGACAACAGCATGTTGCCCGAGAACCGCTGCCTGGCAGAACCGGATTGCTTCTGGTTGAACACTGTCAGCGGCGTTGTGATAAACGCCTCGAAGATCGCGATCAGGATCATCAGTACGCTGAACGCGTTGGAGTAATACCCCAGTTGGGATTCCGACCCGGATCCGAAGCGACCACCAACGGTCATCGATGTCAGCAGCCGCGTGATGCTCAGCAATCCCTGTGCGACCAGCGCCCACAGCACCATCGTGGGTAGCCGAGCTGTAATCCGGCTGATCAAGCCTGGCGCTGCTTCAGCAGGCGCTAGCGACACCTGCCCCACAGGATCGGGTTCGCTGGCCGGGAGTTCCGGGGAACCGTTCCTGTCGATCGGAGTGACGATGTCGGAAGATACATCCACGGGTAGCTGGTGCGCATGAAAACAAATGGCAGCTGGAGAGTCCAACCGATGGGGTCGCTAGTGCAGCGTCTAACTTAAAAATTGGGGTTGGCGAGTCAATCTTGCTCGAAAAACCAATCGCTAAATTGAAGTGCCAACCCCAAAATCAATACTTGACGCGGCACTAGTATAGTCCAGACCTGCCCGGATTTCGCTTGGGCATCCCGTCCGCCCGGCTGAATTTTGGTTATGGTTCCGCGGCGGTGACGCGAAGCACGGTTGACCGATAAAGGTCGCAGAATCGGAACGGGTTTGAGGCGGGAGGCGGGTGGTTTGAGGCGGGTGATTTGAGATTTGAGATTTGCTGACTCTACCGGAATGTATGTTTTTCGAAATCAGGGATTAGGTTGCATTGGATT
>CAZJEK010000371.1:0-5251 GCA_964545005.1 uncultured Pirellulaceae bacterium
GGAACCGCCAGCAAGGATGATCCCTTTCATCAGACTCTCTCCAGGAAATTTTCAGGGACGATTTGCTTTTTAGCGGACAACCTGTCTAGCTCAGACTGTTTTGAGCGGCTTCGTTTCGGGCCAGTTCCATGTCGTGGTCGACCATCAACTGAGCCAGCTCGCGGCAACTGGTTTTCGGCTCCCAACCCAGCACATCCTTCGCCTTGCTGGCGTCACCGAGCAACAGGTTGACCTCGGTCGGACGGAAATAACGCGGATCAATTTCCACGTACTGGTTCCAGTCCAGATCCAGGTGTTCAAACGAGTAATCCAGAAACTGGCGGATCGTTTGGGTCTCACCAGTCGCCAACACGAAATCGTCAGGCTCGGGATGCTGCAGCATCATCCACATACCCTCCACGTAATCCTTGGCATATCCCCAGTCACGCTTGGCATCCAGGTTCCCCAGGTACAACTTGTCCTGCAGCCCCAATTTGATCCGTGTCGCAGCCCTTGTAATCTTGCGAGTTACAAACGTTTCACCACGCCGAGGAGATTCATGGTTGAACAAGATTCCGTTGACCGCGAACAGGTCATAGGCGTTGCGATAGTTGACGGTTTGATGAAACGCGTAAACCTTGGCGCAGGCATACGGACTTTGCGGTTGAAACGGTGTCGATTCGTTCTGCGGTGTTTCCAACACATCGCCATACATTTCGGATGACGACGCCTGATAAACGCGGACTTCCTGCTGTTTGTTCAACTGCCGGGCCGCTTCGAGCACGTTCAAGGCGCCGATGCCGACGACCTGCACCGTATAAGCCGGCGCGTCAAACGAAACGCGGACATGCGACTGAGCCCCCAGGTTGTAGATCTCGTCGGGCTGAACGTCCAGAACCAAATTGGTCAGGTTTTGACCGTCCGTCAAATCGCCGTAATGCAAGAAAAGCTTGGCGTCCGGCTCGTGCGGATCCTTGTAGATGTGGTCGATGCGATCGGTATTAAAGACACTGCTGCGACGGACGATGCCGTGCACTTCGTAGCCTTTTTCCAGCAACAGTTCGGCCAGGTAGGAGCCATCCTGTCCTGTGATTCCGGTGATCAGTGCTTTCTTTGTCATTCTTCTGCTCGCGTTAGTGCGTATCGTGTTTGGTTTGTATTAGCGTTTGGTGCGATGCTTGGTGTCGTCTTACGTAGCATGGCCGATTCGGCCGTGATCCTAACGGAATATGAATATTGCACGAAAGCTCACGGACTCGGGCCTATGGCCCAAGCTACTGCCGGTCGGACATTTCAATACTGACTCTCGCCCACTCAAATCGACCTCATTAAACCGGTGTTGGTCTCTTTCAGGAAATCCCGATATGTCTGTTCAATACCCTCGCGAAGCCCAATCATCGGCTGCCAGCCGGTCTGCTTGATCAACGAGATATCTGTTCGCTTGACCGGCGTTCCATCCGGCTTGGTGGGGTCGGTTTTGATTTCGCCCCCAAACCCGACCACATCGGCAATCAAATTGGCCAGTTCGAGAATTTCAATATCCTCGCCGGTCCCGACGTTAACAAGATTTGGCGGATCGGTCAGCCCCAACAAATGAATCAACCCGGCCGCCAGATCATCCACGTGCAGGAATTCGCGCCGTGGTTTACCCGTCCCCCAAATCGTCACCGAATCGGCTCCAGACTCTTTGGCTTCGTGAAACCGGCGGATCAGTGCCGGAAGCACGTGCGAATTTTCGGGATGGTAATTGTCACCCGGCCCATACAAATTTGTCGGCATCGCCGAATGAAACAGCACGCCATGCTGCTGGCGATAATGCTGACACATCTTCAAACCAGCGATCTTGGCGATGGCATACGCTTCGTTGGTCACTTCCAGGGGACCGGTCAACAGGCAATCTTCCGGCATTGGCTGCGGAGCCATCCGCGGGTAGATGCAAGTGCTGCCCAGAAACAACAACCGCTTGACACCCGCCAACAACGAACCGTGAATCACGTTCGCCGCCATCGTCAGGTTGTCGTAAATGAAGTCGGCAGGGTAGGTGTTGTTGGCATGGATTCCACCCACCTTGGCGGCAGCGAACACGACCACATCGGGCTGTTGCTGCTGCAGGAAGGCATGCGTATCTGCCTGGTTGCAGAGGTCCAATTGATCGCGAGTTTGCAGGATCAATTCCTGTTGCCCGCGCTGCTGCATCGCCCGCACCACCGCACGTCCCACCATGCCCCGATGACCGGCGACATAGACGCGGGATTGCTGGTTCAAATTGTGAATGCGGTCAATTGCCATTGTTGGTAGTCCCCACGTCGTGTTCGTCCGACCTATCCACTGAAGCTAATTGAGAGCGTCCCTTAAAGCGTATAGCCGGGACACAATCTCGGGTTCATCTTTGATTTGAACCAATTCTGGAAGGTCCTTTTCAATTTGGCTCCAATCCAACTCGGAACGACTTCGAATCAAGATGCCGCGGATGTCCCCCCAATCGCGCTCGCGATTTGCAAATGCTTTCAAGATCACCAAATCACTGGCTCTGCAAACTTTGACCTTTTTTGCTGGGGACATTTCAACAAACTGTGCTCGTTCAACCATTTCCTCTTCGAATTTCAATCCGGAAAGGGACACGTCGATCGGAACTCCCTTTTCATCCGATGCGAGATAGACCCGGTTTAAATGAGCGAACTGTTTCGCGTCAAGAATTCGAGGGCTCAGGAATTGTGACAGTTTCTCGACCAACGGGATTTCGTCCCCGTACCCGCAAAGCAACGTAACATCAATATCCTGGGTCATCCGAGGTTCCCCCCAATACTGCACCGCCAACCCACCGATAAAACAGTATTTGAATCCCAATCCTTCCAACGAATATTGAAGACCAACAGCAGAATCGACCAATTGTGCAAGCTCAAACATCTTCATCTGGACGATCGGGCTGGCTATCGCCCAACGCCTTTAGCAATCGGTAACGCATAAACCAGGCCTGCATGGTTACCATCCCGTTTTGATGAGGGTTTTTCTCGTAAACGGTATGGCCGGCAATCGAACGCACTCCCTTTTCGCTCAACTGTCTTAACTCTTCGTCACGAATCTGCTGCAGAATGGGCCCCACACGTTTCCAGTTTTCAACCCACCGCTGGCGGTTATCCAGCTTGTCGCTCGAATTGACCGAATCACTCATCTGTGCCCCCAGTCACCACAACGGGTACCGGCACCCCGGAAACGATCTGCCCTTCGTCCTCGACAACCAACCGAATTCGCGAGGGACCGCCGCCCAGCTTGTTGGCGGGAATGTCGACCGAAGTCCGCCGAGCACTGAGCCTGGCAATCACCCGCTGGTTCTGGCGAATCTCACCCGAAGCACCCTCGGGCAATTTGTACGCGACGCTAAAACTCTCAGATTCGTCTTGCTCGTTGTCTTCAACGGTCAATCGCAAGTCGCCCCATTTCTCGGAGACCTGAGGCTGGACAAAAACCTCGAACACCTGGCTGGTGCGAACACGAACAGGGTCCGGCCCAATCGCCACAACGCGGATTTCATGATATCCATAGCCCAGTTCGTCAATGCTCAAATTGACCTGTTCCCCGGGCAGGTTGCCTTGCGAATCACGGACGCCATCGACGTAAACGGAAACGCTGTCGATTTGCGAATCGCCGGTAGGCTCGCAAGTGATGGTCAGGTCCTGCTTGACCAGGCTTCGATCCGAGATACCATCGACCTCGAACTGGGCAAATTTGGCAAACGGTCGGCAAATTGGATCACCTACCATCAGCATCATGTAGGGGTTGCCGATCGTCTGGTACAACGATTCGGCCAGCGTACAGCCACGAGCATAATGCACGTGGGCCATCGTGGTCGGAATCTTGTACGGAATCGTGTAAGGTTCAGCTACCATGCCTACCGAACCCGAAGCGCCATGATTCAGGAAATGGGTCAGCTTGGTCTGAGATTTCTGGAAGAAGGCTCCGTAACTGGTGAAGGTATCACAGATTGCACCGGGAACAAATTCCGCTTTGGAATCTGCCCAGTTGAGCTTGGCACTGCCTAACACGGCGCCCAATACTTTCGATTTCGCAGGTGGCATTCGCTGATCGCTGACTTTGGTTTCAAAACCAAGCTGTTCCAATTCGGCAACGGCAGCATTGATCTGATTGTGTCTTGTCTTGGAACGCGGATCGCCATTCTTGGCAAAATAGAAGATCCCCTGCGGCTGGGTGCCGTCGGCTGCCGCAGCTCTTTTTACCTGTTCAATCGCCTGCGGCAATGTCGAAGCTTCATCGGGGCCAATCACCGCCAACATGCTGGCCAGATAAAACCGTGCGGGCGGCCGATCGGAAGAACTCGCCGGATCAGGCCAGGTCATCTGACTGGAAAACGATCGGGATGTCGTCGCCATCGGGTCGGCAAACCAATTAGCATTCGGATCCAGAAACCAGGGCTGCTCCTGGTACAACGCGTCGTTGAAGAACATTGCGCTGTTCATCGAAATAAAGGGAGTATGAAAATGGATACTGTACTTCTTGCCGGTCGATTCAAGATACTTTTGTTGAGAATCCCGGCAATTGATCCGCGTCGCAAAACCAGCCGAAAATGCAACATACCGCAGCTGGGGCTCGAGACCGCGGTTTTTTATCTCGTCCATGATCGGGTTCAAAATACTCTTCTGGTACGCAGACGACCCGAACGTTTCCCCGCCTTTGATTTCGGGCAGGTTGGAAAGATAGACCACATTGGTCGACGGGATCTTCCGCACTGCGATGTAATGATTCGCCAACGTCAATGATTCCGGCGAATCTTCGTTCACCACCACGAGAACATTTTCCTGGGACCACCCAATGGACGGGAACCCCAGGATTCCCAAGCTCAGGCCAGCAACAATCAAGTTTCGAATCAGATTCATCGTGAAAAAACCGGTGTTTTGGGGAAAACGGTTGTTCACATGTCAGTATACGCGATCGACCAGGCTCGATCCGCGCGCACTCCGTCCCCGTCGGTGACACCGATTACTAAAACAGTATGGTTGGAGATCGGAATCTGACGAGAGCCGTGGTAGTCGGGATCGTTCCGGATTCCGATTTGGTGGGAGCTTTTGAAGTGACCTGACCGGGTTATAACGATTGGGTAGGGCGGGATCGTTGAGGCCACTGTCTGCCCAGCGGTTTGTTCCACGGCAAGGTTCGGGGTCGATTGATGCTGGTTTTTTCCACGTGATCAAGCATCATCGACCCCAGAACAAGGTGTCACAAACCACTAGCGAGTATACCGGTTTTACCGGTTTTG
>CAZJEK010000371.1:5261-5516 GCA_964545005.1 uncultured Pirellulaceae bacterium
GCACATCGCTGGCCAAGGAGCCCCCGCCCAAGCGATCAGAAGCCGTTTCCGCGCTGTGGGGCCCCGCTGCCTACAAACCGGGGCTCAAGGGGCGGACGAGCCGACATTGGGCAACGTTGTTGATGCCATCCGTCCTACACAGAAGAGTCTCTGCGGCTCTGCGTGAGCATTCCAGAACCTGGACGATCGCTGCCGCACCTACCTCAGACGATCCAACCGTGCGATTCCCTACTGAAACGCCCCCAGATCCGAGGG
>CAZJEK010000372.1:0-5509 GCA_964545005.1 uncultured Pirellulaceae bacterium
GTTCTTTCCACTCCCGGACCTGGTGTTGTTACCGGGGGTGGTGCAGGCCTTGCACCTGTTTGAGCCACGGTATCTGAAAATGATGGAAGCTGCCTTGGCGGGCGACCAGTTGATCACGATGGTTCGGCTCGAGGATCGGACATCGGCAGGCTTGGATACGCCTGCGGCGATTGCTTCCACGGTCTGCATCGGACGTATTCTGAGCCACGCCCAGCACGAGGATGGCCGGTACAATCTGTTTCTGCTGGGAATCCAACGGGCCAGAATCCTGGCGGAATTACCCTCCGAGTTTTCTTTCCGTGTGGCTCGAGTTGAGGTGTTGCGAGAGCAGGATCTGCCTGGTTCCGATTCGTTGCGTCAGGAATTGATCCACAAGTACAAAGCCGTCGCTCAGCTGGATCCCCTGTTTCAACAGCGGGCGCTCGATCAGCTGTTTGAGCAATTGCTGGACCCTTCCTTACCGTTGGCTCGTCTGACGGACTTGGTTTGTTATTCTTGTGGGGCTCAGCCTCGCGACCAGCAGCGAGCGCTGGAAATGCTCGACGTCAACGAGCGAACCAAATTTGTGATTGGTCTGCTTGATCTCAAGTTGGCCGCCGCAGGTCAACAGGCTAGTTCCAATCGCAAGTTTCCGCCGGACTTCAGTTTGAATTAGCTGTGCGGGGGCGAGATCGAGTTAAACGGTGGTTGACGAATTCACCGTTACGCGGCAGCATACTACTGGCGGTCGAGTTTTTTGGGACCGTATGTTTTCCCCCGCAACCTAAAGGCGTCTGATGAAAGTATCGATCGAATACTGCACCATGTGAAATTACTTGCCAGTGGCTTCCAGTTTGGCGGCCGACATCAAGTCCAAGTTTTCCGTTGAGCCCGAATTAATTGCCTCTTCGGGCGGCTGTTTTGAGGTTGTCGCTGATGGTCAGCTGATATTCTCAAAAAACGCTGAAAAGCGTTTTCCTGAGCCCAGGGAAGTCCTGGATCAATTGGAGTCCATGCAAACCTGACGGGATGAATCGCGGCTTGAAATCAGGGTTGCCGATTCGACGGAGATCCCTTTCCTGGCCCTTTGACGGCGGAGCCGATCTTGATTTCATTGTCGCATTGACGAGTTCTTGTTTCGCGTCTTCTGAGTTTTAACCATTGTCCAACTGGAGTAATGAATTGAGCGAGCAATCCCAACCCTGGAAACAGGAAATGTCAGCGGAGCGTTTCGAGTTGATGCGCCGGATCCTGGACGCGCCCAGCCCGATTGGGTTGGAAGCCGCGATGACACGCGGAATCCTGGAGCCTCATTTGCGTTCGCTGATTCCTGACTCCTGGGCGATCCACGGTTTCAAAGGGAACGCCGGGATTGTGGTCGACTCGATGCCCAGCAATGAAGACGCCTTTTCCGTGATGATTATTGGTCACGCCGACAAGATTCGGATGCAGGTCCGCAGCATTGGCGATGACGGCAAGATCTGGGTCAACTCGGATTCGATGTTGCCGACCACGTTGATTGGCCACAAAGTCAAGTTGTTCAGCGAAGATCCAGATCAACCCGGCAATTGGCGACAGCTGCGCGGCGGCACCATCGAAGCGATCGGTGCAATCCATTTTGCTGATCCAAAATTGCGAAATGGTGATGACGGCATCAAGGACAAGATGCTGTATCTGGAATTGCACATTCATGGAGAGAACAAAAAGGCTCAAATCGAAGCTCTCGGGATCCGACCTGGTGACCCGATTATTTATGATCGTCCCATCGAAAAGGGGTTTGCGCCCCATACTTTCACGGGCGCATACCTGGACAACGGCCTGGGCTGTTTCGTGACTGCTGAGATTGCGCGGTTGGTCGCCGAAGCAGGGGACATCAACAACATTCGGTTCCTGGGTGCGATGGCGTCTCATGAAGAAATCGGCCGGTTCGGCAGCCGGGTTCTGGCCGAACACTTCCGTCCCGACGTGACGATCGCCGTGGACGTGGCCCATGATTTTGTGGCCGCTCCGGGGATCGGCGATCGCCGATACGAGCCGGTTGCGATGGGAAAAGGCTACACCTTGACCCATGGCGCCACGACCAGCGCGACACTGAACAGCTTGATCACGCAAGTTTCGCTGGAACAGGAAATTCCGGTTCAGCACGAATTGGCGGGCCGCGATACGGGCACCGATGCGATGGCTGCAGTTCTGGCGGCAATCGATTCAGCGTCTGCTTCCATCGGGTTTCCGATTCGCAACATGCACACCATCTCGGAGTCCGGTCATACCGGTGATGTCGATGCCGCGATTCATGCGTTGTATCAAACGATCCGCAAGATGGATACGATGAACGGCGGTAAAGGAATGAGCCGCAGTGACCTCACCGATGGTCACCCCCGCTTGGATCAATCGTCAAGTTTGACTCATCGGCCAGCGCCCAAGGACGAAGACTAGCTCAACGGCGGTATTTTGCTACAGTGCGTTTTCCAGCAACTGGCCTTCGATTAGAACCGCCTGGCGACGAAGCTGGCGTAACTGAACGAGATAGTCCAGTTGAACCTGGACGTAGGTTCGTTGAGCAGTCAGCACATCCAGGAATCCGACCTCCCCTTCCTGGTACCCGGCGGCAATCAGTTCCAGGGTTTCCTGGGACTTGGGGATGATCTGATTCTCATAGGCTTCGACTTGAATTCGAGCCTGATGATATTTTTGGTATTCGGCGACCAGCCGCTGACGCAGTTGCAACACTTTTTGTTCCAACGCTCGCTCGGCGGCCACGATCTGTTGTTGTGCCTGGTAGATCGCACCTTGGTTTTTGTTGCACACGGGAATCGGCATTCCGACTTGGAATCCGGCGACGATATGATCGCTGGCGGTGTCGTATGCGAGCCCAGATTGCCAATTCAGGTTGGGAATTGGTTGCACGATCGCGCGGCTGAGCGTTCGTTTGGCCGTTTCGATTTCAGCTAACAGGACTTCAATTTCAGGGCTGTCCGAGAGCAGGCGATCGTAGGCCGTTTCAATCGATTCCAGCGACGGTACGTTGGCGACGTCGCCAGTCAGTCGTTGCCAGGGCAGTTCCTCCGAATTGATCAGAGTTGCCAATTGACCAAACGCTGCGACTCGGTTGTTTTCCGCCTGGCGTTGCTGAGCCAGAGTTTTTTCCAGTTCGATTTCGGATTGCAACGGCGATGTACGGGCGACTTCTTTGGCCTCAACCAATGCTTGAGAGACTTTCACAATCTGTTCCAGCCGCCGACGCAGCGTTTCGGTCAATTCAACTTGTTGCTGAGCCAACAGCGCGTCGTAGTATCGTTTTCGGACATCGGTAAGCAGTTTCCGGCCAGCCAATTCCAGCTGTCGTTCGGCGGTTGCGATTTCGGCTTCCACGACTTTCTGAGACAGGCAAAGCTTGCCGCCCCGAATGAACTGCTGGCTGACGTAAACGCCAAACCGGCCGGCGTTGCCGTTGTCAAACATGTCCTCACCCATCACGCCAAACGTCGGATTGGGCCCCAGTCCAGCTTGGACCTGTTTGCCCCGTAATGCCTCGATTTGGGCCGACAGTTTTTCGATGACCGGGCTGCAGTTGAAGGCCATTTGCTCCAGTTCCTGCAACTGTCCAGTGGATGTCGTCGTCTGAGGAAACTGGGGGGACACCGGAGACGCTATCTCAGTTTCTTGCGCGACAACCGAGCTGACTCCAATTAGGATCAGACCAGAGAATGTCCAGGTCAACAAGCGAAGTGATCGAAGCGAGGGGATGGAATTCATCATCAAACCAGTTCCGAAGCGAGCGTTAATGCGAGCAATTGGCTTGTTCCGCACGACAGGCGTAAACGGTTTAGCCAGACTCTCATGATTGGTTTATCGTGCCCGCAAATTCGAACCGACAGCCGCCGCCGGGTTTGGTGGATTAACGAAACGTGGCAAGCTTTGCTGGTCGGGGTGGGGCGGATGGTTGTGCGGATACTTACGTTGCCAGACCGCAGTTTGACCGTTCGATTGGGTGGAGTTTTGAAGTTGCACTTTTTGGAAACCCGACGCGTAAGCGAGGGAAAAACACGCATCGGTGTAGCCCTCGCTCACGCGTCGGGTTTCCAATCTCAAGCAAAAACTGCGATAGTGCAACTTCTAAGGGTTGAAGATGGATTGATTTCGACCGACTGATTGCCGGGTTTGTCAGGGAAAATGTCGGATTTTGCTGCCGATTTTGGGCTTCTGGCAAGATCACGCTACGGGATACGAATAACCGATTGTCGGCAGTTGTTGGCCAACGCTCAACAATTGATTTCGAGTCGTCGACGATGAAAAATAGACGACGCGGTGCGACGAGTGCTTTCTGACGCGATCGAGTTCGGAAGTCAAAAACACTAAAATCATTCGCGGTAAATCAACCGTTCCGGTGCGAAACATGAATTCAGACAACACGCCACCCAAACGCAGCCAGTGGGCCTGGATCGCCATCCTGATTGTCGGCCTGCTTCAATGGTCGCCGTCTGCGATGGCGCAGATCGAAGAAGTTGAGGCGCAAGAGCGACAGGATATGGCTCGGTTTTTCGAGAAAGCCCATTCGGCACTCGATGACGCTCTGGGCTTGTACGATGATGCGCAGTCTCGGCCTACCAATGATGATTTGCCCTTCTACGATTTCCTCAGCAAGACCAAGGAATCGCAACGGAAGAAAGTGGAAGGCTATTTGGATGTTGCTGGAGAGGCCTTGGGGATTTCCAGCATCAGTGATCGGCGGCAACGAATCGCAGACTTGCGAGACGAAATTGACCAGCAGCGTCAGAATATATCGGTCTACCGCCGCAAACGGATCTCGGCACCTGAGAGCACCTACAACCCGTTGACTACGACCAAGTCCGGGTTTGACGGCAAGATCGATGATGCGGAAGCGGCGATCGAAGCGGCCTTGGAAGAAATCAGTGCTGAAAAATTGCGGTTGGTCAACGAGCTTCAGCAAATCGGAATGGACCTTCCCCCCGAAGACATCGACAACTTGCTGGAGTCGATTACCGGTGACGAGTTTGTCCGAGTATCAATCATTTTCGACAATGCGAAGAAGTTTGCCGCCGAGTTGGAACGGTTGACTAACGAATCCGGAGAAGATCTGGAAACGGCCAAGAAGTACTACGGAGTGTATTTGATGCTGCTGAAGACGGTTTCCCGGTTGCAGCAGAAGTTCATCGAAAACGTCGACAACGAGTATTATCCGAAACTGGATCAGTTTGCAGCGGTTGCCAAGAACAATATTGCCGAAGCAGAACGGGCGATCGAGTTGGGCGGCGATCGAAAAGTGCTTCAGGACAACATCGAAAGCAATCAGCTGACTTACGAAGCGGCGATCTTTTACAAGCAAGGATTGGCACAGCAGAAACACCAGATGATGCTGGCCAACCTGGAGACCAAAAAAAGCATTTTGACGGCTACCAACACCTACAAGACCGTTGCGCTCAGCAAAGACGTTTCGGAATTGATCGCGGTCAGTCGCCGGGCCTTTAATGCGATCAGCGGATTGTCGGTTCCCGACCTGCGCCCTTTC
>CAZJEK010000373.1:0-5491 GCA_964545005.1 uncultured Pirellulaceae bacterium
GGCTTGGAGTTTGGTCACTTCCAGAACTTCAAATCCCGAAATCAAACCATGTTCGACTCGATCTCGTCCGGTCAGGTAGGGCAGGGCAGCACTGATCCTGGTCAGCCCCAGATGATGAGCGAAAGGATCGGTCAGCCGTGCCGCCAGAATGGTGGGATGGGGTTCATAGACAAATTCTCCAACGGCATCATGAGCTGCGACGGATTGATCGCGTGCGGCTTCGCCGGCTGAAAAAGAAACGATTGGTTGCTTGCCGTCGACCATGGTTGCGGTGACCACTCGATCATCCGAATATCGTTCACCCAACCACAGGACTTGCTGTTTGCACTCGCGACGATCGCCGATCCACTCTCGTTGCATCGCTTGTGGCCAGTCCGATTCCGATGGTGTGGCTGGTGCAACCTTGATCGACACTAGTTGGTCGGGAGACACCCGATTCAAGACGTCCGGCAACGATGGTTGAAAGTGGTTGCCGCGGACCGCTCTGCGTTTGACGCGACGGTCCGGGTCGAGATGAAGGCCTTGAAAGCCGTTTAAATTCAGTTTTTCAAACGACAATTGCTGGACCCAGGCTTCGCCTTGCTGATGCAGCTCGTTGGCAGTGACGTTTCGAGATGCGAACAGTGAAGTCGTCTCATCGATATCAATTCCCACCGTCGCAGTTGCCCCATCTCTTCCCGCCAAGCCAATCAGGTCTCCGCCAATGCCGCAGCAAACATCGGCGACCCGATCACAACAGGTAAATCGATTGGCCTTGTATCGAGCCAGCGATTCAGAGGTAGCTTGCTCGAGCCCCCGTCGAGTGAAAAACATCTGGTCGGCAAGCTGGAACTTGTTCCGCCCTCGGATCCGCAACTGTGCCTGTTCGAGGACGATCGCGGCACGGGAAGGCGTGGTTGATTTTCGTAGTCCTTTTACAATTGCCAGCACATTCTGCTGTTCCGCCAACCCCTGAGCCGCTTGTTCCAATAGACTGGCAGCCGACTCTCCCAACAGCCAACGAAAATCGCGAGAAGAGTCACTTGGCATCAGGTTCGCATTCCAATTTTACAACTCGACATTGCAACAGATCTTACAGCAACGACCTTGATTCGACGACAAGCCCGAAGCGCGAGCAAGTGAACGTCTGCGAAGATTCAGAAGTCCACTCGCTGGCGCGTTTTGAAGTTGCACGATTTCCCCTGAAAATAAGCCGATGTTTGGTTTTTCGTTGGCGAACTCATTGATTTGAAAGCTTCCAGATCGTCGTCTCAGGGATCCACCACCAGGAAGCATCTTTTTTGGCAGAAAACGAGTCAATCGACAACAACCTCGTCCCTGGCACGAATACGACTGCGCTAGAAATTCTGTTCCAGCCAATTTAAATCGACGCCCATGACCGCGGCGGCGAACTCCTGTTTGGTTTCATAATCCCCTGGCCGCACATCGCATTCATAGCCCAGCGTCATTAACTGTGATTCTGCCTGTTCGGGCATCAGCTTCCGCCGGACCTGCTTCAGGAAAACACCAAAATCCGGATCCTTCAAGGCGTCAGCAAATGTCTCGTACTTTCGCAACATGTGGCCCTGATTATTCTGAAGGACCAGCTTCTGGCAGAAGTTGGCGATGGAATCCATGTTCAGGACCGATGCACAGGTACCTGCCAACACCAGGGCACGATCCCGGTCCGACATTTGCAATCGATTTTTAAATGCCTGTGCGACTCGCAGATATAGAATCAGTTCCTGAAACGGTTCGAGCATGATGAAGCAATGAAAGGTGGAGTTTAACGCCAACACATCATTTCATGTTAATCGCCACCAAGCCGCTTGGATACAACTAACCTTAAATCGGACCGCATCCGCCCCCGCAGCAACGCGGCAGACCACACGACTCAGGTTGCGACTGACTGCCGCTAGTCGTTGGCGATGAAATCACGCTCAACTGACGCTCCAAACGCTTGCTTTGACACTTCGGACACTCAGGTTTGTCTTGCGAGCGTACCAGCAGTTCGACTTCGGCTTGGCAGTCCTGACAAATGAATTCATAGATCGGCATGTTGGTTCTCGGTTAAGAAGGCTTTAAACTTTTAGTCCACCAGTCGGCTACATTACTAATCAGATCACCGACTGGTTGTTTGAAAAAACCATTACCCTATTTTAGATTTCGATTGACCAATCGAAAAGTGAAATTGCCTGAATGCTGACCCGACAACAATCCCGTCAATTTGATCAATTCGTGATCGAACGACTGAATATTCCTGGCTTGATCCTCATGGAAAACGCGGGACGCGGCTGTGCAGACGTATTGACCAAAGTTCACTCCGAATCAGCTGGCGATACTGCTTCTGTCGTGGTGTTGTGCGGTCCAGGAAACAATGGCGGCGATGGGTTTGTGGTCGCCAGACACCTCTGGAACGCCGGATTTGAGGTGCAGGTCGTGATGTCGCAACCACCGGAATCCTATTCAGGGGATGCCCGTGTCATGCTGGACGCGTTGGTCCGACTCCCAATTCGGTTGATTCAATTTTCCCCTGGCTTGTCCGATTCGGCGGCCACCAGGGTCATCAACTGGGCAGGTAGACAGCCAGCTGGCTGGATTGTCGACGCATTGCTGGGAACCGGTGCCACGGGAGCGTTGCGGGCGCCGATGGATCAGATGGTTGCCATCGCGAACCGAGCCGATGCCCGTCGCCTGGCGATCGACTCACCCAGTGGGCTCGACTGCGATACCGGCGAGTATTCCGAACCCTCGTTTCAAGCCGAAATCACCTGTTCTCTGATTGATCGTAAAGTCGGATTCAGCCAACCACGTGCCGCCAAATTGCTCGGCCGAGTCCAGGTCGTTCCCATTGGCGTGGCGACTGATCGGATCGAGGCATTGATGAGCGGGTATGTTCAAGCCAAACCAGCTTGACTTGTCGTCATCAGCCCCACTGAAACTTGCCCCGCCAAACAACGACTCGACAATTGCCATGGACGTGTTGACGATCAGCCAGCTTTCCCGCCTGATCAAATCCCAATTAAACAATCAATTCCCCGCCGTGTGGGTGGCTGGGGAGATCTCCGGAGTGACGCGGCCCAGTTCGGGTCACGTCTATTTTACGCTCAAGGATCAATACGCGCAGATCAATGCCATCGTCTGGGCCAGCGAGGCCGAACGCCTGGAGTTTGAAATCACCAATGGACTAAAAGTGGTCTGTCGGGGCGGCGTCGATGTTTATCCTCCGCGGGGATCCTATCAGTTGATCGTTCGCAAAATGCAGCCGGAGGGCATCGGTGCACTGCAGCTCGCGTTTCGTCAGTTACATCAAAAACTCTCAGCCGAAGGGCTGTTCGACCAGCATCACAAGCGACCACTACCTTTGATCCCCGAACACGTCGCTGTCGTGACCAGTCCGTCGGGGGCGGCTGTTCGAGATTTTCTCCAGGTGTTGACCCGCCGCTGGCCCAGCATTCGCGTCACCATCGTTCCGGCACGCGTGCAAGGGCAGGGCGCTGCTGAAGATATCGCAGCTGGAATCGGCATCTGCCAAAAATTCGCAGACCGACCCGACGTCATCGTGGTTACTCGGGGTGGTGGCAGTGTCGAAGACCTGTGGTCGTTTAACGAGGAACTGGTGGTGCGAGCGATTCACGCATCGCAAATTCCTGTCGTCTCGGGTGTCGGACACGAAATCGATGTCACCCTGGCAGATCTCGTCGCCGACGTCCGAGCCCTGACGCCCAGTGAAGCCGCGGAAAGGATCGTACCTGATCTACGAGACGTCAGCGATACGCTGCAGGCCGTTGCCAAACGATTGCAGCGTGCCATCGCAGGCCAGGTAGAATTGGCAACAGCACGACTTCAACAGCTCGCCTCCCGTCCCGTGTTGACTCGGCCACTAACCCTTGTGGAACAAGCCAGCATCGAGCTGGATTACCTGGAACAAAATCTCCACCGTCAGCTGCGCGAACAACTGAATCGGCAAACGGAAGTGATCGCAAATCTGGCCCAGCGACTCCAGTCAATCAGCCCGTTGTCGGTTTTAGCAAGAGGATATAGCCTGACCAATAACAGCGTAGGAAATCTCATCCGATCCGTCGAGGACGTTGAATCCGGGGCCAGAATCACAACGCGGATTTCCGACGGACTGATTCACAGCCAGGTTCTGGAAACCGAACCGCGGATGTCTGGACAGTGAGCCCGACTCCTGTTGAAATGGACGCGATGCGATCATCATCGAGAGCCATTTTGGGGAATTGAACTGGTGGCAAAAAAGAAAGCCAAGACGAAACAATCCAAGCCTGCAGCTCCAGTCAGTTTTGAATCCAGCCTGTCTACGTTAAAACAGCTGGTCGCCGAACTTGAAGCTGGCAACCTGCCGTTAGAAACAGCCTTGGAAAAGTATGAGGCGGGGATCCAGCAGGTGACCCGTTGCCATCGAGCCCTGCAGCAAGCCCAGCAACGAATCTCAAAATTGGTTGATCTGGATGAGGATGGCAACTTGGTTGTCGAACCGTTTGACAATACGTCCAGCACTCAGCACAACGACGGTGTCAGGCGTAAATCTGATTCTGCCCCAGATGTCGAGGATGCAGGCGAATTTGATAATGACGATGACGAATATGCTGGCGAGCTGTTCTGAACACCCTGACCATTGATTCTCACCCCGTTGCGAGGGATATTGGAAGCATCATTTTGCTATCAGCCAGCCTTCGGATGCCCATTGGAGAATTCCCCGATGCAGAAACCAGGATTGATCCGACTTGCGATCTTCGCTTGCCTGCTGTCGACGCCAGCCGTCACCGTTCACGCTCAATCGAACAAAGCCCCCTTCGCAGCGGAAGCGCTTGGTAATCGAATTAAAGACGGCAAGGTTGAGGCCAGTTTGCATCCGGCCATCAGAAGCCAGGAGCTTCGGGGACCTCGCTGGAGTCTGCCGGGAAGTCGATTTGAACTTACCCAGTCTTCGCCGGCAGACTACAAAACCAGATTGACCGGCGAGTTTTCGATCGGAAAAGTCCGAGACGTCAAAGTAAGACTCGACATTTCCGAGTCCGCCAATGGTAACGACGAAGACCGATCAGCAATGTACCGGGTGGATTGCGACGGAGACGAGCAATTTGGCGAACGTGAATCTTTTCCAGCCACGGTCAGCCTCAGTCGCGGCAAAACGTACATTAGTGCCGATGTTACGCTTGAGCTTTCCGTTCCCGCCGCAGAGGCCGAATCCAAATCCAGCCAGCGAATTTATCCGGTGCATTTCTGGTACGTTCTGGATCCCGACGCCAAAGATGACGCTCCGATCATGCGGTGGAGTCCACGCGGCTGGCAGGAAGGCATGATCGTGCTGGCTGGAAAAAAATGTGTGGTTGCCGTCAAGGAACGCGATCATGACGGGGAACTAACGAAAGCCGATCACTGGGGAATCACCGTCGACGGCGAACAAGGCATGCGCGATATCGACGGACAGATTGGCGAGTATGCCTGGGTAGGCGAGATCCCCTACCGCATCGTTTCGTTTCATCCC
>CAZJEK010000374.1:0-5490 GCA_964545005.1 uncultured Pirellulaceae bacterium
GCCTGCTGGAGGGCCGCCGCTGAAGCGCGGTAGTCGCCCAGAGCGAAAAAGATTTGTGAAGCAAACAGGTGCAACTTCCCGTTTTGGCCGTCTTCGACCAACGCGTGTGATGAAAGCCGGGCGGCTTCCTGATACGACCGTTCGCGAAACGCCTGTTCCGCTTGCGCTTGATATTGACCGGCGTTACCCGACGCAGGTATCACCGAGGTGCCGATTGCGGCGACATTTGGATCTGGTGTGGGAATGGCAACACCAGGCCCCACGACTCCAGGAACCTCGACCGGCAACGCAGAAGGGGATACGTAAGCTGGATAAACAGGTTGCGGGAAACTCGGTACGTAGTTGGGCTGGAAGAAATTGTAATTGTCGAAATAGCTGCCGCCGTAGAACCCATTCAGTGGCAACCCAATCGAGATCCCAAATCCACGCCCAGCGTAGACATAGCCTAACCCACCCCCGCCGAGATAAAACTGATTGTAAGCGGGTCGATTGTTGGGGTACTTTTGGCCGTAAAACGATCCGCGGTAGTTGTGAAAGCCGTCGTGATTGTATTTCCCAGCTTGGCCGTTGGCTCGGTCGGGATGACGGTTGCCGCCGTAATTTGGACGCAGGTTGTCAGTGCGGGTGTTTCCAAATTGCGATGGTCGGCTTCCGTTGCCTGGCGTGCCACGATACGTCCCGAAGTTCGTATCGGGTCGCGTAGCATTTCCCCGTTGGTTACTGCTCCCACCGAATCCAGGGCCTCCGCCGGGTGGCCCGCCACGATAGCTGTTGCCCGGCATGCTTCGATTTGACGGCGTACCGCCTCGAGACGACCCCCGACTCTGAGACGAATTCCCACCACCTCGCCCCTTGCCTGCCCCGCCCCTACCGCCTTTTTGGGCGTAGGTCGATTCTGGTAGAGCCAACGTCCATACCAAGGTAACGCACAATGCCAGAACCGAAAATGAATTTGGCTTCAGTTGCACAGCTAACTCCTCAACCCGGAAAACGAGCGTGACCGATCACTGACAAAGGTTGCAGCGAACACTCGATACTTACACGATTGTAGGCTGATCGGTTCTTGCGGTGTCAACAATGATGTCCAAATCCGGAGCTTTTGGGTGTTTGTCAATGCGATATTTTCCGCGCAAACCGGTAGATCCGTCGTCGGTTGCCAACGAGACCTGTTGCACCTTGTCGCAACAGCCAACCAGACCAGACCAAAAGTCGAAAGACGGCGACTTGGCTGGTTTGGTCCCAGCGCTTTGCCTCCCGTACTCAAGCAAACGAGTCGGCTGAAACCAATCCGCGACCCAGCATGGTATCATGCGTTGCAGCGAACTGATTTGCTGAATTCCCTTACCTGATCAGACCTTGATCGCAGTACCTGAAGCGAACGAAATGAAATTGACAATTCTTCTGTTGTTATTCGCCTGCTCATTTGGTTGGTCTCCGACGTCGTCGGCGCAGGAAGCTGACCGGCCCAACATCGTGTTCATTTTTTCCGACGATCATGCGGTCAACGCGATTTCAGCTTATGGCGGCCGCTTGGCCGAGGTTGCTCCGACGCCGAACATTGATCGCATCGCCCGGCAGGGGGCCCTGTTTCAGAATTCCTTTTGCGCCAACTCAATTTGTGGTCCTTCGCGGGCTTGCATCCTGACGGGCAAACACAGTCATAAAAACGGCTTTCTGCGCAACACCTCTCAGGGATTTGATCAAAGCCAATGGACATTTATCAAGGAAGTCAAGAAGGCGGGCTACCAATCGGCGGTAATCGGCAAATGGCATCTCAAGACTCGGCCGGTGGGCTTCGATCATTGGGAAATTTTGCCGGGACAAGGGAACTACTACAATCCTGTTTTTATTCAGATGGACGGTACGCAGAGGAAATTTGAAGGTTACGCGACCGACCTAACGACGGACAAGGCAATCGCATGGCTTGATCAGCGAGACAAGAATCGCCCATTCATCCTGATGTGCCAGCACAAGGCTCCCCACAGGACCTTTTCCCCTGCACTGCGGCATCTCGATGCGTTCGATGGGGTCGTGATCCCCGAGCCGGACAGCCTGTTCGACGATTACCAAACCCGTTCGAAAACACTGCCTACTAACGAGATGGAAATTGACCGGCATCTGACTTGGGCTTACGACCTGAAGCTCCGAGACGAAGAGCTGGATGGTGTCGAACTTCCCAATTTCAGAAACTACGGCACTCCCGAATACAACCGGATGACTCCGGAGCAAAAATCAGCTTGGGACGCGCACTTCGGGCCGCTCAATCGACAGTTTATCGCCGCCTACAAGGCTGGACAGATGAATCACAAAAAACTGGTCCAGTGGAAGTATCAGCGGTACATGAAAAACTATCTGGCCACGGTCAAGGCCGTCGACGAAAGCGTTGGTCGTGTTTTGGACTACCTGGAAGAAAACGATCTCGATGAAAATACCGTCGTCATCTACTCCTCGGATCAGGGATTTTTCCTGGGTGAGCACGGATGGTTCGATAAACGCTGGATGTTTGAAGAGTCATTCAAGATGCCGTTCGTGATCCAGTGGCCCGGTGTTATCAAGCCTGGTTCGCGACCGGAAGCGTTGATTCAAAATATTGATTACGCACCGACGTTTCTGGAAATGGCCGGTCTGGAATCGCCAGCAGAGGTTCAGGGGAAGTCAATTGTTCCAGTTTTGAAAGATCCGAAAACGAAGATTCGGGACACCCTGTATTACGCCTACTACGAACTTGGCGAGCATGCAGTGCCGCAGCATTTTGGTGTCAGAAATGATCGCTACAAACTATTTCACTTGCCGTGGACAAACGAATGGCAACTGTTTGACCTTGAGCAGGACCCACAGGAGATGATAAACGTCTATGACAATCCGTCCTACAGCGCGATCCAGCAGCACCTGCACGGTGAATATGACCGTTTAAGAACTGAGTTTGACGCGCCCAGCTACGATCAATACGCACCTCGGCAAAGGAATTGAGACTGTCCTGCCCGACCGGGTTTTTGAACAGTGGGCTCGGCGGTCGATTGATTACATTCAGGCGGTTGGGACTGGAATCCGGGGAATATGATTCGATCGAAGGACTGGCCGAGGCCAGGAACGTGGGGCGAACGTACGCCGGTCGTGTCCGCGACTGACATCGCTGGCACCATCTTTGGTGGAAGACATCATCAATGGCGACGAACACGAATTGACGTTGCGAAAACTCCATCGCGGAATCGACCCAACGTGGTTGAATCAGCTCCAGACTTCGGATCTCAATTAAGTTGCGCAATATTATCACGATGCCAACCTAAAAGCTCCTGATCAGGCAGATTCTTTTCAGGCAGCCGAAGTTGCAGGCCATTACGACGAATGAAAACATCCCTCATTTCCGAATCAGATTCGAACTCAACGAGCCGATTCGTCAAACGAAGTCGGTACTCATCGTCGAACCAAATCAACCCTCTATCAAATGCAGCATCAAACGTCGCTGCCAAGCAAAGACCATTTTGCGGATTTAGTCTATCTTTTTCGGAACGGCTCCAAGGCACGATATGACTGGCCCGCAGTAGTTCCGGGACCGGAAGCCCGGAAACGCAGCAGCGACTCTCATAAGTGTTTAATACGACGCGCCTAAAGAAGTTCTGTTGCAACCGAACTCTGCGAACAGCCTCCGTTTCCGTTTGTAACACTTCTTCCTCGCTGATTTCTACGCGAGGTTGGAGCAGATTCTCTATCTCTAGAGCAATTTCTCCCGGGTTCCGCGAATACTCTTCCCAAATCTGAGAATCAAGGCGACTCGCGTTTCCAAGGCCTTGAATTCCTCTGGCCCTCTCGGCAGGATCCAATGACGTGAGATTGTTGAGTTTCATCGCGACAGCTGACGGTGTCCGCTCAAGTCGATCTGCAAGCTCAATAATCGGTTGATGCCTGCTGTGCTGTTTGCCAAAAGGCGTTCGGAAATACAAATCCAAAGCCAAAAGCAGCTCATTTCTGGTCCAACGCGCCACGGCTATCCCGTTACTATGGAGTTTCAATGTTCAAAAAATCAGAAAAACCTCGATCATCTAAAGCAGCTTGACGCAAACGGCCGGATCGAATGCCAGATCCGATTAGACCATGACGCAAAAACCAGTACCACAATCCAATTCTTTCGGCTCAATACAAAATTCCGAGTCCGATTTTCGCCAATTGCGGATCATGTGGATTGAACATGTCGAAACAACGTGTTTTTCGACGTGAATATCGGCCTTCATTTAAGGAAAAGCCATGAATCTGCGCCGCCGCGTTTTCCGAGTCAATGCCCAACTTGCGGTCGGTCTTGTTGCGTTCTCGATATCCACCGGCGCGTTATCGGCCGATGTGATTACCGTTGCGGATTCGACTTTTTTGTTGGCGAATTGGTCGTCCAACGTTGAATTCAGTTCAAATGGCGCTTCCGAATCGAATGAACATCGAATGGCTGGCGGAAACCCGGATGAGTTTCGATTTATGATGCATGATCTGGATCCAGGGCCGGCCCAAATTTCGGTGTCCCATATGTTTTTAGGTGCAACCTACAACCCTTCGGTTCAGGGTGCCATCGAATCCATCGACTACTCGGAAGATCAGATTGAATTCGATCCGCCATTTAGCGGTGCAGCAATTGGCGCACTCCCCGCCCTCTTTCAAGACGGTCAAATATTTGTCGGGCCGGATATCACGTTCAATAACCTGACGTGGCAAACGACAGCGCTCAATGGATTGACGGCAAGTGATTTCAGTGCTGGAGTGTTAAATCCGGACTTCAGCTTGTCAGGAGGGCAAATCACATTCGGTTTTGTCCGCTCCAACAGCAACACTGGTTCAAGCGGACGTGCAACGCAACACGGAATCGACAATTGGAGTTTTACCTTGCACACAACAGCCATTCCTGAACCCGCGAGTGGCGGACTTTTATGCATGATTGCCGCGACTTTTGCCTGCGGCTGGCGAAACCGCAAGGCTTGAATTCCACTACCTTGTTTAACGGGATTATCGGTAAGTGGCTACGAATGAGCCGCGACATTGACTGTCCCGACCGATGTCGAACCGCATGTTTCGTTGAGTCCGCAACTTGGCTGGCAAAAGAGCCAGGTTAGTGGTTTATCAAAGTTGAATTGACCAACGATATTTATCGTTGGCGACGAAAAATTTACGAGTGACTTTGAGCCTTTTGCCCCGGTTGAGCCTTTTTGGTGTCAGGTTTGGTCGAGGCGGGTCCCGCGATTGAAACGGGCGCAGGTTCGGCGGAGTGCGGAAAACTCGCGACACGTGGGATAAAAAAGAAACGGCTCGCTGGTCGAAACCAACGAGCCGTAATCCGTTAAGCCGGGTTGTGAGTCCGGCTTTCAGTGGAGGCGGCCACAAGGACTCGCAACAGGCTAGTGAGGTTTTCGCCCCTTTTATCAGAGCTCCGTCCATTCTTCCGCATTTGGACATGTTCGTCAGATGTCGTAAAATAAAAGGGAGCCCTCGGTCCTTCTAACGGAAAACAAA
>CAZJEK010000375.1:0-5441 GCA_964545005.1 uncultured Pirellulaceae bacterium
CTGTACGTCTGTGAAACTCATTGTCCTCTGTGCCTCAGTGGTTAATTCAGACAATCAAGGTCTCATTTTACGCGCTGCCCGAGTCCAGGACCCTCGACCAGCTCGAATCGTTCCACGTTGATCACCGTTACTCGAGTGTGGGCGCTGCGGGTGTTAACGGGAGAAACCAGGATCGCCCCGACGCCGGGGTGCTGGTTGCAATATCGCTCGATATCATCGACCTTCATCACAAAAAACGCCGTCGCCAAGGCATCGGATTCGGCCGCAGTAGGAGCAATCACGGTGGTCGATAAAAACTCGGAACTTGGCCAGCCGGTGCGGGGATCGATCACGTGACCATAACGCTTGCCACGATGATAAAAGCCCTGCTTGGCCGTCCCGGACGTTCCCATCGCCTGATCGCACAACACGACCTCTCCCAGTCTGGCTCCGGGCATCGCTGGGTGACTGATCCCGATTTTCCAACCGGGAGTTGGTTCACCAGATTGCGGCGAATCAGCCGTCCCACTGGCTCCAGATTCAGAAGTGCCCATCGCGATCAAGCTACTTTGCCCACCATGCAACAGGAAGTCACCAATTCCTAGTCGTAGAAATTGGCTCCTGACTCGGTCCAGCGCGTAACCCTTGCCGATTGCCCCCAGATTCAAGGACAAACCGGGCTTGGTGAACGTCACCGTTTGGCGGTCTTCATCCAGTTGGATCGATTCCCAGCCTACTTGTTTCAGCGCTTCATTGATGGCAGCTGGATCGGGTAACCGGCCCTGGCGTTGATCGAACCCCCACGCTTGACTAAGCGGGCCGGCCGTCATATCAAACGCCCCATGCGTCGATCGTGACAATTCAACCCCGCGCTGCAACAACCGATACAATTGTGGCTCCAATTCAACCGGTTGCTGATGAGCCATACGGTTCAGCCGACTGATTTCACTGTCTTCTCGATAGACCGTCAGTTGCTGCTCCAGTTGATGCAATAATTCAAATCCGACCGCAGCAGCTTCTCCGGCGTTGGAATATTGGTGCAGATTGAAACTGAATTCAAATTCGCAAGCCATTGCGTTGGCGGCGTACTGTTCGAGGTAGGCTTGCTGCCGCCGATCCGCTGAATTGGTGACCACCGGCGGTTGATCGATGGACGGCGGTTCCTGGGCGCCGCGATCAAGCCGTTCGGCGATCTCTGAACGAATGCTTTTGCCGATCAGAAAGTCTCTGCGATTTGTTTGCTGACGTTCAGTCATTTCGTAATTAAATCGAAAAATCAACTGTCGACCCCAGGGCCACTCTCGGCCAACCAAAGTTCGCCGTCACGCAAGCGGCTGCCCCGCCGGGAGTAAACTTGCCTTGCTCGCGTCTGGATCTCATAATAGCAGCAGGAGTCCAATCTATGATGCAATTCCAGTTTACTCGTTTGAGTCTGATCTCGTTGTCGCTGGTGTTGGTGACCGCTGGTACCACCTTGGCCTGGTTTGTTCAGGAGAAACAGCAGCCGCGAAAAATCAAGCGTGTTAGGCGTCCTGAGTTCAAACAACGTGACTGGGACGGCATCTATTTCGAAAACCTGTTCCGGGATGGTCTGGTCGGCCCGCGCCCCAAAAAGCTGACCGCGGAACAACTGGCCGCTCAAAATCAGCCGCAAAATTCGAACCCAGATAACCAAGCCGGTGGAAGCAACTCCGGTGCAGGTTGGTCGCAGTGGATTTCCGGCACCACGATCGAGGACGAAGTCAAATCGTTGCAGCAGCAGTTGGCGGTTGATATCACAACCCCGGGAAAATTTAAAACAGACTATGACCAGGTTCACCATTCGTTTTCGATGTTGTCGATGCTGTTTGCAATCATTCGAGAATACGACGACGATGTGCGTTGGAAAAAATTCGCCGGTGAAGCCCAGGCTTCGTTTGAACGGGCGGCAGCCAATTCTCGCGTCGGTACGATTCAGGCCTATGAAAGCTGTAAACTTCGTTCCCAGCAACTTCAGGACATGGTTCGTGGAGGAAATTTCTCCGGAACCGACAAAGCTCCCGAATCGCTGGACTGGTCCCAGGTTGTTGACCACTCCCCGGTGATGGAACAACTTGAATCCAGCTATGACAAGTTGAAGAAAATGACCGCTCGTGAAAGCGAATTCAATGGAGCCATTGCTGATGTGCTCCACCAGGCGGAACTGATCGCCGCCATGTCAGAAACCATCCGCCAACCGGCGATGGAATACGGCGAAGAAGAGGGGTACCTGGAATTTGCCAGACAAATGCGTGATGCGGCAGCCACGGTCGCCAAAGGATGTCGCAACAACGATTTTGAAACGGCCTCCAATGCCGCCAATCTGATTGGACAGACCTGCACCAATTGTCATGAAGAGTGGCGTTAACCAACCTCCAAAATGAAAGGCCATCAATGACCGACCAGCAGGACCTCGCTCCGTGGGCGCACCCGAAAGCGCAAGCCTGGTTTCAGGCCTTGTTCCAGAAAACTCAATTCCCGTTTGTTCTGGAAGATGTTGTCCGGCAACCGCAAGAAACGCTGTCCCCGGATACGATGCGAGTTATCCTGGCTTTGGCCGTTCTGCTGGGGAGGAACGAAATCTGGCCCGAAGAGCATCGAATGGTGCTCAACATGGTGCTGGAAAAAGCCAGGGCGGTTGCCAATCGAGCCACTTCCGATGCCGCCAATCGTTCCATGACCCTGCAACAGCATCGGGATCAGGGAAAAACGAAATCCGAAGTTTTTAACGAAATCGAAGTCCTGCGTCGACGGCTGGGCCGTTCGTTCAAGACCAACAAACTGCCCACACCTAAAACATGGCGTCCCTTTTGGACCTGACCTGACGATCAAGGAATGATTCAGGACCGCCATCCGCCTCGGAAACTATCTCGCCATGACAGACCCATCGTTGCACGACAACATCGCTCCCTGGTCGACCGTCGAAGGTCGTCAATGGCTCGCGTCCTTTCCAGGCTGGAAGAAGATGCGACGTTTGATCCAGGGAACGCTTCAACTGGATCCCAAACAGTATGCGCACGAAATCCGTGCCGCTGCAGCAATGGTGATCCTGATGTGTCGGGACGATCTGTGGCCTGTCGGCGACAACGAGACCTTCGAGCCCACGATTGAAATGGCGGCTCGCCAACTTTCGCACATCAAACAGTTGTACGAAACCAAGGGCCGGATCCGACCGGAGTTGCAAAGCAGCAAAAGTTACCGCATGTTGCTGAAATCGCTTGACGAGGAAATTCGGATTCTCGAAGCTCGAATTGCCGACCCCAAACCCAAGATGCCCGACCAACCACCCTGCACCTGGGGCGATTTTTGGAGCTAGAGCCGCGTTTCAACTTGAATTAGGGGACGGGCAACTTGAATGGCCGCAACTGGATACCCGGCTTGCAGAGTCGATTGCCCCAATGCTGGCGTCCCCATTTTTTTCTTGAAACGTTGCACTCTTGCTTTGTCACACCTTACCGTTGGGGTTGGCAATTTCCAGTCATGCCTGATCTCGGAGGTTTGCGTTCGGCGCCAAACCTGACGTTCAGAAGTCACAAAGCACTAATTGCCAAACTGCTGATTGATCAGATCACGAAGGGTCTGCGGTGATCCGACTTCGCCCGACAGTGTCGTGTTGGGGAACAGGATTTTGGGAATCGTGCCGCCACCGATTTTTTGATACATCTGAACGTGGCGAGCAATAAACATTCCCGGGATTCCACTGGCCAATTCCTTGGCCAGCTTGTCTTTGTCCACCATCGATTCGGCCTGTTGGCGAGCTTGTTGGGCGGATGGGGCAGCTGGGCCTGAAAACAACCAGTCATGGAATTCGCCAAACTTTGTTTTGTCGACGCGCCAGACTGCCACGGCCAGGTTGCCCAACTCACATGCCGAAGCGTGTTGGGCGTGGTTGACTTGAACCGTACGGTTGCATTGGTTGTTCATCGGCACGCACAATGCGATCACGGCGACATCGTCGCTACCGCCTTGCTGTTCCATCTGCTTCATTGACTGATGCGTCTTGCGGCAATGCGGGCAAGTGTAGTCAAACATTTCAACAAACACTCGCTTGGCATCGAGATCGCCGATCAACGGCCAATGCCGCGCGTCGAGTTTGACGTTGCCGCCCTGGACGGAAACAATGCGTGGCTTGTCCTCTTCCTGAGGAGCTGGTTGGTCCTGCTGTTGAGGAGCAACCACCAGGGCCGTGGCAGCGTGTTGACCGGACAACCATTGAATCGCAGCGACCTGTAAGTTAATGGTTAATCGATTGCTGGAAAAATCGGGCGGCAGAAACAGATCGTCATCGGAATCAACTGAGCCCTCTTCGGCTTCCATCCCCGGAGGCGTAAATAGATCGCCATCATCTTCAACCGATGTGGCCGATGGAGTCGTGGCGGCGGCTCGCAGAGCGCGTGATCCGCATGTCGACAGCGAAACCGATGGTTGCGAGTCCGGCAGCCACAGCCGTTTTCGCCCAAGTTGGCCGGACGGTATAAAACGCCAACCCGACCAATGCTAAGCCGCATCCGTGGGCTGCCAGGCAATACTGGCACAGATGTTCCAGCACAAAAACTTGCAACGAAATGAACCATAGTGCGGCCAACGATGCCGAAATCGCTCCGGATACGATGACAAAATCTGCAACCTGTTTAAGCCGAGCATTGCGTGTTGCCCACGACGTGGCAATGGCCGGAATCAGAGCCACGTACAAACCACTTGCCAACAGTCCCACGGGAATACCATAGGCCGTCGACCATTTGCTGGTCAGGACGTGACCGCAGTCGAATATCGAGCCTCCTCCACAACCAGCGACTTTGGAAGAAGTTAGCGCTGCCCAAGCGAGGTAGCTGGAAAAACCAAGTGCCAGGATGGCGATCACCATCATGGTTGAAAACAAACCGTGTTGTGCGGGTGTCGACCCCATGCCGCGCCGCTGACGATCAGCCTGTGGGCTGACCTTGTACTCGCTGTTCACGGAATCGAAAATACTGTTGACTGAACTCATGGGAAATCCTGTGCTGTAGTCTAAAAGGCACCCAATCATGCCACCCGCTTCAAGTTTTGCGCGGACAACTTCGGACGCAAGCACCGTGCCAAGGAAACTTTGTCAAAACAGCCGGCAAAACCGAAAAAGTTTCAAGCCTGGAGCCCCGGAATCGCCCGGAAAACCGCCACTCTGGTCGGTGTTTGGCCACCCGAGCCAACTTTCCCAAACCCTGTGGCCGTTTTGAGCATCCGATTCGGACATTTAGGCCGTGAAACTGTAAGTTCTGATACCTGTTGATTCCTTATTTACGTAGAAATGGCCAACCTGTGGCGAAAAAAATTAGAAAAAAGTGTCGCGACGACCGACAGCTGGTTTGGCGTTTCGATTTGCCATAGATACGTAGCATGGCCGATTCGGCCGTGATCGCAAGGGAAGTCTGAACGTTGGGCAAAAGCCTTGCGGACTCGGGCTACTG
>CAZJEK010000376.1:0-5303 GCA_964545005.1 uncultured Pirellulaceae bacterium
GGAGCGATGCTGATCAACGTTCGTGATTTCAATCGCGTGGAAATGTTTTCCGACGCCGGCGGCTATGACACGCTGACCTTGTCAGGAACGGCCGGAGACGATGTCCTGGTAGCGACGTCAATGGCTGCCCGTATTGAACTGGGTGAGCAGGAAATCATTGGCAATCAATTCGAGCGAGTTACGGCGATTGGAAACGGCGGTGAAGACCGCGCCTCGTTTGTAAGAACACCAGCCGACGATGTATTCAATACCCGATTTTTGAACTCCTACCTGTACGGTGACGGATACTTCCTGCATGCACTGGACTACAAAATCGTCAATGCCAATGCCGGAGCCGGCAATGACCTGGCGCTGATGTTCGACACTCCCGGCAATGATTTCTTATACGCCACGCCGGATTTTGCTGCTTTGTCGAATTCGTTGTACCGTACGCGGGCCACAGATTTTGAATACGTCAACGTGCGAGGCTCGGCCGGAATCGATTCCGCAACGCTGGTCGACAGCGCAGGAAACGATCGGTTCATTGCCCGGCCAACCGATTCCTATTTGATTGGCGACGGATACTTGAACCGCGTGATGAACTTTGACCGCGTGACAGCGACCAGTACCGCTGGAATCGATCGCGCTGTCTTGACCGGTTCGTTTGAAGACAACCGATTTGTTGCCAGCCGGGAAGAGAGTTATCTAACGGGCTCAACGTTCTTCAATTCCGCCGAAAACTTCCGCTATGTGACCGCGAATCTGGCCGGTGCTGGTTTGTATATCGGAACCTTCCAGGATTCGACCGGTGACGATACTGTATTCGCCCGCCAGAACCGAGCCACGTTGTATGGCGACGACTATCTGGTCGAAGCCATCGGACTGGACCGCTTGGTCGCCACCTCCGACAAAGGCGGCGTCGATCGATTGTTTGCTGATCTGGCCGCGTTCGATGTGTTTGATTTCGGCGACTGGATCTAAGGCAGCATGGCCAGCTGGCCGTTAAGTATCTTCTAAGCAACATAAAAAAACGCCGACCATGTGGTCGGCGTTGTTTTTTTCCAAGTGCTTGAACGGTTCTATTTCAGTTCGAAGCCGTTGCTGTTATTGTCGATCTTCTCAGCCGTTGATGCTGCCGGTGGGGAAGCGATATCATCACCAAAGAACCGAGTCGTTCCTTCGGCCATCTCGCGGGCATCCGAATCCTGGCAAGTCAACTCAGCTCGGAACACATGAGTTCCGCTCTTCATCGCTTCGGCGATCACTTCGAATGAGACTTCCTGACCGGGAGCAATTTCACCGATCGGCGAGAACTTGACCTGGCCGGGAACGATCTTGTGCTGAATCCCTTTGGCATCTCGCGGCTCAATGCCTTCCGAGAACAACATCACCAGGTCAACACCTTTGGCGGCTCGCGTTCCGCGGTTACGAATCTTGATCGTGTAAGGAACTTTCTCGCCGGTAGGTAGCGGACCTTTGGGGTCAGCCACGGTCAATACCAGGTCAGCAATCGTTTCCACGGTCGTCAAGCAAGCTCCAGAAGCAGCCAGCTCACCAGCCCCCTGGGCTCCAACTTCCAGTTGAAGGTCGCCGGAAGTATCCAGTTGGCAGAAGATCCGGTAGGTCTTGGTCTGCTGTTGATCAATCGATCCGACTGACCATCGCATGCCACCTTCGATCAACTTGACCGCTTCAATCCCCTTAAGGTACTTGACCCCAGTCGGCAGCGCGACGGCAGCGATCACGTCGGTCGCCGTGGCATCACCGGTGTTGGTGATTTTGATCTGGTATTCGCCGATTCCACCAGCATACTTGAGCGGCGGACCAGCCATGGAAACCTGCAGGTTGGCGCGACGAACTTTCAATGCTCGCTCGGCAGCGGTTTTCAAGTTGCCTTCGGCAGACGCGGTCGCGACCAGGTTCAAGTCACCGGCGGTTCGAGCCAACAGCTCAATCTGCAGGTTCTTCTCTTTTCCGGGAGGAATGATTCCCAGCGGTTGGCTCTCACCACCAAGTGCTTCGGGCAGTTTGATGGTCACGTTTTCAGCAGCACCGGTTCCCGGGTTGCGGACGGCAACGTGATACAGCGCGGTCTCTCCATACAGGACTTCCCGCGGACCCGAAATTGACATTTCCAGTTTTGGTTCGGTAACGCGAATGGCGGTCTTGCCACTCCGCGGAACCAAGGTCCACTCCAACCCCACGTCAAACATTTCAGCTTTGCGTGGAATCGCGGTGACCGTCATTGTTTGAGTTGCGTTGCCGGGAACCTGATCCACGCTCCAGACGATACGCGCCCGGTTTTTCCCATCGGTCAGCTCTTTGCCGCCGCTGGTCATCGAAATATTTTCGATGTCAATCCATTCTGGCAGGTTAACGCCAACCAGAATTTGTTCGGCCACCTGAGTGCTGTTATTGCGAACAATAATCTTATACTGAGAAGGTTTGTTGATACCAATTGTCTCAGGACCGATCGCGACCACATCGACGCTGGGAGCGCCCAGTGTCAATTCAGTATCTTTGGCCGGTGCCAAGCCAGATTGTCCAGTTGAGACGGGCGTGGCGTACTGGGCGTGCTGGCCCGTGGCCAATTGCATGGCTGGTGAAACGGGATCGGTACCCTGTTTGGCAACCAGTCGCGGTGCGCCAGGTTCTTGCGGGGCTCCGGTTTGAGAGTTCGCTTGCGTCCCCGCTTGACGGTTGATTTCGGCAACGAACTGAGTCGCCGATACGGGCTGATTAGCCTCGCTGGTATCGGAAATTTCGGCGGCGGCCGCACTGACGGTTTCCGCTTGGCCATTCTCGGCAGGGATCCGTTCAGCGGCAGCGGCCAGCGATTCGCCTCGCGCTGCAGCCTGTTCAGCTGCCACGGGTTGAGTCTGCGGAGCCGCGTTGACGGGGACCATCACCTGCGGTTGGGGAGCCAAAGTTTGATGCAACGTGATTGGCTTGTTCTCCTGCGGTTGTTGAACAACCTCAGCTTCCGGGCGGAGGCCCAGCGGCGAGGTAGTTCGCAGCCCCATTTGCCCGGCGAAGTCCGCGGGCGATTTATGTTCCATCAAGTCACCGTTGGGAATCGGCGACACCTGTGGCACGGAAAAGCCATTCGTCGAAGGTTGTACCGCCGGTTGAGTGGCGGGCTGCGCTGGAGCAGGCTGTTGCCGTTGACCGGCCAGAATATTGGGAACCTGAGGCTCCTGGTAGCTGGCTGGTCGCACCATCGCATTGCGATTCTGTTCTGGATAATAGGCGTCTTGCGCCGGAATGCTGGGAGCTGGCGCCAACGACGAGGCTGGCATCGAGGATGGAAGCCGTCGAGCATCGGGCAGCATTTGACTTCTGGCCGGCTGCTGCATCGCAGACGGCTGTTGTTGAGCCTGCTGGTAAGCCTGCTGCCGGACCGGCAGGTAACGCTGGGAAGGCAGTTGATCGGTTTGCGCCATCAAGGCGGAGCTGGCAAACAGCGTTCCGATCAAGGTTAACGCCACGCTCAACGGGCGGGCAAGTGTTCGTGGGGGGTAAATTGCTGGCATCTTTTCCAACCTTGTTAGGAGCGATTTGGCCGGGGGTTCCAGCCCCTAATGTTCTGTAGCGAAACCTTTGAATCGCGCAATGCCACAACAGCATCGGCGGTAAAACGACTCCGTCCTGTTCGTCATCGACTTTGCGGGTTGGGTAGGTTTAGAAAAATATGACGATTATGCCAATAGATTTTGGGGAAGAATCAGACCAGGCAAGCGTGGCAAACTGGGGCAAATCTCAAATCTCAAATTTCCAGCCTCCCCCTCCAGCGGTTGCCAAACGACCTCGGGACTTTTCCAATAGAGTCAAACCAGAAATTTATCCCTGTACCCCCAACGAGCAGTCCCATGATCGGAGGCCAGACTTTTGAATCGGCCCTAGAACCCCTCACCGACCAAACCCAAGACCTGACTTTGATTGGTCCAGAAACGTTTCGCCAACGGCTGGCCCGACTTCAGCAATCGATCCAGGATCAAGGTGGTGGAGCCGTATACCTGCATGGCGGAACCAATTTGCTGTACTTCACCGGTCTAAAATGGAGTCCCAGCGAACGGATGGTCGCGGCGATTGTGCCGGCAGAAGGCGAGCTGCAGTATATTTCTCCCAAGTTCGAAATTGATACGCTACAGGATTACTGGCAAATCCCGGGCGCGATCCACTCCTGGGAAGAGCACGAATCGCCTTACCAATTGCTGGCCAACGTTCTACAGTCGGCGAAGCTAACCACCGATTGCCTGTACCTGGACGAAGTTACGCCGTTTCTGTTTTCCGCACCCATCGCGGACGCACTGCCCGGATTCAAAATTGCGGAAGCCAGACAGCTGACGGTTCCGATTCGCAGCCGCAAATCGGGGCAGGAAATTGCGATCATTCAACGAGCCCACGAAATTACGTTACAAGTTCAACGCGCAACCGCGTCGATTCTGAAGCCGGGCATTTCGACCACCGAAGTGGTCAAATTCATTGACCAGGCTCACCGGAAATTGGGTGCGCCGGCCGGGTCATCGTTTTGCATCGTGCTGTTTGGCAAAGCGACTTCGTTTCCGCACGGTGTCAAAGATCCGCAAATTCTCCAGGAAAATGATTGGGTGTTGGTCGATACCGGCTGCCTGATCGACGGTTACAATTCCGACATCACACGGAGCTATGCGTTTGGTGCTCCCACGGATCAACAGCGATCGGCTTGGCAAGCCGAACGGGCTGCCCAACTGGCTGCTTTTGAAGCTGCTGAATTGGGCCAACCCTGTGAAGTCTGTGACGCTGCCGCCCGCGCTTCACTGGAAGCGGCTGGATACGGTCCTGATTACCAGTTGCCCGGACTACCGCATCGTACCGGGCACGGATGTGGGCTGGACATTCACGAAAGTCCCAATCTGGTGCGGGGCGAAACGACTCCACTGGCCCCGGGAATGGTGTTCAGCAACGAACCGATGCTGGTGATCCCCGATCAATTCGGCGTCCGCCTGGAAGACCATTTTTACATGAGCGAAAACGGTCCAGTCTGGTTGACTCAGCCTGCCGAATCGTTGGAAAACCCGATCTAGTGGTTTTGAAGATCCCCGCGTCAGGACCTGTGAATTAACGGAAACCCGAAACGTAAGTGAGGGGAAGCCACCCTTCGGGCGGCATCGGTGTTTCCCCCGCTCACGCGTTTAGAAGTTGCACTTTTTTGGAAACCCGACGCGTAAGCGAGGGGAAAACACGCATCGGTGTAGCCCTCGCTCACGGGCCTGTTGATTTAATGGATACCCGAAACGTAAGTGAGGGGAAGCCACCCTTCGGGCGGCATCGGTGTTTCCCCC
>CAZJEK010000377.1:0-5260 GCA_964545005.1 uncultured Pirellulaceae bacterium
AGTTTTGGAAGCGAAACAAGGGCAGTTGGACGCCATTCATTCCATTACCAGTTTCAGAAAGCAGATCTGTCGCTCGGGTTCACTGAAAAATGGAAATCAGAACGAGGCTCCATTGTAGGTCATTCCGATGGCCGCAATGTCGCCATTCGCCAAGCGAAGTTTGTAGCGAAAGCTGGCAATTTCCAGCGGTTTGGCGCTAGCCACTGACTTTCAGAAATTCACACGTCAACTTGCTTTTGCAAAACGCATCCTGTTGATCGTGTTAATCTTGTCCATCCTGTCCCCTATTTCCGGAACCTTACACAGAATGGACGGCGTACGACGAGATTCACCTGGAAGTTTGACAGGATGTTCAGAATCAACAAGATGGACGAGATGCTCTCTGGCGGTCTATCCCCAAGACTACGAATCAGGTGAACGAAAAACTATCGCCGATAAGCTGACCGCAATCAGCTACTCCAGCACGTCCTGCCAGGCGACCCCCGATTCCAGTGCCTGTTGCTGAGCAGCGTTGACGGGTACCAGTTGCAGCAGATTCACCGGGTCACCGCGAAGCTCAAACAACGGACCGCCTTCAGAAAGTACTCTGGGGACGAGGACGGCCGAAGAACAACCGGTTCGAACTCCTGTCAATCCACAGGTGTGTCCAGCGCCAAACCAGGTAAACCGCTGCCAGGGATAACCAGCCAATTGGCTGAGCAATTGCCGCACCCGTTCGCGCCGCGTAGTGTCGACTTCCTCGGTCGGAAGCTGCAGACACAATTCAATCCGGCGTTGGCTGACCGGATCCTGGCTTTGAATCTCGACCATCGGTTGCCGACACAGGGACATGCCAATCGTGGCCCAGACAACTTGGTCCTGACTGGTATATTCCACCAACCCGCGAGGAGGAAACTTGCCGCCATCGATCGAAAAATACTCAGGTGCTTCGGCCACGGCAAATGACTGTTGGTAGATCTCCAGCAGCTGTGGTTGCAGTTGAGTGAACGGATCTGGATTCTCTCGAAATGACAACCAGTACTGATGAGCGTCATTGATTCGCTGCAGCAAGGCCGGGTTTTCCGGCATCGGCCAGGCGACCGGTGTTTCCACAGCGCAACCGGACGCATAGCCGGCAAATCCATCAACTCCGCTCCAGGGTGGTATTACGGCCAGCACCTGGTTGGGGGTAATTGGCGACGAATCTCCAGCGTGACCTTCCAGCAACGCCACACCGTTGCCTTCTTCCAGCCAGACCAGCGACAAGTCATCAGGTTGGGGCAATGGCCTCCCGTCACGATCAACCGCCTGAGTTCGCGGCAACATTGGCGGCACGCCCGACTCCATCGCTTCCCGGTTGAACGACAGCGGTCCGGGGGCCAGATTGCTGACCCAACAGGCCCGGGTTCCGTAGGTGCGTCGTTGTCCAGCAGCCGGTCGCTCATTCAAATACAAATAAACCGAACGGTTATCATGTTGGACAATCGCGTCCAGATTCCCAAACGGCGAGGTCTCAAATAACAACGCCTCGGGCTCGTCAAGCAATTCTGGTAACGGTTCGGACATTGATGTTTTACTGCAGATCGGCCAGGAAACGTGAAACCGGAGGGCAGCGGTGCTGGTATGATCGGGAACTGGTCATGCGAAAACTGGTTTGACACGATAAAACAACCTGACGGCCGAACAACCCCAAAACAATGGCTTTGTCGCACTTACTATCCCGCTGAGTATTCATGACAACGAGTATTCCCACTGCTGAGGCAGTCGGCCAGCCTGTTCATTCCCATGATCTGGCGATTGAAACCGAAGCACTGTCCAAAGTTTACACCTCCGGCACCGTTTTCCGAAAAAAGTACCAGGCTCTGGAAGGAGTCAGCCTGCAAGTCCGACGCGGCGAAGTGTTTGGCCTGCTGGGACCCAACGGTGCCGGAAAGACGACCTTTCTGAAAATCCTGCTGGGGATCATCCGCAAGACTTCGGGCGATGGAAAACTTCTCGGTTATCCACTCGGCAGCCGGGATGGACGTAAAAAAGTTGGCTATCTTCCCGAGCATTTGCGGGTTCCCTCGCACCTGACCGGATACCAGGCGCTGGAACTATTCGGCAACCTTAGCAATGTTCCCACCGATGAAGTTCGATCCAAACGCGACGAACTGCTGGAGCTGGTGGGACTTGCCCAACGGGCCAAAGACGGTGTCAAACAATATTCCAAAGGCATGCTGCAACGGCTGGGCCTGGCACAAGCCTTGTTGCACGATCCGGAATTGCTGGTGCTGGACGAACCTACCGACGGACTCGACCCGCGAGCGCGGGCTGAAATGCGGGATATCATGCGCCAACTGCAAAAGCGGGGCGTGACCGTGTTTTTGAACAGTCACCTGTTGCACGAAGTCGAAATGGTTTGCCAACGGGTCGCCATCCTGGACAAGGGTGTGCTGCGGTTTTGCGGTTCGGTCAAGCAAGCCGAACAGGCACTTGCCGGCGGCACGACCGAATCCGGAATCAAAGTCCAACTGGAACTGGAACACTCGGACTCACAAGCATTGAATCAGTGCTTTGGACCGTTGACGGTTGAAGTCACCAAGCTTGGTAAACATCGATATCGAGTTGACGCTCGGCTGGACGATCAACCGGCCATTGACCAACTGGTCGATCGGATGCGGAGTGCCGGAGTCAGCCTGATTTCGCTCAATCGAACCCGGCTGACATTGGAAGACGCGTTTCTGCAAATGGTCGATGAGAGCTCATTCAAGAATTGACCATGCCGCAATCCAGTTCGTGCCCTCAATCCACTTCACGTCATTGAATCACCGATATGAGACCCTATTTAGCGATCATCATTGACTCGTTTCGTCGCGCCACTGCGTCTCGCGTGCTGTACATCCTGCTGGGCCTGATCGCAATCCTGCTGATCGCCATCGCGCCATTCCACATCCGGGAAACGTTGGATTGGAAGCTGGATTATCAACAGCACGTCAAGAGTCCGGATCGGTTGGTCCAGCAGTTGATTGAACGCGGCAAAAATGGAGAGGATGCTGGAGTCAAGCGAATCTGGGACCTGTTGCCGCCATCCAGCCAGGCGACAATGACGAAGATCTACAAGTTAAACACCGATCCCGAATCCGTTGAACCGCTGTCGGTTGAAGAACCGATCAGTGCTGCCGACAACGAAGGAAATTACGTTGCGCTGCTCTCCAAACTGAATGACATGATTCTGGATCCGTCGTTTTATCGAGAAAGCGACTGGGACAAGAATCGACTTCCAGGCGAAGCTCAGGATTTGATTGAACAAGGCGTTGACTCGCTTGATCAGGAACAATCACGACGGCTGAATCGATTGCTGGTTGGAAGTGCATTGCCAGCAATCCAATCGGCAGCCCCGACCACGCTATCAATTTACTATCTGACCTGGGAACTGTTTTCCTACAGTTCGACACGGGAAGATTTCATCTCGCAGTACAAAGGTGGCTGGACCAAACTGTTCGAAAAAGTCGTCATCTCGGTCTGCATGTTTATCGCCTTGTTGGCAACGTCGTCGATTATCCCTGAGACCTTCGATCCAGGTTCATTGAATTTGTTGTTGAGCAAACCGATTTCGAGATGGGGGTTGTACCTGACCAAGTTTTTCGGTGGCTGCGCGCTGATGCTGATCTGCGCGGTGATGCTGTTCGGTGGGCTATGGATCTGGATGGGTCTGGCGTTCCAGTTTTGGGATCCGGCGTTGCTGTGGAGTATTCCGATTTACGTGTTCGTGTTTGCCATCTATTTTTCCGTATCGGCCTTCATCGGATTGAAGTATCGCAGTGCCATCACGGCCGTGTTCGTGACGTTGTTGTTTTGGGCTATCTGTTTCGGTGTTGGCTGGATCCACGGCCTGGTACAAGCACCCCTGAAAAACGCCAGGCTGTACCAACCGGTCGTAACGGATAACGGCCCGTTGGTGATGGATGGCTTGGGACTGCTAAGAACCTGGAACTCTCAAGAAAGCCAGTGGGTGGTGGCACAGAAACCTGCCGAGGATCTGCAGGAACAGATGCAAATGGGAATGGAAATTGCCAAATGGATCGAACCGCTGAAAAAGGAGATTTATCGAATCCCGCCGATGGTCAACCCCGACGGCCGAGTCACCGTTGGACTGTATCATATCGTCAAAGCCAACGATCGCGGACACCAGGATTTTTTCACTCAGCCACCTGACGAAACCACGTTTCGGCATTTCGGTAAATTTCCCAATGGCACGTTGGCCGCATTCGCGACCAAGGAAGGCGTCCTGTCAGTCGACCAGATGGGCGATTTCCGGTTACTGAAGTTCTCCGATTTGGAAGCAGAGGTCGAGGCCTATCAAACTCGCTCGTCGAATCAAAACGACCCGCCAGCCGCTGAGCCCGAACCCGAATCAAGCTCGCCGGAAAACAATCAGAACGAAGATCTTGCTGAACCAACTGCCCCACAACCACCAGACGCCGAGTTGCTGTTCACATCCGCCGGACCGGATGCACCTGTCCGGCTGATGGAGACGTTCAGTGCCGCGTTTAATCACGAAACCGAGGAAGTCGCCGTTCACCAATTCCGCAAGGGCGAACACCGACTGGTTGTCTTCCGCAAATCAGGCGATCAATACGTCCAACATCGAAGCGTCGCATTTGATTTGGGCACCGATGCCAGAATTCGCTGCTTCGTAGCCTTCCAGGGTAACACGATCGTGATTGCCTCGGGGAACGGGCAAGTGATCACGTTTGATGCCGAATCGTTGGCAGAGAGAATGGGATACGTACCCGAGAAACGATTCGGGATCCGTGGCCTGCAGGGGTCACGTGACGGTCGCTGGTTCGGTCTGCTGTACAGCAACGATAAACTCTGGATGCTGGACACAGAAAACCCTGACCAGCTGCAATTGGCGTCCGTTGCCGGTCAAGGTAGCATCGCTTCCTTCAATTTTTCCGACGACCAGTTGTGTGTCGTTGATCGGGAGGATCGCTTGAGTTGCTACCGGCCGGAATCGCTGGAATTGGTTGAGCGTTACGCTGCCACAGGCGACTTTGTCAAGAACGCCTCACGATATGCGATCAGTCCGATTTATCAGGTCTTTCCTAAACCGGGTGAGTTCTACAAACTGGTCAATCACCTGTCCGCGGCTCGAAACGTGGAACAGACCAAGAACGTGGATTTAATCGGCACCGATACACCACCGAATCCTTACTCGCCGTTGTGGAGCGGGTTGGCATTCCTGGTATTCATGCTGCTGGTATCGTGTTTGACGTTCCAGTTCAAGGATTACTAG
>CAZJEK010000378.1:0-5154 GCA_964545005.1 uncultured Pirellulaceae bacterium
GAAGCCGAACGATACAAAAAACATCGGCCGTCCGCTGATGCAGAACGTTGCGGAGCGGAGAGTTTTGTAGCATGACCGATCCGGCCGTGACCGCGGCGAATTACCGAAAGTTGAGCGAAAACGCTGCGGACTCGGGCCAATGGCTCAAGCTACCCGTCAATCTGCTTCCGTGAAGCCAAAGCATCACCCTTGGCAATGTTCGCAAGCGTACATCGTCCGATTACCCAGCTCCCATTTGCGAATCAGTGATTGGCAACGGTGACACCGCTCTTTCTTGTAGCACACCAGCCGTTCACCTCTCCCAAGTCGACTGAGCGGTTTGGAGACGTCCTTTCGGTCGACCGTAATGATCCGGTTGTACTTCAATGCGACCTGGAACAACCGTTGCGTGAGCGACCACATCTGATCGAACTCTTCCCGAGACAATTCCTGGCCGGTCCGTTCCGGGTGGACGCCTAACAGAAACAGAATCTCGGCTCGAAATATGTTCCCGATCCCGGCAATGATGGACTGGTTCAGCAGTAGTGTCCCCAGTTTGGCTCGGCTCCGCGAAATCCGCTGCCAGGCGACCTCCGGTTCCGCATCCTCGCGCAGGGGGTCCTGACCGAGTCGTTGCTTTAATACTTCCAGACCCTCGTCATTGAGCAACTCACAACAGTTGGGGCCATTCAAATCGAACGACTTGGATTGGCCGATCATGCGTACACGAACCGCGCCCCGTGGCGGGGGAGGCGGGTTGTTGTGCAGGCGGAATTTGCCGTACAACCCCAAGTGCACGTGCATCAGTCGTTGCGATGCGCGACGCCGATTGCCAAACCGATAGAACAAATGTTTGCCGTGAGCTTCGGCACCGATCAGCCGCTTGCCGCTTAACTGGTCGGCTTGATCTTCAAATCGTCCTTGCGGTGACATCACAATTAGTTCCTGGCCGGCGAACCAGCGGTCGTGGTCGCGAGCGGTGCGATGAACGGAATGTCCTTCGGGCATGGTTCTGGTAGCCGGTGATCGTTGGTTTCGCACTCGACCGTTGAATAGACTATACTTTTAACCGCAATTGAGACTCGGAACTCATTTTTGGGAGTCCGCCAAAACCGTGCAGGTCGATTTCAACCGGGAGCTGACAGATGGGAAGAGCAGGATGTTTTGGGCTGATTGGACTATTGGTCGTGTGGGTCGCATCTGCATTTGCTGGCCAGCCCGATGTGCTCGCTCAGGAAGGCGTCGCTGCCAACGGGAAACCGAATATTCTGTTCATCTTCAGCGACGATCACGCCTATCAATCGATCGGGGCCTACGGTTCAAAAATCAATCAAACACCGAACATTGATCGGATTGCCAGACAAGGCGTACGTTTTGATCGCTGCTACGTGACCAACAGCATCTGCGGTCCCATGCGGGCGGTGATCCAGACAGGCAAGTACTCTCACTTGAATGGATTCTGCGTCAACGGTAACAAGTTCGATGGCACGCAGACCACGTTTCCCAAGTTGCTGCAACAAGCTGGCTATCAAACCGCGGTTGTGGGTAAGTGGCATTTGGGAACGCATATGGCCCCGCAGGGTTACGACTACTCCGAAGTCCTGATCGGCCAGGGACCGTACTACAATCCGCCGATGCTCAAAAACGGGGAAAAGACAAAACACGTTGGGTACACCACCGATATCATCACCGATTTGGCACTCGACTGGCTGAAACAGAAACGGGATCCCAACAAGCCCTTCATGTTGATGTACCAGCACAAGGCACCCCATCGAAACTGGCAACCGGGTCCCAAGCATTTGACGTTGTTCGATGACGTCACCATTCCGGAACCCGAGACGCTGTTTGACAATTACGAAAACCGGGCCACTCCGGCGAAGACTCAGGACATGACCATCGAAAAAACGATGACCAAGTTCGACTTGAAATTGACTCCGCCCCGGAATCTGACTCCGGAACAATTGGAGCAATGGAACGCAGCCTACGAACCAAAAAATGAAGCCTTTCGCCAAGCCAACTTGCAAGGAAAAGACTTGGTTCGGTGGAAGTACCAACGTTACATCAAGGACTATTTACGCTGCATCCAGAGCGTTGACGACAACGTAGGTCGCATGCTGGACTATCTGGACGAAAGTGGGCTGGCTGAGAATACCATCGTGATTTATTGCTCCGACCAGGGATTCTATCTGGGGGAACATGGATGGTTTGACAAACGCTGGATGTATGAAGAATCGTTGCGGACGCCATTCCTGGTTCGCTGGCCGGGTGTCGTCAAACCCGGCACGGTCAACAACCAGGACATCGTCTCACCCTTGGACTTTGCCCAGACGTTTTGCGAGATCGCCGGGGTCGATGGTCCTGAAGGAGCACAAGGAGCCAGCCTGGTGCCGATTTTCAAAGGTGAAACTCCGGAAGATTGGCGGAAGGTATTCTACTACCACTATTACGAGTTTCCCGGCCCTCATGCAGTTCGACGGCACTACGGCGTCACCGATGGGCAACACAAGTTGATTCATTACTACGAACCCGACGTAAACCAGTGGGAAATGTTCGATCTGGCGTCGGATCCCAACGAAATGAACAGCATCTACGGTTCACCGGAAGCAAGTACTGACCAATCGCGGTTGAACGCTGAGTTGAACCGGCTGCGATCGGAGTTGAAGGTGCCCGAAGAGGATCCACCGGCTTCGCGCCCACGCAAAAAATAGACCGGGTACCCGCGAAGTTTGCTCCTGGAAATTTCGTAGCAACAGTCGCGTCCAGCGGTTTTTGGCGCTAGCCACCGACGTGCCGAATTCAACGCGTCGACTGGCTTTTCCCCAAGGCTAGCTGGCGCCCAGTCGGTTTGGACAAAAATGGGTCTGCGGCTTAGCGGCAATTTTCAATGATCCCGCGTTATCGATTCACCAGGATTACGGTTTGAGCACGTTGCTAAAAACCCCAATGCCTAACCGCCTGAAAATCCATGCCTGCTGTCGTCTGGTTCCGCCGCGATTTACGTATCGATGACAACTCCGCGCTGTATCATGCCGCCAAGCAACGCGATGGGGTCATTGGGCTGTTCATCATCACACCCGACCAGTGGAAACAGCATGACGAATGTCCTGGGAAAGTCGCATTCTGGTTAAACAATCTGGAATCGCTATCTCAGTCTTTGGCCAAGAAGAACATCCCGTTGTTGGTTAAAAACTGTGGCGATTTCCAGGCGGTTCCTGAATTGATCGCCAAGGTTTGCAGCCAGCACCATTGCGACCAGTTGTATTTCAATCGAGAGTACGAAGTCAACGAGCGCAATCGTGACGCTGCCGTCGTGCAGCGCATGAAAGACGATGGGATTTCCGTAAACCGATTTCACGATCGCGTGATCGTGCCGCCTCGGGAAATTGAAACCGGAAACGGTGATTTCTATTCCGTGTTTACTCCCTATCGGAAAGCCTGGGATGGTCGCGTGGAAGAGTTTTCGCGAGTGTTTCCCAAACCGGATACCCAACCCAAGTTGGAGGTTGAATCCAGTCCAATCCCTTCCCAGGTCAAACACTTTAAATCCGTACCCGATTGGATTGAGCGGTATCCGGCCGGCGAAGCGGAAGCTCAACGACGATTAAAATCGTTTGCCAAACGAATTGCCGAGTATGACCAGCAGCGAGACCATCCAGCGTTAGAGGGCACCAGCGGACTGTCTCCGTATTTGGCAGCCGGTGTTATTTCGCCTCGCCAGTGTCTGGAAATGGCCCGTGAACACGAAGATGGACGGACCAAATCGGAGGGGGCGGAGGTTTGGATCTCCGAATTGACTTGGCGCGATTTCTACACCCACGTGCTGGTCGGATACCCCCGGGTTTCCAAACACCAACCGTACAAGACAAAAACCAGCCAGATCAAGTGGCGCGATGACCAGGATGATTTCGAGGCCTGGTGCCAAGGGCGAACGGGTTACCCGATTGTCGATGCTGGCATGCGGCAGTTGAACCAGACCGGTTGGATGCACAATCGACTGCGGATGGTCGTCGCCATGTTTTTGTCCAAAAACCTGTTGATCGATTGGCGCAAAGGTGAACAGTACTTCATGAACCACTTGATCGATGGCGATCTGGCGGCCAACAACGGCGGTTGGCAATGGTCGGCGTCAACGGGAACCGATGCCGTTCCTTATTTTCGATTGTTCAATCCGTTCAGTCAAAGCGAACGGTTTGATAACGACGGCGAGTTTATCAAACAGATGTGCCCGGAATTGGAGGACGTTCCGGCCAAGTCGCTTCATGATCCCAAAAAACTGGCTCGCGCTGTGAAAGAACATGGTGCCGATTATCCACCGTTAGTGGTGGAATACAAACAGGGGCGGGAGCGCGCGTTAGCGGCGTTCAAAGAGATTTGACCTACCAGAAGGAATTTGTGTTTGCTTTCCATGAACACACCGAGACTGGGGAACACTAATTGACACTTATCGAACACTGATTCATCAGGACATCATTAGTGTCGATTAGTGTCGGTTCCAATGAACCGGAAACTTGCGGAAGTGAGGATAGATTCGACGGGAGACGCATTCGCAAATCCAACACGCAATCGAGTGAACTTGGATTAGGCCAACGGCCTTAGGACAACGTAGCCTGGGGCAACGCCCCAGGAAGTGGGGAAGCGATTAGCGCGTTTGGCTGAAAGCCAATTTCATCTGCGATTAATGTGGCTGTTAACAATTATTGGACCTGATTTCGTTGAATATGGCCTTCAGCCAACCACAATTTGACGCTGCTTTTCCTGGGGCGTTGCCCCAGGCTACGATAAGCATGGCCTTCGGCCAAAACGGTATCCGAAACTCGCTATGGCTCGACCCTCCAAACGGACTAAGTGGAAGCCCGACGCGCGAGTTTAGAAGTTGCACCAATGCAGTTTTTGCTTGGGAATGGAAACCCGACGCGTGAGCGAGGGCTACACCGTTGCGTGTTTTTCCCTCGCTTACGCGTCGGGTTTCCAAAAAACTTCGAAACGCGCCAGCGAGTGGATCTAAAAAACCAACCATCGAAGGGTCCACTCGCTGGCGCGTCGGGCTCGTATTGGCGGCGAGTGTCAGGGTGTTGATGTTAAAACTCGCGGAGAGACTGACTTTTTCTGGGGATCATGGGAAGTAGCTTGGGCCATTGGCCCGAGTCCGCAGGGCTTTCGCCCAAATTTGAGTAT
>CAZJEK010000379.1:0-3264 GCA_964545005.1 uncultured Pirellulaceae bacterium
GGCTGTAAATATCGTAAACGCGTTCATCGCGTCCGGTATTATCAACCACATAAGGTACGTAAGACATCTGTGTGGGCTCCCGAGTTCAGTGGGCTGGTGGTTGTGCGGGGTAAAGCTGGGCTAAGCAACAGTGATCGAATTAATCGTCGTCGCGAGTTTGGATTTGAGTCAGTTCATCGACCAAGCCGTAGTCTTTGGCTTGTTGAGCGGTCAGAAAGAAATCGCGGTCGGTGTCCTTGGCAATTTGCTCGGCTGATTTCCCGGTGTGCTTGGCCAGGACGTCGTTCAGCACCTGTCGGTTGCGGAGGATTTCTTCGGCCTGAATTTCAATGTCGCTGACTTGTCCGCTGACGCCACCGTAGGGTTGGTGGATCATCACGCGGGAGTGTGGCAGGCAAAAGCGTTTGCCTTTGGTACCACCGGCCAGCAGTACGGCCGCACCACTGGCAGCCTGGCCGACGCAGAAGGTGGCCACTGGGCAGGACATGATCTGCATCACGTCATAGATGGCCAGCGTGGCAACCACGTCGCCGCCCGGAGAATTGATATAAAAGTTGATGTCTTTCTTCTTGTTTTCACTCTGCAGGTACAGCAGTTTCATGACGACTTCGTTGGCATTGCCAGTATGAATCTCGCCCTGAAGAAATACGATTCGGTTTTCCAGCAACAGGTCACCCAGCGTCATTTGTCGCTGGCGCTGATAGGAAGCTGCCGAATAGGAGTTTTGCAGTTCGGTATAGGGATGATGCATCGGAGGACCGTAGTTCGGGGAGCCAGTCACGCAAGTTGCGGCCGCGCTTCGGCCGCTAAACCCTCGACAATGTCGAGACCATAAAGCTATCGCTATCGCTCAGGGTAGGCAAGGCGGGGTCAGCCTCGAGTAGACACTTGGGTGCTGTCACTGCCCGGATGTTGGCATGTTGATTGGGTCGTAACGAGAACCCGACGCATGATCGAGTGCTCCGAAGTGTCGCCCGAAGGTTGTTTCCCCCTTGTTCACGTTTCGGGTTTCCCTTTCCAGGTCCGCAGTGCGAGCGACCAGTCTGCTGTACGTTTCGAGCCCGCTCGCTGGCGCGAATTCAGCTGTTGCCAATCGATCAGGCCCGGAGGGCCGTAGAGCCATTACCGGCGGTGGTAACCGGTGGTTTCAAGCGAATTAAAATGATCAGGCCCGGAGGCCGACAGAACGACTCGAACGCCTGGTTGACGGCCGATTCTATTTTCGGGGCGACTGATGTTGGCCCTCGCTTACGCGTCGGGTTTCCAAAAGTGTGCAACTTCCAAACTTGCGTGTCGGGCTTGTTTTGCATTCACGATCGGTTCGCGAACAAACAAAAAAACCGGGCCCTGACTGGGCCCGGCAAAGGTTGTCGCAGCCCATTCGGACTGGTGCGATGCGAATGAATATTCGCGGCGGGGGGCAGCCCAGTGGCGGCGCCCCTGTTGACTACTTCTTGTCTTTTTCCAAGCCCGGAATCGCTGGGGCTTCCCCGCCTTCGTATTTGGCTTCGGGAATCGAAGCCTTGCGTCCACCGACGAATTCCGCCGAAGAAAAGACTTCCGAGTCTTCTCGGTTGGCGTCTTCGTATTCGGTGCCTTCGAAGGTTGCGTTCTCCGTGATCAGGTCAATCACTTTGGATTCGATGATCATGTTTCGCAACGCGTCCATCTGGCCAGTCCGTTCCAGTCGAGCTCGAACGCGGCGTGGGGAGTCATTGCGCTGCATCGCAATTCGCATGATTTCGGCTTCGTAATCGCCAGGCGAATCCTCGATTTCCTCTTCTTCAGCGATTCGTTCCAGAACGAAGTGCTCTTTCAACAGCACGGCAGTTCGTTCGTGAATGTCTTTCCGCAGGGCGTTTTCACGAGCCAGAATTTGAGCATGGGTAAATCCACTGGATTGCATTTCCATGACCGCTCGCTGCAGTTCACGCTTGGCTTGTCGGTCGAGCAATTCCTGGGGCAAATCCCAACTGGCCGATTCGGTCAACGCCGCAGTAATCTGGTCCCGGATCGTTTGACGTTGCGAGTATTGAAGCTGTCGCTCCAGAACCGTGCGGACCATTTCGCGGAGGTCGGCTTCGTCTGGCAATCCCAGTGCTTCGGAAAGGTCTTCATCAGAAATCATTTCCGGTCGTTTGACGTCCAGGATTTCAAACGTAACGTCGACTTCTTTCTCGCGGACCGCTTCGTTTTCGGCAAACTTGCTGATTTCAACTTTTGTGGCGCGGGTCTCGTCTGCTTCAGCGCCGATGATCAGTTCGGCAAAGCCTTCCAAGGTGGCGTCAGCAAAATCAATTTCTGGTTTGACGACCAGGGTCGCTTCCGGAATTGTCGCAACCGGTTCGCCGTCGAGCGTGGTTGTGATCCGGCAAATGACGGTGTCATTGGCTTGAGCAGGTTCGTCGACGGGGACCAGCACGGTCCGTTCGGCTTTCATGTTTTGAATGTATTCGTCGACGTCCTGGTCGGTGAAGTCGTGCTCGGGTCGAGTCAACGTCAGTCCTTTGTAGGTCGGCAGTTCGAATTCGGGTCGAACTTCAATGTTGAATTCGTACTTGAAGTCGCCCTCTTCAGGAATCTGGACTTGTTCGTAATCCAGATCCGGTTCGCTGATCGCTGAAAATGTTTCGCCATCATTCACCTGGGCGAGACTGTCCATGATCAGTTGGCCTTTGACGCGGTCAGTCAGTTGCTTGCGGAACTTCTTTTCGACCAGTTTGCGAGGTGCCTTACCGGGACGAAAACCTGGGACTTCCGCTTTGGGAACCAGGTCGTCAAACTGCATGGCAAAGTAGCGTTCGATTTCTTCACGGGGAATGGTCACGGTGACATGACGACCACACGAGCTGGTTTCATCGATATCGACGGACAATTCGAGTTTCGTGGTTTCTTGCTCAGGATCTTGAACGTCAGTTTCAGTGTTCACAGGGCGAATCCTTGACGGTCGCGAGGACCAAATTTTTTAACCGGCGCGTCCGCCTGGATAGGGACACGGCCAAGAAACGGGTTAGGTAACGATGCTGGTGAGATGGGGAATGGCCGCTAAAAGCCAAATTCCGGAGCGACATTGTAGCGGAACAAGCGTTCGTTAGTAGACCTAAAACGCCCGCAGGCACAGGTCGCCAAGCGGCATGCAGCAACTCAGTCGTTTTCGGTCGTTCAACAAAAAACGCTCGCACGAGGGTGCGAGCGTGAAAATATTGAGAGCGGGTGAAGGGATTCGAACCCTCGACATTCACGTTGGCAACGTGACGCTCTAGC
>CAZJEK010000379.1:3274-5129 GCA_964545005.1 uncultured Pirellulaceae bacterium
GCTCTAGCCACTGAGCTACACCCGCAATTTTCCTTCGATCAAGCGATCGAGGCCCCGAATTATAGGATCAATCGGCTCGATTGCAAGTCCCGCCGGCAAGATCGGGGCTGCTACGGATCACAACCGATTAATTCATGTATCGAGTGGTTGGTGACACCTTGTTTCAGGGTCGATGTCGTTAAATCTCTCGGCAAAAACCAACGTGATTTTGATACGTCGACCCAAACTTATCCGGGTAACAAACCACTAGTCAGTCACAAGACCGAACTGGGTTCGAATATGTTCGGTCCGATTTTGGTCGGGAATCAAGGAATTTGGCAGATTTTTGTCGTTTTCACCCTCGCCGCTGGGAGGCTTGGCAATCGAAATGCAAAAAATTGCCGCGATTTCGAGTCGGTTGATGCCTGCAGCTGGAAATCGGCTGTTTTTAATGGTTTTAACGCTCAGTGGAGGAATGGCTTCCCAGAAGTCGCGATTGTGTTAGCATGACTGCCGTTATCGCTGCCAGATGGATCGTCCTGCACCGGATGGTGCTGATATTTTGATGGTTGAGCGAACGGCTGAGGTTTCCCTGCGTCTTACCATTAGGGATCACCTCGCTATAACTGACACCAGCGACCTTGGTTGCCAGCCGGGTTGAGATCCATAAACGGGGACGATGCCCCGAAAGGAAAAAACAATGTTGAAAGCAAAATTGGTTGTCGTCGGCGGTGACGCCAAAGCGGGAGAAGTCAATCTCAAGCTTCCAACGATCATCGGCCGTGGTAAGGAAGCTGGTTTGACGGTTCCCCATGCTCTGGTTAGTCGCCGACATACGGAAATCTTCGAACGAGATGGAAAACTCGTCGTCCGCGACCTGGGATCGCTCAACGGCACTTTTATCAACAATACCCGCATTGAAGGCGAGCAAATTCTGGATCCCAACCAGCTGTTGACCCTCGGTAATATCACCTTTCGCGCCGTCTACGAACCACTCAGTCCTGCAGAATCGATGCAGGACACCGTTACATTTGAGGAATCTAAAACCGAGGAAGTGAAACGCCCCACTCAACCCGGGGCGCTGAACGAAATCGTCTCGTTCGATGAAACGGTTCCCGTCGAATCATTGTCAAACTTGTCAAGCCCGCGTGCGAATGTTGAAACTGTCTCCGACGAGTCCCCGGCCAAATCTGAATCCAAGCCTGATGAATCCAAGTCGACTGGTTATCAACGTCCGTCGGTGAAGATCGATGTCGATCTGGACAGCGATATCTTTACCATCGAAGGCGAACAACCCGCGGCTGGCCAGTCGGTATCGATGAGCGCCCTGGGCGATATTGAGACAGGATCTGCTGATCCCGGTTATGTTAGTGACATTCAGCTGGGTGACGAATCGGTCCAGCCGAAGGCCGTCGACAGCGAGATCCAGCTGGATTTGGGATCGGAGCACAAACCAGCCAAGGAAGTGGACGAATCCCGCCTGGGGTCGTTTTTGAAAAAGCTGCAAAACTAACCGGACCAGTTTGATGACGCGCTCCAATGAAATCGATCGGATCCTGATTGGCCGAATTCGTTCTGGCGATACCGATGCCTGGACCGAACTGATCGATCGCTATGAAGGCCGGTTGCTGGCGTTTGTTGATAGCCGGCTGTCCAATCGTTCGGCCAGCGAAGATATAGTTCAGGAGGCCTTTGTCGGGTTCTTGAACAGCCTGCCCAACTACGATGGCCGCCGATCGCTGGAAAGCTACTTGTTTTCAATTTGCGCTTACAAACTGACCGACCATTTGCGTCGCGAAGGACGCCGTCCCGCGATTCCGCTCTCCACCGGTAGCGAAACCAGCCTGCAATGGCAATTGAAAGGCAACGCTCGGCC
>CAZJEK010000380.1:0-5098 GCA_964545005.1 uncultured Pirellulaceae bacterium
ACACGAGCGTTTTGACAAAAGACAATTTCCCTCGCGACTGGGCTATTTCCGACGTCATCGACTTTGAGAATTTCAATGGGACTCGACGGTGTTGAACTTGTCGTTAATGTTGAGGATCGCTTCAACACGTCAATTCCGGGCTCGGCCGCTGAACACAGCCAAACCGTGGGCGATCTTCCTTCGTTTTTGATGAATCGGATCCGTCACCAGAACTCTGACAAATGTTCATCTGCTGCAATGTTCTATCCAATTGGGATAGCAAAATGCAGCGCATCGGCAAACAGAAATGTACGCCACAGGGTCGCGTCTACACTTATTCGCCGAGATGATCGGGTCCAGACAGGCAAAGTTACTCCCATGAGCCGTGTCATATGGCTCCTTGCACTGACTCTCGCATGCGGCTGCGGACCGTCAGGCGACGCCTTTAGGAAAACTACACCAACCACCGAATCCGATGCCGAATCGCCGAAGCAGGTTAGCGCTTTCGAATTCAATCAAGCGGAGGGAATCATTACCCTGAATACGCGGATTCCGCCTCGACAGAGACGTAGATTCGACATCGGCCAAGGCTCGGTCACTCTCGAAACAATCGGCATGGAAGATAGCAAACTGACGTTTCAATACACGCCAGAGATCGAGGGCGGATACACGGTCTATGAATGTACTGTTCCAGTCTCTCCTGCGCTGATCACGATCAGAGTCAATACGGACGGCACTCCGGGTGACACCTCCTTCGATCTTGCCAAATGCAAAGTGATTCGGAATGGCAGCGTTTTGCTGGATCAGCCAGAAGTTGGCCAACCATCGCGTGCACCTGGTCTGGTGACCGGACCGCCCAGAGGCAAGTTTCTGGTCGACGAAAAGGAACTTCCGCCTCCAGTGATTGAACTTGCTGAAACGATTCAGCGAATTGGGCGGAAACCGGCTTCCATCGATGAGCTCGGTTTACAGTTTGAAGCGTTGGGAATCAATCGTGAGCCCGACAGCTGGAAGGAATTCAACTACCTTTGGGAGCTTCCCTTCAATGCTAACGACGGAAACCGTTTTGCCCTCACCCTGCATCTGGTCCCTGGCAGCTCACGGTTTAAGTCGTCGATCGAAATTCGTAAAATGAGTGACGGAGCAATATTCACCTGGCCGGTCGTGTGGCTCATCGAATACCCAGCCGAAGAATCGGGATGACTATTCGTTGCAACGAAACCGGCCTTGCAATCGAATTCAAAGACCGAGATCAATCGTCCCGGCTTGTTGAACTTTTTCGTTATTTGCCTCAACGCAATCTCAATGCCTAAATTTGGACTCCGAACGTTGCTGCTCATTTTCGTTCCATGCGCAGGGATTCTCGCCATGGTTTTTCCGGCGGTAATGCAGGTCAAAGAGGCTGCACGCCGGACTACCTGCAGCAATAACTTGCGACAGATTGTCTTGGCGATGCACAATTACGAATCCATATTCGGGCATTTGCCGGTTGGTATCGAAACCAATTCCGACGGAACGCTCCGTCGAAGCTGGCGAACCCATCTATACCCGGCTTTCATGGAATCCGCACCGCAATTTTATGACCCTAACTTTGCGTGGGATTCGCCAGCAAACGCGAGACTTTACGATGGAACGCCCGTTGTCGTCACCGACAAGGGCGGTGGCAACCCTCGGAAAGTAATTCTTGATCCTTGCCCAAATTGGTTCTGGTGCTGCCCCTCTGACTCCATCAAACGCGTAAATTACTCGGTCGTGGTCGGGGATGAAACCGCATTCCCGCTCAACAGGGCGGTCAAATTTGACGAGATCACGGATGGGTTGGAGAATACAATTGTTGCGGTGGAGACTATGTCAGGCAGTTCCAAATGGACAGAGCCTCTTGATATTCAGTTTGATCAAATGAAATTCCTGATTGGGAACACCGCTAATGGAGAATTGGCGAGTCGACATCCCAACGGCGTTAATGTCGCTTTCGCCGACGGAGAGGTTTACTTCCTGGAAAACACGATATCCGTTGATGACTTAAGGGCTTTGTTTACAATTTCAGGCAATGAAACGGTTACACGTCGACAACTCTTGGAACGTGGAATCCTCCTTCGTCTTCGGTGACCTTTAACGTTAGCGGCATGGCGCCCCGAGTTAGGGGAATTTTTCCAGGAAGCTTATTATTTTCCCGACGCTACTCTTGGTTTTGATATTCGCGGCTCCATTCATGGGCGCCTTTGTCGGATTCAATGTTGCGCTCAATTCACGAAAGTGCGCAGATCAAAGACCGCTTTCTTTTGTAGCGTCGATATCAATCGGGTTCGCCATTGGCCTGACGATTTCGGCAGGTTGTATCTGGTTGCTTTCAGGCGTGGCATTTGGAGTACCTTAACATCATCCCGATGACACCCGTCAGGAGAAGCGGAGACACCTACGCGGGTTGGATCGCTGGTCGCCACACATCGTCATGGGGACGGCGATCATACACCTCATGCGGCGGACCAATACCGCGAGTCACCAACGTGAATGAGGGAAGCAATCCCAAGAGAAAAAAAGTGGAGACGAGGGGGCTCGAACCCCTAACCCCCGCCTTGCAAAGGCGGTGCTCTCCCAATTGAGCTACGTCCCCAGGAGATAATTCAACGCTTAGTATAACCTCAACACGTTGAGTGGGCGTGCCAGAATTCGAATCTGGGACCTCGTCGTTATCAGCGACGCGCTCTAACCAGCTGAGCTACACGCCCTTAGGAACCAAACACTGTACCTGAAGGTAAGCACTCGGTAAACAGGACACCACACCGAAATCAAGGTTCATCGTTTCTCGATCTCAGTGTCGTGGGGCATATTGTAGATTTTCGCCCCCACCTGTCAAACCGCAAATGAAGGACTTTTATCGGCTATTTTCCGGCCACCAAACAGCGAAATTTTGAATCAATTCTGAATTGCCTCAAGTCGCCGGCCCCGCCGTCAAACCTTTCCTGGTCTACCCAGCTGGGCCGACCGCCATCAAATGACGGTCAGCGTTGTGAAATCGAACGGTTCGATTGATTTCCGACTTTCGCAAAAATCGCGTCAATCATAGACTTGTTGTTTCCGAACGCAAAAACGTCCCTTGCTGATTAAATTACAGGCGATGCAAATGATGTTTCGATTCTTCGAATCAATTCCACTGACCGTCCCGACTTGTTTGATCCTGACCAGCTTGATCCCCTTGAACGTCTCGGGGCAGGACTCCCAGCTTGACACGGCCATGGGCATCAAACCCAAGCATTTGAGCGAAGTTGAAATTGAAATGCCCGGCATCGCGGTGCTGAAAGACTGTCAAGCCGTTCGCACCCAATCGCCGTCGGGGTTTATCGTGCACCATTCCAGTGGACGAATTCTGCGTCAATTTGTTGATAGTAACGGAGACGGCAAACTTGACCGTTGGTCGTACTACAACAATGGATTGGAAGTTTATCGGGACATCGACAGCGATTTCAACGGCCGACTGGATCAATATCGTTGGCTGGCCACCGAAGGAACTCGGTGGGGCATTGACTCGAACCAGGACGGACAAATTGACTCGTGGAAGTCAATTTCGCCTGAAGAAGTCGCTTACGAGTGCTTTCAAGCCATCAAGGAAAAAGATCAGGACCGATTCCGGCGTTTGCTGCTGAGCGAGGAGGAACTGAAAAACCTTGGTTTGAATGACAAAATCGGCGCCGAAATCTCTACTCGTTGGAAAAGGGCGCAATCCGAATTCTTGAAATTCTGCAGTTCGCAGAAAGTGATCGACAAAAACGCGACCTGGGTTTACTCCGGCAACGGGCAGCCCGCGATGTTGGCCGCCGGTAACGGCAACAAGAATGACATTGTTGTCTACGACCATGCATCCGGTTTTTTCAGTACCGGTGGCGAAGTGCCTCAACAGCTCGCGTTGGGTTCGATTGTGCAGGTCGGACAAGCGTGGCGCATGGTCGAACTCCCAGAGATCGTCGACCCAAGTAAGCCATTGGCCAATGGAGGAGCTTTCTTCCCAATGCCAGAATATGGATTAGCCGGTGCCGAATCCGGAATCGACAAGGAAATGGCTGAGCTGTTTGAGCAACTGGCGGAAGTCGAAACAAAGCTCGAATCCGCAGAAGGATTGGAAGCCGAGAAGTTTGAAAAACAAAAAGCCGACGTGCTGGCCCAGATCTACGAAACCACCAAGGACCCCAAAAACAGATTGGACTGGATCAAGAATCTGGCGGATTCGGTGTCCAGTGCGTACCAAGCTGATCGGTTTCAGAAGGGAATCGACTACCTGAACGATTTCATCCGCAAAAACCGAGAAGCCGAAGGAATCGACTACGTTAAATGGCGTGCCATCTTTGCCGAATACGGCTGGTACACTCAGAATGGCGATCGTAAACAGCAGGAAAATGCTCGCGACAAATTGATCGGCGAGTTGAAGGATTTCCAGAAAACCTATCCCCGCAGCAACTTTTCTGCCGACGCGCTGATCCAGTTGGCGGTCCACGCAGAAGTCTCCACCGACGAGGATATCGATCAAGCCGAGCAATGGTACAAGTTGTGCGCCAACCGATTCCCGGAGACCAGTTATGGTCGTCGGGCACAAGGGGCAATGGTTCGCCTTAACAGCCTTGGAAAGACATTCCCGTTTGAGTCAAAAACCGCAACCGGGCAAAAATTTGACCTGCGATCCAAGCGTGGCAAAATTGTTGTATTGCACTACTGGGAAACGTGGTGCTGTTCCGAAGACGACATTGAAGCATTGGCCAAGCTGCAGGAAAAATACAAAGATGACCTGGAGATCATCGGCTGCAACATTGAAGGCTTCCAAATGGGTGAAACCGACCCTGAACTGCAGGCTGAAAAAGCAACGGCTAAATTCAAGGAATTTTACAACGACAATCGAAGTAAAATGACCTGGCTGCAGTTGCATGAGCCCGGCGGAGTGGACTCCAGCCCGTTAGCTCACCAACTTGGGGTATCCCTGGAGCCAACGGTTGCGTTGGTTGATGCTGAGGGGCAACTGGTCGATGCCAATATCGCGATCGCAGATCTGGATCGTGAAATCGAACGCGAACGAAGGCGGAAATAAATCATGGCTTGGCAACGGTCTCGGATCGGATTGATCATTGCGGCT
>CAZJEK010000381.1:0-5092 GCA_964545005.1 uncultured Pirellulaceae bacterium
AACTGATCAAATCACACTATCGCGACAACATGAACTTTACCGTCAAAGGCCTGCGTGATTCCGACGCTCTGGTCCAACGGTTGACGGAATTCCGCGCTGAACTGGAAGACCGTGCTGGCGGCGATGTCGCCGAAGTTGATCTCAGCCACCCGGTGCTGGAGCAATTTGCCGCCGCCCTGGCAGATGATCTGAATATTTCGGCTGCCCTGGGCGTGATGAACCCCTGGGTCCGCGGCCAACATCCAGACCCCGCCGAATCGCTGGCGGTCCTGAAAAAGATCAACTCCGTGTTGTCGATCGCTCCGATCAACGAGGGCATTGAAAACCCGATCGAAGAACTGGTCAACGAAGCGGATCAAGCCACCGAAGCACAGGCGCAACAATGGGCTGACCAGATGACGGCGGCTCGAGCCGAAAAGGACTACGAGACCGCTGACCAGTTGCGGGCACAAATCATCGATGCCGGATTTGAGGTCCAACAAACCGACGCAGGCGCCAAGATCAAACGCAAGCTGTAGTTTTCCCAACCAGCTACCGAGCCGCGGAAGAATAAAGTCCGGCCGAATCGGCCAAAGGCTAACCGCAGAGAAGCAGAGTTCGCGAAGGCGCACAACGTTGCCTTTGAATTCCTGCAAGCTCCCCCTACTCTGCGGCTCTGCGGTTTTTTTCTTGATGATTCTGCTTAGATCTCATCGCCGCCAACTCATGACACCTTGGCCACCCAGAACGTCAACTGATGATCGCCGATCGTGACGTCCACAGCCTCGACACCTTCTCGATCGGCGGCAGACATCGCGATCGACTCGGCCAATGTCTCCTGTTTCAGGTAATCTACATTTTCTGATAACGCCTGTTGGAGTTCCTCAGATTCGGTAACAAACCACAACTCAATGCGGTCAGTTCGTTCCAGATCGATTGCCTTGCGGCGATCCTGTACGAACCGATTGACGTCCCGTGCCAGTCCCGACCGGATCAACTCTGGCGTCAGCTCGGTCGCCAGCACGACGACGGCCCGCGGTCCCTGCGCCGCAGCCCAGCCTTCGTTGGCCTGCAAGCGAACTTCGATATCTTCGGCATCGAGTTCGATGACCTGGCCTTCGACTTCCAGACTGGTTTTTCCTTGATCGTTCAATTCTGCCAGCAGAGCACCACCATCGGCGGCGCCGAACGCCTGCTTCAATTTTGGCATCAGTTTACCGACTCGCGGACCCAGCCGTTTGAAATTAGGCACCACGTCATACCGAACGTAATCACCCGCGTCGGTTGTGTAGCTGACCGATTGAACATTCAGCTCGGTTTTCAATAACGCATCGTGGGCTTCCAACCACGCTTGGTCACGGTCCTCGTTCAGCACCACGGTCACGCCAGATAACGGTTGACGAACTTTCAGCTTCTCCGCCATCCGCGCCGACAATCCCAGGGAGGCGATTTCACGTAACAGGCTCATCCGCCGCGTCAAATCAGGATCTCGGACCGAGTCCTGCGCATCGACGGAATCGGCTTGCGGATAATCACACAAGTGAACACTCTGTCGCGCCTGCCCCTCAAACGGCGCGGTCAGATTTTGCCAGATTGTTTCGGCCACAAACGGCACAAACGGAGCGATCATCTTGGCTGTCGTGGTCAAGCATTCGTACAACGTCCAGTACGCGTCCAGCTTGTCGGCCGAAGTTTTTTCCTGAGCCCAAAACCTGTCGCGGCTGCGGCGGACGTACCAGTTACTCAGCCCTTCCACGAAGGTCGTGATTTTCGCGCACGCATTGTAATTGTCGTACGCATCCATCGACGTCACGACGTGCTCCAGGGTTTCGTGCAGTTCGCCGATGACCCAGCGATCGAGCTCGCCGCGTTCTTTGACTGGCCGATAGCCGTCGCCATCGTGCAAATTGGCTGGCTCCAAACCATCGGGATCGCTCAGCGACGCCGGTGAAAACCCATCGATGTTGGCATACAGCACAAAGAACGAATAAACGTTCCACAGCCGCAGCAGGAATTCGGGCATCGACTCCTTGATCTGCCGCTCGCTGTAACGGATCGAAGTCCATGGTGGCTGGTTGGCAAAGAAGTACCACCGCAGCGCATCAGCGCCGTAGGCGTCAAAGATCCCCTGCGGTTCGCGATAGTTGCGCAAACTCTTGGACATCTTGCCGACGTATTGTTGAGTCTTGCCTGTGGCGGATTTGGCTTCCTCCGGCGTCAGATAGATATTTTTGTCAGCGTCCTCCCACCACTCGGACAACATCAACCCTAACACGATGCAATTCTTGAACGGGTGAGGAAACTCAACCTGCCGATCGCCGACACCGTTTTTCCCAAACAACAGGGTGCTGATGGCCAGCTGGCTGTAAAACCAACCGCGGGTTTGATCAACCGCTTCGCTGATGAAGTCGGCCGGGAATTGAGCGTTGAATTGTTCCTGCCCCTTGTGGGGGTATCCCCACTGAGCGAACGGCATCGCGCCACTGTCGTACCAGCAATCGATCACCTCGGTCACTCGCTTCATCCGAGCTCCGGACTCAAACGGCGAATCGTAGGTCACGTGATCGATGTATGGTTTGTGGATTTTAAGGTCCTCGGGCAACTCTGGATTGTCGGCCTTGGCTTGTTCCCAAACCTCCGTCCCCGCTAAACCTGGCTTGGCCATCAATTCGTCGTAGCTGCCGACCGCTTCAGCCTGGCCTGTTTTTTCACAAACCCAGATCGGTAGCGGCGTGCCCCAATAGCGTTCGCGAGACAGCGCCCAGTCAACATTGGATTCGAGGAAGTTACCGAATCGGCCATCGCGGATGTGTTGAGGCAGCCAATTGATTTCGGCATTATTGGCCAGCATCTGATCTTTGAATTGTCGCGTGCGGACGAACCAGCTTTCCCGCGGATACTGGATCAGCGGATCGTCTTTTGCTCGCCAACAAAATGGATATTCGTGCTCATACTGTTCCTGCAAGTACAGCTTGCCTTCCTCTTTCAATCGCCGCATGATCGGTTTGTCGGCGTCCTTGACCCATAAGCCTTCAAAGTCGGGTGCATCGGACGTAAACGTTCCATTGGGAGCGACAGCACACAGCATGCCCGGCCCCTGACCGGGTTTGAACCGGGCCTGTTCGGCGACCAGCAATTCATAGTCGACTTCACCGAATGGTGGTGCTTCGTGAACAGCTCCCGAACCACTGTCGGTGGTCACGAAATCGGCAGCCGTAACTCGCCAGGCGACGTGTTGGCTGGTCCCGTCCAACAGCTCGCCGGTTTGCTCACCCAAATCCTGGTAGTAATAGTCAAACGGTGGCCGATACCGCTGACCAACCAGCTCAGACCCCTTGCATGTCGATTTCACTTCCAGCGGCCGTTTGACTTTCTCGCTGATGGTGTCCACCAAGTCGGCGGCAAACACCAGGTGGTGGTCCAACTCGGCATCGTAAACGGTCGCGTATTCGATGTCCTCGTTGACGGCCGCAAACTGATTGCTGGGCAGTGTCCACGGCGTGGTCGTCCACACCAACAAGCTGGTGTTTTCCTGATCTAGCAATGGGAACAGGACGTAAACCGATGGGTCCCAAACCGTGCGGTAACCTTCGCCAACTTCACCCGACGACAACGCCGTGCCGCCTTGAGCCCACCACCAGATGATTTTGTGCCCTTGATACAGAAGGTCATTGTCGAACAGAGTTTTCAACGACCACCACACCGACTCGACGTAGCTTTGGTGGTAGGTAACGTAGGCGTCGTCGAGCTTGACCCAGAACCCCAATCGTTCGGTCAGCTGTTCCCATTGCTGCATGTATTGCCAGACACTTTTCTGGCACAACTGGATGAAGGGCTCAACACCGTAGGCTTCGATGTCTTCTTTGGAGTGGATGCCAAGTTCCTTGCAGACCTCAACTTCCACAGGCAGTCCGTGGGTATCCCAGCCTGCTTTGCGTTCGCAGTAGTAACCGCGCATCGTGCGGTAGCGCGGGAACACATCCTTGATCGCTCGGGTTAAACAGTGGCCCGGGTGCGGTTTCCCATTGGCCGTCGGAGGTCCTTCGTAAAACACGTATCGCGGGGCACCCTGACGTTGCTGCAGCGAACGGTCGTAGATCTGGTTCTCCCGCCAGAACTCCAGAATTGCCTCTTCCTGCCGAGGAAGATTGACGTTGTTTTCAACAGGTTGAAAGGGGCGCGTCGCCGATTGAGACATGGGTCGTGTGGCTCGTTAGCCGAGCGATCTGAAGCTGCGTGTTGTAAGAATTCGCCCGAAATTATCGATAAATCGCGGCAACTGTACAGAGCAGGTGAGTGGAGGAATGGTTCAGTCCAATCGAACGCCTGCCACGCCGTAGCATGGCCGATTCGGCCGTGATCGCAATGGGATCCTGAACGTTGGGCGAAACTTGGGGACTCGGGTCAATGGCGCCATTGGCCCCAGCGACGAACTGCGATCGCCACCAAACGCCTGCCACGCCGAGACAGGTTTGGCATCCATGTTTGCATCCCACCGGAAAGCTAGCCGCAGAGACGCTGAGTTCGCTGAGAATGTGCGAAGTTCCATTTAGAATTCCACAAACTCCCCGTACTCTGCGCCTCTGCGGTTTTTCTTGATGATTCTGCCCGGATCTTTCCTTTCGACACGGTACGTCGAAGAACTTCAGGCTGTCCAATCCAGCCAAGTCGCACCGTTAATCATCAAATCCGACACCCCGATCAGTCGTTTTGTCACAGTTATCGCTCGTTATTGCGATCTGCCCGATTTCGGTTAACCACGCAACCAATTACACTACTGGATCCACGCCTTGCCCCCAGGAATTTCCGTGTCCACGTCTGAAGCCAGTCTGTTTCCTCCCGCAATTGAAGCTCACCGGGTTCGGATTGAGTCGGAGTTGGATCGCTACACGCAGTTGGATTCCGATTGCCCGGGTCATTTACGGGAAGCGATTCGCTATAGCGTCCTGGCGCCCGGCAAGCGGATCAGGCCCCTGTTGGTGTTAACCGCGGCTCAGATGTGTGGCGGCACGATTGAAAATGCCTTGCCTTCGGCTTGTGCCGTGGAAATGATCCATAACTATTCGTTGATCCACGACGATTTACCCGCCATGGACAACGACGATTTTCGACG
>CAZJEK010000382.1:0-5080 GCA_964545005.1 uncultured Pirellulaceae bacterium
ACGCCGATTGCTTCGGCATCGATTGGCCAAGTCCACCGCGCAAGACTTCGAGTCGACTATCAAGGCAACGTCGCGCCCCCGGAAGTCGCAGAAGAAACTCCCGCCGCAACGCATCTGGTCGACGTGGTGGTCAAAGTCCGTCACAACGGGATCGAACGTACGGTCGAAACGGACCTCGATATTCTCGCCGGTCTGGCTCAGCTGGCTGAGAAACTGGAAGACTTTCGAAATTACCAACCGTGCGTCATCGTGCGCGAAATGTCACGTTCGATGCGGCGCGAGTTGGATTTTGGCAGGGAAGAAAGAAACCTGAATCAGTTTCGTAGCCTGTTTGAAAAGAATGCTGCACTGGTGATCCCCAAGCCTTATCCCGAACTGTGCACTTCCCGCATGATCACGATGCAGTGCGTCGAGGGCACGACGCTGCGCGAGGCGTCCAAAGACTGGTCGAATCGGCAGCCTCCGCTTTCGGAAATTGCTCGCGCGGGTGCGAACCTGTACCTGCAGATGATTTTCAACCATGGTTTTTATCATGCCGATCCTCACCCCGGAAACATTCTCATCACCGATCAAGGTAGTATCGGGCTGTTGGACTTTGGGATGGTCGGTCGCATCAGCGAAACATTGAGGGAAGACATCGAATCGATGCTGGTGGCGATCGTCAACCAGGATGTCGCCATGCTGACATCGCTGACCAAACGTATTGGAGAATGCCCCTTCGATCTCGATGAGAATGGCCTTTCCAATGATATCGCTGACTTCGTCGGCCAGTACTCGACCCAAATTGTCAAGCATTTTGACATGAGTGGAGCGTTGCGTGATTTCATGGAAGTCGTCCGCAGCTACAAGATTACGCTGCCGGCCGAGGCTTCGATGCTGATCAAGGTATTGGTCACGCTGGAAGGGACTGGCCGGTTGCTGACGCCGGACTTCAGTTTGATGGAGATCATGAAACCGTTTCAACGGATGCTGATTTTGAAACGGCTTTCGCCGGCTCGGCAAGCCCGCAAGATGCGGCGGTTCTACCTGGAAGTCGAACAACTGGTTGATGCGCTGCCCACGCGACTAACGAATATCCTGGAACAGATTCAATCCGGCCGATTCGATATCCACCTCGATCATCGACGTCTGGGCCCGACGGCGAACCGCCTGGTGTTGGGTTTGATGACCAGTGCGTTGTTTCTTGGTTCGTCGCTGATGCTCAGCTACAAAGTCGCGCCGCTGCTGTTTCCTTCCGAGATCATCCAGCCTGACGGAACAATTGCCCGCGTCGCCGGTCCGTTGGGATTCCAGGATCTCTCCATACTGGGATTAACCGGATTTATCGTCAGCCTGTTTTTAGGCTTGCGGCTGGTTTGGGCCATTCGCAAGTCGGGGAATTTGGACCAGCCGGATTGAGGCGGGAGGTAAGAGACGGGAGGATTTTAAGTCTCATATGGGTGAGACTCGGTTTCCCTGTTGCTTGCGAGCAAAATGTGGTCGATTTGATCGAGTTTTTCGGTCTTCTTTATTTGACTTTCGGTTTGCCAAATCGTTGAAAATCGAAATCGGATGCAGCGCCGACATTCGTTGAAATTACCACGGGCCGAAGGCCAAGCCGTTTGCCTAGCCCAGGGTAGCGCTCTTCTCGCTGGCGAGAAGAAAGCAGGCCCTGGGTTAATATCGGACAATGAATCGTCGGTCCCGCCAAGGTAGCAATCAGAACGCGATTCGATCCGGGACCTAGACCTCAGGTCGTTTCGTTCGGTCCGCGAAGCCAAGCCAATGCAAATAGCCAGGCCTTCGGCCCTAACATGCATCTTGATACCTCTCCCCAGCCCTCCAGGCTGGGCTAGGCAAACCATGGGCCTGCGGCCCTGAAAGAGCCTCATTCAGGCGTAGCTCAAACAGCAGGCGTCACCCCAGAGAGCCAGTCGCATGCTTTTGAGATAGGTGTTTGACAGGCACTGGCAAAATCTCCTGACGTAGTGAGCGAGGCGAGTTGCCACCTATCTCAAATCTCAGACCCCAAGCCCCAGTCCCCCTAAACCACCCAATCACCAGCTTCCATCCCCACCAGCTGGCATTGCTATCATTTCCGCCAATTGTGCCCGCAGTCGACTGAGCTTGCGATAAATACCGAAAGTTTTCTATACTCGCAGCGGATTGTTGGCTGCGCCGTGCGCTAACAGAACATAAAATACAGAAAATCGGATTTCGTTTCGAACCCTGCCGCCATCAGGCACGTAAAACTGCCCAGTCAATCAACGAGCTTGAAAAAGTTCGGATTTTCCCGACCGGGGATGACGGTACTGCAAATCGGTGAAGCTGGTAAGTTGCCAGGCCCCCTACCACCGAGACGGCGGACAGGAACGACAGAAATCTTTGCTCGACCACGTTGCCACGCAACCCAGTCAATTCGATTGACATCACAGAACGCAAACAAACCAGACAAACGGAATGACAGGTTGGCGTCATGCCAACCACAAAACACGAACCCTGAACAAGCGATTGGAATGCGGCCTTTCATCCGACGATAAAGCTGGTACTTCACGAGTGCTGGCGATGTCTGACCTGACGGTTACGGATGACACGTTTCGACAAGGACGCAGCCTTGAAGATGAAGCGGCCAATGCCGCGGATTCCATTTCGATTGACCTTTGGAATCGTGTTAACAACTAACTGGAGTTTGAAAAGGAACTTCAAACAACCCCGTACAGGGAGACCTAGCAATGCAAATTCGACCAACATCCAATATTCGTCAAACGTCGGGCGTTCAAATCCAACCGCCGACCAATTCCACCACCAGCACCAATTCGACCAGCATGCCGGTCGACAAGCTGGAAATTTCACCGGAAGCCCAGGTAATGGGTGCTCAGGCAACTGCCAGTGATGTTCGGGCCGACCGCGTCGCTGACATCCGAGCCCAAATCGCCAAAGGCGACTATGAGACCACCGACAAACTTGACGCAGCCGTCGGCCGATTGCTGAATGAAATCGCCTGACGCTCCGTGACCCCATTCCGATGACCGACTGGCAAGTACTGTTGCCATCGCGATCATCGTTCTCCCAACCAACTCATCATTCCACCGCAATTTGGTTTTCACTGGGTCGAAAGTCAGTTGCCCTGATCGGTTTAATGCCTCACGGTATTAAGCGCGTTCTTCTCCACCAATAAATGGCTGCGGGTTACCCCCGCAGCCATTTTTGGTTTCCGGATCGAGATTTTGGCTTATGCAACGAGAATCGATCGTTGACGGAAGTTTAGCCAGAAAAGTAAAATGGACCCCCGCACTTAACCTCACAAACGTGATCATCCAATGGCCGTGTTGACGCTATCCGACGAATCGGCGGTAAAACGAAAGTACCCGTTAAGCGAACAGCCGATCGTAATCGGCCGACATCCTGACTGCGATATTCAAATTGAAGGGGACTCGGTCAGCCGCCAGCATGCCAGGATCACGTTTGAACAAGGCCATTTCTATCTGCAGGATTTAAACAGTCGCAACGGGACCTACCTGAACGATCATCCCGTTCACGCGCCAACCAAGATTTACGACCAGTCTGAAATCAAGATTTGCGACGTGAGTCTGTTATTCCATCTCAACGATGCGCCAACCAATTCTTCGCCCCGCAGAACGAGCGAAAAACCGCCTTCCGATTCACTGGGGCCGTTAAGCAACAGTTCCGTATTCATAGATGACTTTGCCAACGATCAATCGCAAGTCATGTCTCAGCTGGATGTCCCTTCGCATCACAGCCGTTCCCATCAACACACCAGTGCCGGAAAAAAGCTGGAGGCATTGACCAAAATTACGCATGCGGTCAGCGAGTCGGTCAAACGGGACGAAATCCTGGCGCGAATCCTCGACTGCCTGTTTGAGTTATTCGTCGAAGCCGATCGCGGCTTTATCATTCTTAAAAACCCCGATGGGAAACTGGAACCACTGGGAGTGAAAACGCGGCGACCGGTTCAGGACGAGATGATTCGGATCAGCCGGACAATCATCAATCAAGTTCTGACTTCCAAACGGCCAGTCATCAGCAGTGACGCCGCCGCCGATGATCGGTTCGACATGAGTCAGAGTATTGTTGACTTTCGCATCAGGTCCATGATGTGTGCTCCGATGATCAACTCCAAAGACGAACCCATCGGAGTGATCCAGTTGGACACGCTGAAGAAATCCATCGCATTCAATGAAGAGGACCTGGAAACGCTGGTCACCGTGGCGATGCAAGCCAGCTTGGCAGTGCAGAAAAGCGACCTGTTCGAAGAGGCCAAACGAGCCGATGACTATAAAGCTGATTTAAAACTGGCACACGAAATCCAGCAAAAGTTTTTGCCTCAACGGGCACCGGAGTGTGAACACTACGAGTTTTACTCCTACTACCGTCCGATGCAGCAAGTCGGCGGCGACTATTACGATTACATCCAGCTCGATCAGCATCGGATCGCAATCGTAGTCGCCGATGTTGTCGGCCACGGGATTCCAGCAGCATTGTTAATGGCCAAGGCCTCGGCCGAGGCTCGATTTGCGCTAGCCAGATCATCCTCTCCAGTGGAAGCGGTCAGCCAGATCAACAACAGTCTGGCCGGAATGAATCTGGATCGATTTGTCACCTTTGTACTGGCCTTGCTGGACACGCAAACCAATCAGATGACGATTATCAACGCCGGCCACATGCCGCCGTTGGTCCGATCTGCGGACGGAGAATATCGCCAGGTTGCAGTCGAAGAGGCCGGGATCCCCCTGGGCATTTACGCCGATTTTGAATATGAATCGATCACCATTGATTTGGCGGTGGGAGATGTCGTGGTGATGTACACCGACGGCATTACCGAAGCGATGAACAGCAACCTGGAACAGCTGACCATCCCGCGGATGGTCGAAGAACTTCAGGAAAGCCAAACCAAAACGCCATTGGCAATCGGCGAACAGATTGGCCAGATTGTCGCCCGGCACACCAACAATTACCCAGCGATCGACGATATGTGCATCGTCTGTGTCGGCCGAACTGAGTGAAGCGGAAGATTGCGAACGGGTGAAACTTCAACTTCAACTTCAACTTCAACTTCAACTTCAACTTCAACTTCAACTTC
>CAZJEK010000383.1:0-5035 GCA_964545005.1 uncultured Pirellulaceae bacterium
CCTGGCTTACGAAGCCATTTTCCGCAAGCCACCACCGGAACGGATCCAGGCCGCATTGACTTGGGGCGGCTTGATTTTCATTCTCAGCTTGATGGGATTCGTGCTGTTTATGGACTACACCCGCATCACGGGTTGGTTGTAAGTCCAGCCAGTTCGCACAGGTTGGCATCGCGGACGGCTTGGGGACAACTCCACACCAGGAAGAACATTGCTTCGCGGCACCAACGACCGACCGGGTGCGTGGCCACGAAGCCAGCCCCTTTGGCGGCCACCATGGCAGCTTGAGTGGCACGCAAAACCATCTGGTTGGCATCGGTTCGAATCTGTTCATTGCTGCAGACCGGATTGCCACCCGCGGCCGCTAGCAGGGAGGTTTTTAATTGATCGTGTTGAGCACGCAGGGCTGATGTGCTGGAGCGGAGATCGTCACGATTTGTTGATTCGGTTTCCAGATAGTCGATCGCCGCTTGAGCCACTCCCAAGGCCAACGCGGATGTCTGGTAGCTCCCGGTGCTGACCGCGCCCAGTGATTGCAGAACGTTTTCGACCGGCCCGGCGACCAGATCTTCGGCTGCAACCTGGACATCATTCAATCGCACCGCTCCGGTATGCGTATCGCTCAACGCGATCATTTCCAAACCGGGTTCGACGGTGAATCCATCTGCATCAGTCGGGACAACCGCCAGCAATTGTTGCCCAGCTTGCTGTTGGGCCCCGATGACCACATGGGTGGTTGAGTTCGCGCCAGTGAGCCAGGGACAAAATCCGTTCAACACGAAGGAGTTGTCCATGGCCGCAAAGCTCAATACCGGCCGCTTCACGTGTTGGCGGCTGGTGGTCAAATGGGATATTCCTACCGTGGCGGTCAAGGTTCCCTCTAGCAAACCCGGTAGCATGCGTTCTTGCAGCAGACGGTTACTGGACAAACCAATGCGTTTCAGTGCGGCAACCCGCTGGGTCAGAATAAACGTGGAGCTCAAGCAAGCAGCGCTCATCTCGATATAGGCAGCGGTAATCTGCTCGGTCGTCCACCCCCAGCCACCCTGGGAAACCGGAATAAACCAGCGATAGACCCCGGCTTCAGCCATCGCTTGCAATTGCGGGTCCGGCCAATTGGCCGTCGGATTCTCCTGCTTCAACTGAGCCAGTCGGTTTGCCAGTTCGCGAATGGATGGAAGATTGAATTTCGATTCAGTCATGATTTCATGATGAGGGATGGATGCGGTAATGTCCAGCTGATCAAAATCTTAACCGTGATATCACCAACGGAGAATCCAGCCGCATCGTCGGACATTTAAGTTGGCCAACCTCCCGTTCTGCGCAGAGAACGAATTATTTACATCTCGACCTGCATCAAAATCGGGAATTTTGGTATCCTTGCGGCACTCCCCTTGGAAAAACACTACCTGATCGCGTTGTTGATTCTCTTTAATAGCCCCATTTTCATACCAGCCCGTTCCCCCAAACAACCAGCACACAATGAGCACGATCGACTCACGGCGTTCACCGAACCATATCAGCGAATCGTTTACGGCTGAAGAGTTGTACGACAAGTGCATGGCGTTGGCCAGCAACCTCTGGTGGTCCTGGAACTCCGACTTGCAGCACCTGTTTCGTGACCTGGACCCTGTTCGCTGGCGTCAGTTGGATCACAACCCGGTGGCGATGCTGCAGGAGTTCACGCCCGAACGATTGTTCGAGCGGGTCAACGAAATGGTGATGTTTACTCGGATCAATCAGTCTTACCGGCTGTTGAAGGAGTACATGAATTCACGCCAGCACTGGGCGGCTAACCATGCCGGCGTGTTGGGAGCCAAGCCGGTTGCCTATTTTTCGGCTGAGTTTGGAATTCACGAATCGCTGCCGATTTACTCCGGTGGTTTGGGGGTGCTTTCGGGAGACCATGTTAAAAGTGCCAGTAGCCTGGGATTACCGATGGTAGCCATTGGCTTGTTCTATTCTCAAGGTTATTTCCATCAGCACCTCGATGCTGCGGGTTATCAAAACGAGGAATACATCGACACGAAAGTCGATGGTCTGCCGATCAAGGAAGCCCGCAAAGCCAACGGCGAACCGATCACGGTCGAGATTGAGACTCGCAACGGCGTCTTGTACGCCAAGGTTTGGCAAATGCAGGTTGGCCGCGTCCGATTGTTTTTGCTCGACTGTAATGTCGAAGGCAACCAGCCCGAAGACCGACAGCTGACATCGCGACTGTACGGTGGTGATGAGCGAACTCGGATTCGCCAGGAGTTGGTGCTGGGCGTCGGCGGCGTTAAAGCCCTCAAAGCACTCGGCATCGACGCCGGTGTATATCACTTGAATGAAGGCCACAGCGGCTTCGGTCCGCTGGAAGTCGTTCGCCAACGGATGGAAGATGATGGATTGACATTTGAAAATGCCCTTCGCGATGTTGCTTCGCAAACCGTATTCACGACCCACACGCCGGTTCCGGCTGGCCATGACCGATTCGCACCGGAACTGGTCGAAGAACACCTTGGTCCGCTGCGTGATCAACTTGGTTTGTCGTATGAACAACTGATGAGCCTGGGCCGAATCGACCCTCAAAATGCTGAGGAACCCTTTTGCATGACGGTGATCGGACTGAAGATGTCCCGGACCGCCAACGCGGTCAGCCAACTGCACGGTAAGGTTTCGCGACGAATGTGGTCGCACCTGTGGCCGTGGCGAGATGAAGAGGAATGCCCCATCGGTCACATCACCAACGGCGTTCACTCGCAATCCTGGTTGGCCCCGCAGATGCAAACCCTGTACGACAAGCACTTCCCCAATAAATGGATGAAGAAGGTTGGTGAGCCTCAGGTTTGGGAAAACATCCATGACGTAGATTGGGGGGAACTGTGGGAGATGCACAATACTCTCAAGGGCATGATGATCTCGTTTGTCCGCCGTCGAGTCACGGCCCAGTGCCGACGTCGCGGAGAAGATGAAGCCACGATTGAACACGCTCGCACGATCCTGGATCCTCATTATTTGACGATCGGGTTTGCCCGCCGGTTTGCAACCTATAAACGAGCCAACTTGATTTTCAGTGATACCGAACGGATCGCTCGGCTATTGAACGATACCAATCGGCCAGTGCAAATCGTGTTCGCTGGTAAAGCCCATCCGAAAGACGAAGGCGGCAAGGAATTTATCAAGTCGATTGCCAACCTTCGCAAAGACCCACAATTCCGCGATCGTGTCGTGTTCCTGGAAAACTACGACATCAATGTCTGCCGTCACCTGGTTCACGGAGTCGACGTCTGGTTGAACAATCCCCGCCGCCCGCTGGAAGCGTCCGGTACCAGTGGCCAGAAAGTTGTACTCAACGGTGGCGTGAATCTGTCGGTGCTGGACGGCTGGTGGGCTGAGGCCTACGACGGTGCGAATGGATTTGCCATTGGACGTGGTGCATCGCATGTTTCCGATGAAGTCACCGATCAACGCGATGCAGCCTCGTTATACGAAGTGCTGGAAAACGAAGTTGTTCCCGAATTCTATAATCAGGACATTGACGGGCTGCCGCGAGCCTGGATTCGTCGCATGATCAATTCGATCAGCACGCTGGCCTGGCGATTCAGTTCTGACAGGATGGTGATGGACTATGCCACCAACTGCTACGTCCCCGCTGCTGGCGGTTTGAGTTGCCGGATCTGATTTGCCTTTTTCGGATTGTCTGCGAAAATGGGATTGAGCGTCGCCGGAATAACTCCTATGGTGCGGCAAGAATCATCAATACAGGCTTTCGGGAACTTGACGGCTGAGGGACCAATTTTAGGGTAGATCCAGATCATCAGTGGCTTGTGCTTAGCACGTCCGATCTGCATCTGTCTCCCAGCGACTCCCATCGCTATCACATCCCGAAAGATCCTTTGCCGCATTGCGTTTCGCTTTGCGGTTTTTTTATGCGCTGGTGAAAAGTGCTAACCGCAGAGACGCAGAGACGCAGAGTTCGCGCAAAGTTCCCTTCGAATTTCTGCAGGCTCCCCGTTCTCTGCGCCTCTGCGGTTTTTTCTTTACGAATCAGCTGAGAGCTTGGGATGAACAGGGGCAATATGATTGACCAGAAAAGAAAACCATTGAACTCACGATGTCCACTCGTTCGCTTCTTGTACAATCTAGTCGTTACCCCATCTTCAACTTTTACCCCTTTAATCACCATGTCGATCGCGGCTCAATTCTGTTTGGCGCTGTCCATTGCATTCCTGGCTTGCGGGTCAGCTTCGGCACAGGAATCCGAACCGGATCAAGCGAAACCCAGAATATCGTTTGTCTATTCCAGCGATTACGTTGTCTCACTGGGCGGTTTGGAGAAACTGCATCCGTTTGATATCTCCAAGTTCGAGAAAATCTACCAACGATTGAATTCAGAGGGGCTGATCGCCGAAGACCAGGTGTTTCGTCCGAAGACGGTGACGACCGAGCAGCTGGAACTGGTGCACACCACAGATTATCTGGAAAACAAACTGGCCGATCGCAAAAACTTGATTCGCTACATGGAGGCTCCGCAGGCCTTGCTGTACGCGCCTGTCGATATTCAAAAAGGAGTCTTGCAACCGTTTCAGCTGGCGACCGGCGGCACCATCCTGGCCGCTGAACGGGCCTTGGAATCCGGGATCGGTATCAATTTGGGTGGCGGTTTTCATCACGCCAAGCCGGATCGGGGAGAAGGATTTTGTCTGTACGCCGATATTGCGATTGCCGTCCGCTGGTTGCAGCAGCAGAAAAAGATCAAGCGAGCGATTGTTGTCGATGTCGATGCCCATCAGGGAAATGGAACGATCGTCTGCTTGGCCGATGACCCTTCTGTGTTCACGTTTTCGATGCATGAAGGCGAGATCTATCCAATCCCTAAAGAGCGTGGAAGTCGCGATGTGGAACTGGACGCTGGTACCGGCGATGCCGAGTACATGCGGCTGTTGAAGCAGCATCTACCACAAGTTCTCGATCAGGCCAAAGCTGACATTTGCCTGATCGTCGGTGGCTGTGACACCCTGGCTGGCGACCCGTTGACGAATCTGAAAATGACTCA
>CAZJEK010000384.1:0-5032 GCA_964545005.1 uncultured Pirellulaceae bacterium
CTGGACATCGCCATGGGCTGGAAGTTGAACCCAATTCATTGATGGAATGGGTCTACGGCGAAGGCGAAATTCGTGTCTCGTCACGCCACCACATGGCGATCGACGAACTGGCTCCCTGCTTTGACGTAACCGCCCGCTGCCCCGATGGCGTGATCGAAGCAATCGAAAGCAACCAGGAAGACTGGGTCGCCGTAGGCACCCAATTTCACCCCGAAAACGATGCCGCTTCGGCGCTGGATGTTCGCATCTTCGAAGAATTCCTGGACATGGTTCGTACCCCGGTAATCTCGATGCTGCGAGCCGTTGCCTGATCGCAACCGCAAACGTGATCAAAGCTTCACGCGACGTGTTACGGAATAACACGTCGCTTTTTTTTTATCAGCCACCGGTTTTGGGCGCTAGCCACCGACTTCGAAAATTCACGCTTCGATTAGCCTTTGTCCATTCCGCGCAGGTTTTGTAATCGATGATTGCATCCAAAGCGAAAAGATTACCGCAGAGACGCGGAGTTCGCAGTCTCAGCGTCTCTGCGGTTTTTTCTTCATGATTCTGCGAGAACATTTTTTCCTTCGTGCAGTAGGCGAGCCCGGGTGCATTCAACTCGCACTGGCAGTCGAGCTGGAAACATTAAACTCAACGCCAGCCTTTCACAATTCAACTTCAACGCATCGCTTCCGCGCCTCCAACCCTACCGCCTACCTACCTCCTCAACCCGCGACCGCTTGACGAACACCAAAGCAGCAATCAAGCCAATCAAACCGCCCAGGTAGCTGGCGTTGTGAATGTAGGCGACGCGAGCAAAACCGTAGACGTCATCGATCCGACGTTGGCGAGCGAATTGCTGCCAGGATCCAAAGTCGGCATCCGGCCCCCGCCATAGTCCATAGCCGTAGCCAATCAATCCCGCCACCGCCCCGCACAGGAAGACGATCAAAAATCCCAACCAGATTTTTCTGCTGGCCACCTGCCGCGTCTGTCCGGGAACATGTCGCCGCGCCAAAAACCAGGCCGCGACCAGCCCCACCCACCAACTGGCCAAAAACCCAATCACGACCACGAACAACCGTTCGTTTTCCACTTTCGCATAATGAAATTGCTGAAACTTGAGTTTGGTGAAAAATTCGGGACCGATCGTGTAGGTAATCTGATCGTGGGCAATCCCATAGATCCCTGCCAAACACGCCCCGAACGCCGCGTATTTCAACATCGCAGGGAAATCGTTCCAGTCGATTTCAGGTATCAACCATTTTCGCATCGCATCGCCCCGAAGTTGCTGTCTCGCTTGTCAGGCTTTGGGCTAAAATCAGTCGCTAGAGCCTGGTTGACGTGTAAATACTGTACCGTCGGTGGTTCGCACCAATACCGCGAGACAATGTCAACAACAGCTTAGCCGATTCGGTTACGAATGGTTGGATATCTGTTTCAAGCTTTCCGTGGACTCCGCCAACCGTCCGTCTTCCATCTCATAAGTTCGATCAAAGACATCCAGTGCGCGTTGATCATGTGTAACCACGATCACACCCGCATCCTGTTGGTGTGCAACACGGGCAAACAGCTCCATCACTTGCCGACCACGTTCGCTGTCCAGTGCCGCGGTCGGTTCGTCGGCCAGGATGACTCGGGGATGGTTGGCAATGGCCCGCGCGACAGCGACCCGTTGCTGCTGGCCTCCCGACAACATCGACGGCAAATTAGTGGCTCGATCAGCCACGCCCAGGTAATCCAGCAACTCCATCGCCCGTCGTCGTGCGGCCCCGGCCGACATGCCATCCAGTTCAAGCAGCACCATTACATTCTCGACCGCCGTTAGGAACGGAATCAAATTGGACTTCTGAAACACGAATCCAATCTGCTTGCGGCGGAAGGTCCGCAGATTGGTTTTCGGTGTTGGCCCGTCCAAAACCAGCTGCCCTCCGATCGTGACCTGTCCCCGGGTCGGCGGGTTGATCAGCCCGACGGCGGTCAAGAAGGTCGACTTCCCCGACCCACTGGGTCCCAGCAAGGCAACGACTTCACCGGCAGCAACCTGCATCGAAGCATCTTTCATGGCCACGACTTCGGTATTGCCACTGCCGTAGATCTTGGTCAGTCCCGTTGTTTCAATTGCCAATGGTTTCGACATGAGATTCAATCCAGTGCCTGATTGGGCGAAACCTGCATCGCTTTCCAGATACCCAGCAAACTGGAAAGTACCGAAATCACGGCAACTGCAATCGCCAGTTGAATCAAGTCTTCCTGGGTAATGATCACTCGGCGTGGAAACATCGGAAACAGTTTTTGCCCCAGCAGCCAGGCAATGCCATACCCGCAGGCCCCCAACAGCACGGCCTGCTGCAAAATCATCCCCAGGATGACGCGGTTCGGTGCGCCGATCAACTTCAGCAGTGCAATCGATTGAATCTTGTCCAGGGTCAACGTATACAGAATCAATGCCATGATGATCGCTGCAATGACCGTCAGTAACACGCGAAAAAGTCCAATCTGTTTCCGCGCTTTCTGCACAGGCCCTCGCAAGACCAGATCCTGTTGTTGTTGCTGAGTGTAAACGGAAACGTCTCCCCAGCCTGAAATGGTTTCGGCAACTTGATCGACGTCGACGCCCGGTTCGACTTTGACGATCACCGCGCTAATCTGGGGTGGCCCGAGCGTCGGGATTTCAGCGCTGGGCATCCCGGCTTTGGCCAGCAGGGCCGGCTGCTGCATCACGGTTTCCGATTTGGCCCCCCGAGCGGTTCGCGATTCCCGTTCCAGCCGAATGGATTCACCTGGATTATTGAATTGAATCGCCTGGGCGTCAGCGACGGTAAAAAATCCGACTCCATCGCCACCGGTCCCAATCATGTTCGATGTGATGCCGACTACCGAATAGGTATCTTTGCCTAACTTGAGTTCTTCCCCCAACGCCAGTCCCAGCGACTGGTCGGCAATCATTTCAAAGTGATTCTGAGCCAGGGGCCGGCCTGCGATCAGTGGAATCCAATCACCTTTGTCCGTCGGCCAACTGAGTCCCAGGACCGCGATCCGCAACGGCTGGCCATCTTGCTCACGCTGGATCGTATGGTGCACGAATTCCCGCGAGGACGCCACACCTGGAACCGCTAACGCCCGGTGAACGAGACTACGAGGTACCCGGGAAACCTCCGCCATTGGTCCCCGCGTGTCGCGTTGCACAATCCACAGATCAGCGTCGACGTTGTCGATCAGCAACACGGCGTCATCGATAATCCCGCGATAGATGCCGCCCATGCCCATCACGATCATCAGCAACATGCCAACCCCGATGGCGGTCAATGCGAATCGGCCTGGATTGTGTCGGATATCTTTGGACGCCAGGTTCATTGACGGGAAATCCCCTGACCACGGCGAAGTTTTTGTTGAGGCTGCGCAGGCAACAGGATCTCCTGCCCCTCGGCCAATCCTGTGACTACCTCCGAATTCAGCCGGCCCCGTAAACCAAGCTCAATCGGCTGCCAATCGACTTTATTTTCTCGATTAACGAAGACACCTGTTTGATCACCTTGCGGCCCTCCAGCGCGAACGATGTAGGTGTTGGGGACCAGCAGGACGTCTGCTTTCCGGCTAATTTCGGCAAACACTTCGGCTCGTTGCCCGACGGCCCAATTTTCCGGCAATTCGAGAACTTCGACGTCAACGATGAACTCTCGCGTTTCGCGATCCGTTTCTTTTCCCAATCGAATCAACTTGCCGGGCAATTGTTTGTCAGGCTCAGATCGAAACACCACCCTGGTTGGCTGACCAGGCGACAGCTTGGCCATCTCCGTTTCATCGACCCACGCGGAAATCCAGATTTCGTCGGTTGAAATCAATGACAAAATTGGAGAGCCGGGAACCACGACATCGCCTGGCTCACGATCTCGTCGGACAATCAAGCCCGCGAACGGTGAGTTAATCCGAGCGTCCTGAAGTCGCGTTTTCTGATAGTCCAGAGAACGTTGAGCCACGATCATCGCCTGCTTGGCTTCGGCCAATGCTGCATCTGCCCGAGCGGTATCGGATTGAGCAATCGCCAGGGCCTCGGCAGCTTTGTCGAGCTCTTCGCGACTGATCGCCTGGCGATCCTTGAGTGCACTTAAGCGCTGATAATTTTTCTCAGCCTGTTCCAGCACGGCAGCGGCTCGCGTGATGTCTGCCTGGACGCGATCGATCGCGGCTTGTTTGGCCTGAACATCGGCATCGGCGATTGCAACCTGCTGTTCCAATTCTGCCGCGTCGAGCGAAACCAGCAATTGACCTTGCTGGACAACATCTCCCTGATCGGCTTCCACCGTTTCGATCCGCCCCGAGATCTTGGCGCTGATCGTCGCCCTGACGCGAGCCTCGAGTGTACCGGTCCCCATCACTTCAGAAACCAGGCGGCCACGCTCGACCAGATGAGTCTTAACCGGAACTGGCTTGAAGCGAATCCAATAAATCGTCCCGCCGATGACGCCGGCGACGATTCCGAGTTTGACGAACCACCACAGCCAGCCAACGAGACCTGAAAACTTTCGCTTGCTCATGGTTATTACTTCGCATTAACGCCAGTTGCGCCAGCTCATCAATGCTGGCCGACCCGACATCGACGCCAAGGTCAAGTTGAGCTTTCAAAAATTATTTCATTTTTTGTAAAACACAATCTGGCCTGACGGCTGAAGACAGACCTGCTTTCGGTGAATGCGACATCGCTTTGATCAATATCAACGGAAACTAATTGGCTTATCCGCAGTCGCAATCAAGCACACTAATGTTCGTGGAATTCATGGCCTCGAATTAAGTGGACGTGTTCGTGGATGGAAGGTAACTCGGCGAGCACTTCTTTGGCCTGTTCCAATCGCTCGTGGTTACCGTGGACGACCACGATGGGATGGCCGTTGTCCAGCATTCGTTTGTAATCTTCGGTCGTCGGCAGGTTCATTCTGTCGTCGGTCATCGCTTGTTCCGCTCCCGACATCCCCCCGACGATGGCACCGGTGGCAGCCCCCATCGCCGTCATTCCCAACAGCAAACCGGGGAAACCGGTTGCGATTGCTGC
>CAZJEK010000385.1:0-5010 GCA_964545005.1 uncultured Pirellulaceae bacterium
AAAAACGAAGCGCCGAATTTACACAGCCCGTATCCTGCGATCCCGACCTTGATCTTGCGATCCGATTTCTGCTCCCATTGGTCAGGCTGCTCTTCGGGAATGGTAGGAGCTCCCTGATCCTGGGGACCGAAACCCGGGATCACGTTTCCCAATGCGTCGCGGGGTAAATCCTCGTCCTGGTTGAGTCCAACTGGCTCTTGCGCCTGGCCATGTCCGACCATCGACATGGCTCCAATCGTGGTCGCGGTCGCACCTAGCCCTTGCAGGAAACGGCGACGTGAGCATTCATTGTTGCTGGCGTTGTTCATTGATTAACTTGGGTTTCAGAAAGCTGGCTTTTATTTGGAAGTCTGCCAGAAATTATAAAACCGAAAGCAGGGAGTGTGGGTTTTACCAACTGCGAATGCGGCAAAGATTGCGTTTGAAGTTGCCCATTGTCGCTTATCGCTCCGCGAACAATACGTAGCATGGCCGATTCGGCCGTGATCGCACCGGAATACTCAAAGTTGGGTGGAAGCGTTGCCGACTCGGGCCAATGGCCCAAGCTACTTCCGAGTTCGGCAAAAAATGTCAGCCTCTCCGCGAAAGTTTGTGTCCACCTATGGCATCCTTTGGCAAAGCCGAAAGCAGGACGCTGAGAGCGCTGTAAGTTCCATTTAGATTCCATAACCTCCCCGTACTCTGCGTCTCTGCGGTTTTTTCTTGATGACTCTCCCTGGCCCCACCATGAAACTCATACCCAATTTCCTCGTTGCCCTACTGCTCGCTCAATGCTGGCTGGCCACTTCCAACGGACAAGACGCACAGCCGGCCAAACCAATCCCAGCCGAGGCGTTGGCCCAGCTTAACGCAGTCGTTGAAAAGTACGTTGCCGATGAAGTCGCGCTCGGGGCCGAGCTGCTGGTAATCCAGAATGGCACGGTCTTAAGCCATCAATCTTTCGGGCTGGTCGACAAGGAAGACGAGAGAACGTGGAAGAACAATACGCTGTGCAATATTCGTTCGATGAGTAAATCGATTACGTCGGCAGCGGCTCAGATTCTGATCGATCGGGGCAAACTGGACCTTGACCAACCCGTGGCTCAATACCTGGATAGTTTCGACAACGATGATTCGCGCTCCATCACCGTCAGGCAAGTTTTGACTCATCGATCCGGACTCCCACTGACCAATGTAATGACGCCCTATCGATTTGAATCTCTGGCAGCTCAAGTCGACAACATCGGTGAAGCAGGGCCTCAATTCGAACCGGGATCTCGTTTCTGGTACAGCGACATTGGGGCCGATACCGTTGGCCGACTCGTCGAGAAAGTCTCCGGCGAAACACTCGACCAGTTCGTTGCCCGCGAAATTTTTACTCCGCTGCAAATGAATGACTCGTTGTATGGGTTCGATCCCGACAATGCTGCTCTGAAAACAGCCGCCAGTGGGTACATGAAAGGAGCCAACGGTTGGTTTCGGTTCTGGAAAGCCGGCGGCAAGCCGTTGTATCCATTTGCCTGGGGTTCGCAGTCGATTTACTCGACGACCACCGACTACGCCAAATTTCTGAAGATGTTGATCGATGGCGGTCGCGTTGGCGATCAACAAATTCTCTCGCCTGCTGCCGTCGAACGAATGTTGACCCCGGTTTCGCGGACGACCTTGATGGGGTCCGACCGACCGGCTCCTACCGGGTTTCTCGATTTACAATCCTGGTACGGGCAGATGATGGTGCTTTATTGCCGACCGGATAACTCTGGCGTTGACAAGCCGCCAACGAAACGGGTCGCGTTTGGGCACAGCGGATCTGACGGTACGGTGGCGATGGCCTGGCCGGACCGAGACTTGATCATTTTGTACTTCACGCAAACTCGCGGTGGCATCTCTGCGATGCAAATTGAGCGGGCGGTTGATCGATTGATCATTCGGCCTGACCAGCAAGTCACCACCGAAGGTGTGCCAGAAGAGTTCCACGAATACGTAGGTCACTATCTAAAACCGGAGGGCGAGGGTACCGAACAAGTCAGTATCGTCTACAGCAACGGCGGCCTGATTCTTGATATCCCCAGCGAGTTGCCATTCGAGCTGCTGCCTCACAACGACGAGGGCTTCTGGCAGTTTTCGATCGCACCAGACAAGGTGAAGTTGAAATTTGATCGCGACGAATCGGGCAGAGTATCCGGCATCACTCTCCACCGCGGCTCCAAAGTCGTCCGCGCCGAGAAAGTCGATTAAGGTTCAGAGCTGTTCGACCGGAAGGCATGGCTCCCGGGCAAGACAAACCGCACGAAAAATACTCACGCAGAGCCGCTGAGACGCAGAGACTCAATGGAGTACCTCCGTTACCCAATAGAAAAAAATCGCCGACAGCGCATGTTTAACCGCAACACCGGCGACCAACCTTGACCAGGTTGCTTGGCAAATTCCACCTGAAATGCCCCGTCGCGTTCCAATGTCCTTGCAACAGGTGTGCGCGTTTTTGCGATGCTGGATCGCTGCCCATGCCGAGTGGTGTCTTCACCATTAAACGCTCCAACGCCCCTGCCATCCCGACGCAAAATGAAAAAACTGTTTGGCACTCCGGTCCGCCACGCGCCGGCCAATATCAGCCTGTTGCTAATGCACCAGTAGATATTAAATCAATGTCGGTGGTTGATCGTGTTTTTGGTCGTCAAAGGTCACACCCCGAGGAGCCGGTTGGGATGTTTGAACGCGTTCCGTTGTGATTGCTTTACGCTTCCATTCTTCGCGAACAATCTCTGCCATTTGCATGATGGCCTGTTCGTTGAGTTCAGGGTACCACGGCAAGACAACGGCATGCTCCCAGACCCACCGGGCTCGACAAGCCTGGCGGTTCTCGTCGGCTGTTGGAACCACGGACATTCTAGCCAGCCGAGTTGCGTCAAAACCTTTCGCTCGAAGTCGCCGACAAAGTTCGTCAGGGCATTCGCAGAACACCGGATAAATCCAATACGTGTGATCCGGTGGCGGCAAATCAATCAACTCACGATCGAGCGTTCGCCCCAATGCGATGCGACGATCAATTCGCGTTGTATTGTAAGTTGACCATCTGCGTCGAAGCAATCGCAACAGTGGTATCGACGGTTGTCGACGCAGCTGGTTCAACAGATCTGTTTTTGAAAAACCTCGAGCAGAAGCGTTGGCCATGTTGTCGAAGTCAACACCGCATCGTTCAACGCTCCATTTGACAATTTGGGAGGTCAGCCTTCCAGACAGCAACTTGAGAACAGCAAACCGACTGATGCGGATGCCAAACCGCCGCCTCGATTGAATCGGATCACCATCGAGCAAGTTCGACATTTTTTGCCGCAGCTTGCGCTGCTTGACCTGGACCACAGCGCCACCCAAGGCGGTGGCTGTCTTGATCGGCCCAAAACTGAACAAAGCCAAATCGCTGGCGGGATGCCCTCTGTCCCCGACGCAACGAAAACTCTGCGCCAAGTCTTCGACCAGCATCAATTCATGCTGCTGCGCGAATCGAGCGATATCATCCAAATCAAGCCGGCTGCCAAACAGATGAGCGATCACCAACATGCGGGATTGGGGAGAAACCGCTTGCTCCAACGCGGCGGGGATAAGCTGCCCACGCTCATCAACGTCGACTGGAACAGGTTTAAGCTCATGACTTTCGACGATTCGCACCATGTCCGGTACGGTCAGCGCCGACATCAAGACTTCAGATCCGGCTGGCAGATCCAATGCCCGGAGCGTCAAATCAAATCCAGACCGGACGGATAACGTCACCAGGAATTCGTCTGATTCGCTCCACGCATTTTGGGCCTTCCGCAACGCTCGCGATCGCCTCCCCGGCCACAGACATCCTACAAAACCAGATATCAGGTCCCGCCATCCCAGATCAAATCTCATTCGGATCCACATGACAACGCTCCAGCGACGGCAGCAAATCAATTCAGCCTGATTGCCCGAGCGAATCCGAATGGTCCACCGAACGCTTGGCCAATCTGGAAAAAGGCATTGATGTTGAAATTCTGTTTCCCTTCCAGCGGGTCAAAATATTTGTCCGCGATCCCCTGTTCCTGAATGCGAGTCACGTTGAACAAATCACTCGGCGGGTCGTTAATAACCTTCTGGATGTTTAAACCACGGCCAGCCCGAGCTTGATTGTCCAGAAACTGCACCCAAAATGCCGGAATCAGTATTTCGCCTTTCAACAACCCTTCCGTTTGAGCCATCATCGCTAACCAGGCATCGATTTGCTCGTCGTCCAACGGCAATCCCAACTGATCATTTTGATCTGGATCCGGTATCCATTCGAAATCATCATCCGTTTCTTGCCGAATGAACTTCCAGGTTTCCCGATTCAACTCGCACACGGCGACCAGGTGTAACCGCATCCTACGTAACCGGGGAGGATCCACGATTGCCAGTCCCTCTTCCCACCAGCTCACACCAGGCTCGACAGGTTCCACGTTGACGTTCGGAAAGACAGTTTCGACCCGTTGCCCAAACCCCGCTTCCTCATCCACGGATCGGTAAGCTTCCACCATCGCCGACAACAGATGGCAATAGGCTCGCAGCCAGGCGACATCGCCCCGATCAAAATGGACACGAAAATCAGGATTGTTCTTTTGAAACTGAAACGGTCCACCATTGATTTTGGTAAGAACTTCGATCAGCTGAGTTCGCTCCTGCCGCTTTCCTGAGAAGTCAAACGCGATTTTGCTCAACCGTAATCGCAACTTGACATCAGGATCCTTAACCTGGGCCAATGTCCGTTCTGCGCGTTGGAGATCGGTGGCGAACGCGTCCAGCACGCGGCCCAACGCCCGATAGGTAATCACCGACGGATTTTCGTTGCGAGGAACGGGCAATCGTAGGAAAGGCTGGTTAGCCTTGTCGGAAACGGCACCGTACTCGTACATCGCCTGTCCCAGATTCTCAATCGCCCGCATGAACTGGACGACGCCAAGTCCAAATCGCGCTTCGTCGTTGTCAGGTTCAGCATCCAATTTCAGGAGCAATTGGGTTTCGCCATTGGCAAACTCA
>CAZJEK010000386.1:0-5004 GCA_964545005.1 uncultured Pirellulaceae bacterium
TGGAATTCAAGCGTCCGCCTGGAGGCATCTGGATTTTGGCGACGAAGTTTCCATTTACGGTGCTGGCCAATTATTGGATGCCGATGGCAACCAGGTCCCTGGCAACTGGGGCACCCTGGACATCGGTCCAACCTCAAACAGTGCGGCGGATCTGTCTAACCAGATCATCCATGGACTGACGCAAGGTGACCTCGACTCGTTGCACGCTGCCGGCACGATCGACACCGCGGAATACATCGATTCACAGATCGAAATCGAGCTCAACGGCGACACTGGTTTTTCTTCCGGCTTGAAACACGCTGTTGACGATGTCTATCGCGTCACCAAAGTAGCTCCGATTTACAAACGAGTGCATGACAAAGGTGGCAACCTGTATTTCACGATTTCCGGCTGGGTCAGTTTGAAGGTGTTGGACTCGGCCTGGAACGGCAGTCAACGGTCCTACATCACGGTTCGAAAATCATATGCCTACGATGAAAACCTGCGTCCGATCAATGACCTCAGCAATCCGGTCAACACGATTGAGGGCGCCTACACATCCCCCGTTCTGGTCCAATAATCTGCGATTTTACGCAAGCGATTGCTGGCCAGCTCCTACCAATGACCAACGCTTGCTCAACGACTTCTGCACCTTTGCGAACCAATGCCATGCACCGATCCAATACAGAAAAACGGCACTCGTCAAAACCATCCCGGCGTGGGACTGCGGCCATTTTGATCATGGTCCTGATGGTGCCGTTACTGTTTCTACTGGCGTTCTCGGTCGATTACGGTTACCTGTTGTTCATCGAAACCAACTTGCAACGTGCCTCCGATCAGGCTGCATTGGCAGGTGCGCGGGAACTGGTTCCCGACGAAACTGGCTACCAGGACCTGAACAAGGTGAAGGCGACCATCCGTTTGTATGCTCAATTGAACATGGGTGATGGCTTCGAAGTGACTGACGAAGACATTGAAATCGGCAGGTACAACCCGGCCAAGATTTACTCCGAAGTGGAACTGGAAGACGACGGCATCCTGGATACGGTGCGAGTCACGTTGCGGCGAACGGACGCCGCGAATACGTCCGTGTCGCTGTACTTCGCGCGGTTATTTGGAAACAACACCTCCGGTGTCGTTGCTCAGTCGACTGCGGTCCTGCAAAAGGCATCCTACCTTGGTCCCGGAGCCGATGTATTCCCCTTTGCCATTCAACGCAATGCCTGGAACAAACTGGAGGTGGGGGACGTCGTTTCGATTTATGGCGACGGACAAATCAAGGACGAAGAAGGCAAGAAGATTCCCGGAAACTGGGGGACGTTGGACATTGGACCGACCTCCAACAGTACCAACGCACTGTCAACTCAGATTGTCCGTGGTTTGTCGCAGAACGACCTGGATTCCCTCCAATCGCAGGGGGTGATCGATACCAACGAGTATATCGACGCTTCGTTGGACATTTCGCTCAACGGAGACACTGGATTGTCAGCCGGACTCAAGCACGCGTTGGAGGAGGTTGAAGGGCTGACAAGAATTGCACCGATCTACCAGAACACGACCGGACATGGAGGCAACCTGTATTTCAACGTTGTCGGCTGGACAGCCGTGACTGTTGGAGAAGCCAAGTTCAACGGCAGCAAGAACTCCTACGTCAAAGTGCAAAAGTCCTATGCTTACGATGAGAACCTGTACCCCAACCCGGACTTGAGCGACACGTCCAACGTGATCGAAGGCGCGTATACTTCACCGGTATTGGTGGAATAGGCCAGTTCGCTCAGCCTTCCGGCATCGACTCGGTTTCAAAATCTCGTCCACCCGAGGCGGCGACCCCAACGGTGATGGCGACCAACAGCATCAACACCGAAGCGACCAGATAGGGAAGGTAAAGATTGAATTTCAACATCGGGATTCCCAGGGCGGAACCAAAAATCCGGGCCATCGCGCTGACACTTTGACTGACGCCCAAGGCAGTCCCCTGTTGTTGCGGATCGGACCAGCGAGAGATCAGCGAATACAAACTTGGTTGCAAACAACTGTACCCGGCCACGATGATCGCCAGGGCGGTAAACAACCCTCCCACGGAAGCTCGGGACACCGCGAAGGTCAGCACGGCGAAACCCGCGATTTCGATGATTGCCCCGGCAACTGCCAACCTTGACTCCGGCACAACTTTGGCCAGGCGACGCACGATCCCGCCCTGCACCACTGCCACCATCAAGCCGATCAATGCAAAGACCAGGCATACCTGTTTGAAAGTAAACGCGTAAGGTGCGGATTCAAAACCATCCGTTTTGCTGATCAACAGACTGAGCGTGGTTTCAAAATTGGCGAAGGCGAAGATGCAAATGAAGAAGCCGGTCAGCAACAACACCATCCAGCGATTTTGCACCGCCACCCGCCAGGCTTCCCAATTGATCCACTTTCGCATCCCCAGCGGAGACTTGTCGTGTTTCGATTCGGGTAGTTTGAAAATTGCCATTAACAACGCGACTGCCGACAGGGCAGCGGCCACGAAACCAGGACCTGCTCCCGGATCGGATTGTTCGTCACCGACGGCGAAATAGGCAAACATCGGACCGAGTGTAAACCCCAGACCAAACGCCATCCCGATCAACGCCATGCCACGGGTCCGATTTTCCAGCGTGGTGGTGTCCGCAATGTAGGCCTGCGCCGTGGGAATCGTGGCACCCGCAATTCCAGCGCCAATCCGGGTGATAAACAGTCCCAATAAACTGTGATACAACGCCGCGACGGCAAACATCAGGTAAAACACGACGCTGCCGGTCAAGCCGACGATGATCACAGGCCGCCGACCAATACGATCCGATAGCGATCCCCACACAGGCGCAAACAAAAACTGCATGATCGAAAAACTGGCCATCAGCATTCCGATCACAAACCCGCTGGGATCCTCTCCAAAGATCTCGGCGTAAATCGGCAACAGCGGCAGGACGATCCCAAACCCTAACAGGTCGATAAAGACTGTCAGAAAAATCACGGCCAGCGAACCACGGCTGGGTGATCGACCGCTGGGAGGTGCCGGATTGGATGGGGAACTCATAAAAAATGGGCCTGCGTTGGGGGACAATGAAGACCGACACGATACCCCATACCGACAGCTTTGCGAAGCGGCAGTTGTCAGTGCAAAACGGATCTTGTTGATCATGTTGATCCTGTCCATCCTGTCTTCTTTCGGACGCTTGCTCAGAAAGGACAGCTTAAAACAAGATTCACCTGGAAGTTCGACTGTCGGCGATCAGGGAAGTAGCTTGGGCCATTGGCTCGAGACGTTAGAGTTTTCGCCGAACGTTCGATATCCCATCGCGATCACGGCCGAATCGGCCATGCTACTGTCGATTCAGTTTTCCTTTCATTGAACAACCTTCTAACCTGACAGGTGCGACATTTCGTTACGATGCGATGGCCCGTGGAAACCAGTCAGATCTGACTTTAAAATCTCAGTCATTGCACCCGCGGGTTTCGCTTGCTGCGCCGCATTTCATTTCTCCCCCAGTAGCCATGCCTCGCTCACGTCGATTTGAGTCACTGTTTATCGTTGGATTCGTGGTCCTGAACCTGCTGGCCCCCTGGACGATTGGAGAACGATATCCGTTCACCGTTGCACCCATGTTTTCCGACCGTCCTCACGAGTACTGTACCTATCAGGTGATCGGGCCAGGCGGCGAAGAACTGGACGCGAGTCGATTTGGATTACACCTGGTTTACGATGGCAATCCGCCCGGGCTGGGAATGGGGATCCAACCCCCGGCCACGTTACACGATTTTGGAGAGGTTGCCAGCGAAACTGACGTACGCCATCACGTTCAAACGGTGTTGAATCAACCTGAGAATTCGAAACTGGATCGTGTAACCGTGATTCAGAATCATGTCTGGCGAGAGGGTCACGGACTCAAACGCGAATCTCAAACCTGGACGATCACGCGATGAATGGGCTCGAATCTTCTCAATCGCCCGTTCGTTCCAAGGGCTGGCACCGGCTTTTTGATTTGGCAACCCCCAGGTTTGGATTGCTGGCAACTTACGTGCTGCTGGCATTTACGATCATCATTGCCTTATGCCCGATCGAGTTTGCTTCGGGGCCGCAGGCCGCGACCAGTGCTACGATTTTTTCGTGGTTGCCAGCATCGATCATTCGCAATCCGACATTGTTTACGTGCATGCGAGTCGTGGTGGTGGTCAGCGCGTTGGCCTGGATGTTTCGCGTTGCGATCCCGATCTCCTGCTGGCTGACCGTTTTTTCAGCGATGTTTTACTGGTCGCTGCGGATGGAAAACCTGACCAACGGTGCGCATATTTTCAATGTCACCAACATGCTGTTGTTGATCCACGCCGCCTGGTTTCAGGCCTACCACCGGGAACTTGCTGGGTCGTCGATCTGGAAACTCGACAACCGCCCAGCTTACCCACGCTGGGTGCTGATGTTATCGCTGTTCTTCCTGGGCTGGTTCCACTTTCTGGCCGGTTTTACCAAAGTCGCCCAATCGGGTTGGGGCTGGGGCAGCAGTGCATCACTGCAGCTATGGGTCGACCTGTTTGGTTGGGAACAGTCTCCCTTTGGACAATTGATGCTGGTTGATTCCCGATTAACCGCGGCGCTGCAAACGGGTGCCCTGATCATTGAACTGGCCAGCATTTTGATCATCTTCCACCGCTGGCTGCGATATGCGCTGGGAATTGGATTACTGGGATTTTACCTGGGCGTGCTGACCACGTTCGTGGACTTTGGATTCCATTTCAACGCCACATTGGTAGCCTTGTTTCTACTGCCAGTCGATCGTTTGATGGGTGTCCGGTTTTTACCAACTTCAGCTTCAGCTTCAACTTCAAGTTGAACGTCACAGAAATCGCAAATAGACTTCTGTACTCATGAAGCCAATTTGGCGAGTATTAAACGATTAACTTTCGCCTACCAAGAAGACGGCCCCTCCGGGGCGTGATTTGAAAATGATCGCTATTCTTGGGGCTTCCGCCCTTGTCGTTACCCACAAATCATGCTTGTTTTTC
>CAZJEK010000387.1:0-4977 GCA_964545005.1 uncultured Pirellulaceae bacterium
GTTTCAAGTCGTCGCGGCCGAAGCATTGTCTTCGGCCGCGATTGATTTTTGACGCGAAGATCAACAAGCACGCGGAGGCCATTGCTGGTCTCCTTCTTTCATTCTTCTGAATATCTCAACCGCATGATCCATTGGCTGGCCTGGTTGACGATTGGGTTGATGCTTGGGCTCGCTGCGATGCAGTCGGTCTACGTTGCCCTGTACTTGCGCTGTCTGCGACGAACGTTGCCGACGGATCAACGACCGGATCTGGATTGGAAACCCCCGGTTGCGGTGATTCTCTGCTTGCGCGGAACCGACCCGAGTTTGCATCGCTGCCTGGCCGGGTTGAGCCAATTGGACTATCCCGATTTCGAACTGCACCTGGTATTTGATGATCTGACTGATCCGGCGATCGCGGTGGTCGATCGGTTTTTTGAAAACTCCAATCGGGACGTTCGTGTTCAGCGGCACTTGATTGCTGACCGGGGGCCGGGACGCAGCTTAAAATGTTCGGCTTTGATTTCTGCCATCCTGCAACTGGATGATCGGATCGAGATTGTTGCATTGGTCGATGCCGACGCTTCGGTTGAACCGGACTGGTTGTCTCGTCTGATTGCTCCGCTGAAGGACCCCCAGGTTGGCGCAGCGACGGGCAACCGCTGGTTTGCCCCCGATTCAGGCGTCGGTTCGCTGGTCAGAAAAATCTGGAATGCGGCTGCCTTGCCCCAAATGACGTTGTATCGGATTCCCTGGGGAGGCTCGCTGGCGCTGCGACGAGAGACAATCGACCAATGCAATTTATTGGATCGCTGGAGCGTTGCGTTTTGTGAAGACACAATGTTGACTTCCCGGCTCGCCGAATTTGACCTGACGGTAGTGAGAGTTCCAGATCTGATTATCGTCAACCGTGAAACCACCACGCTGCGGGAAGCGTTGACCTGGATCGGACGACAATTGCTGACTGTCCGGTTGTATCATGCCGCCTGGATCTGGGTATTGATCCATGCGTTGGTGGGTGCGATTTGCCTGTTCGCGCCACCGCTGGTCGTCCTGTTTTTTGTGATCACGTTGCAATGGTTGATTGCTTTGCTGGTGCTTGCAGCCTGGGTTTTCCAATTGGTACTGAACCTGGTGTTGGTGCAGCTGATTGAAATGGGCAATTGGGCCGCAATGACCCGCGCGACCTCGACGGATCGTGGTCCCAGCCACGGCATCATCTGCTTTACCATTTCCGGATTGCTGGCCAGCTTGATGCTGCAGTTGATCTACCCGTTTTTGGCAATTGGCGCAACGTTTCGGCAACGCGTGCGGTGGCGGGGAATTACGTACCGCTTAGGGAGTCGCGGGCGAATCGAAATGGATGAGTATCACCCGTACGTTGATGTCGCCAGTGATGATGCAACCGGGTCGGAGCGATCAATCGGCTAGCGGAGATGGAACGCCACTTTGCGACTTTTGGACGTCGAACGATCGAAGTTATTCCGAGGAAATGGAAACCAGGGCGCATCTCGTCAATCTTGTTGATCTTGAACATCCTGTCAAACTTCCAGGTGAATTTTGCGTAGGCTGTCCATTCTGAGCAAGGGGTCGGAAAAAGGGACATGATCAACATGATGAACATGATCAACATGATCAACATGATGCGTTTTGCAGAAAACAAGCCAATCGATCGTTCAACCTAAACCGCAACTGTTGTCAGTTTTTTGAACTTGCAGAGTGAAGCTACTCGGGGCGGATCAGCGTTTCCAGCGGGGACGTCCAGTCGATCGTTGACACCGGTTCCTGCGTTGGCTGTTCCGGTTCAGGGGTTCGCAGCAGCAGATCATTGATCTGCAAATCGCTCAGTTTCAGCACGGGGCAGGAATCGTCAGGCAGGCCGGGGGTGACGCGGAACGAACCGTCTTCCACGGTCAACTGCCATTGGCCTCCACCGGGGCCGTGGATGTCCAGCCCCATCTGAAAGGATCGTTGCTGACTATTGATGTGCAACGCTCCCATGGTCTTTTGAGCCGCCAGCGCGATTTCGGTCAGGTGCGATTCGATCCAACGGGATACAGAAACCGGTGGTCGTTTCCGCTTGCCCCAGTTTTGCTGGTTACCAAAATCGAGGAATCGGAAAATCATTTCCTTGTCGATGCGAGGACACGGCAGGTGGCCAGCGAACTTGTTCAAGTTGGATTTGTCAAACGCAGGATCGCTGGTTTCGTACGACGCATAGATCCCGGTATTCTCAAACAGCTTGCGAGCAAACTCATTGTCCGGGTCACATTCGGCATCCGGTCCACAGAATTCGACGCCGTCGGAATGGAAGTATTCGTAGCAGGCTTCGATCACTTCTTTCGGGCAAGTGCACTCGTCAGGAGTCAGGTGGTAGGTCCGCCCATGAGCTTCGGGGGTGCAAACCAGGTGGGAAATCGCGCGGGACACCCAATCGATGGGCACCAGATTCCGTGGTTCGTCGCCGTTATAGGGTAACTTGATCGGGGTTTTAATGATTCCGTTTTCGTCGCGTTGCTGCGTCGGAACCAGCATTGCCATTAACCGCAGGTACAGAAACAGTCCGTGGTAAGTCGACGTATAACCGGTTTCGGAATCACCGACGATGACCGCCGGGCGATAAACGGTTTTCGATTCGAATCCTTCGGCGGCTCGAACCAACTGTTCGGCTTCAAACTTGCTCTGTTCGTAGTTGTTGCGAAACGTCTGCCCGGCATCAAGCTGGCTTTCAGCAACTGGCTGATTCTGGTTGCCACAAACGTAGGCGGTCGAAACGTAATGCAAGTTTCCAATGTCGCAGGCTTGGGCCAACGCAATCACATTGCGAGTCCCTTCCAGATTCGTCGTCCAAGGTTCAGCTTGTCGTGATGTGCCATGGAAATTCAAGACCGCGGCCGAGTGAATCAGCTGATGGCAATACTGTTGGACCCAGTTCAGCTGGTTGGGTTGAAGCCCCAGGTTGAACTCACGCACGTCGCCAGTCAGCAGTACCGGTCGGGGCAGGCGTTTGCCCAATTCGGCTTCCCACATTTGCAGGATTTCTTCAATGCGTTGACGGGCCTTTTCGCGGGCCTTGGGGCGCACCAATACCGCCAGGCGGACGCCCTTGAGCAGCAAATCGCGCATCAAGTATCGTCCCAGTAGGCCAGTAGCTCCGGTCAGCAGTGTATATCGTTTGGGCGAAAGGTAGCCCTCTCGCTGGCGAGTCGATTTGATCACTTTGCTACCTCAATCGAGGTAGTGCAAACATCGACCGCGGGTTGGTCCATCGACCCGAGAAGGCTGAGAAAACAATGGCAGGGACGGAAAGGTAGGCTCATTCGGTGCGAATCTGGGAAGTCGATCAGGTTGTGAGCGGGGAAACTAAGGTGCAAGATGTCGTCTGGCAGCGTCCAATCGGCAAGCAAATCGTCTGCCATTTCGGGAGTCAGGGAACGGGCCGCCCGCCGGCCAATTCAATTCACTCAGACTTTTCTGCTGCCAAGGTGGTGCATTATGATTCGGGGTAACGGGGGATCAATGAATTCTCGTAAAAGATAAGTCGTCCTTTGACAGAGTTTGGGTGATAAAAGTTCCGTTTTTAGGCTTTTTGATTGTCTCGCGGCCCCTAAGGGGGACCGCGCAACCGTATTGAGATCGCGGGGGATTTTATGTGCCGTTCTGCTAGTTCCATGAATTGGCTGGTTTTTTGCCTGTTTTTACTGTTTTCCCCACCGTTGGCGGAGCAACCGGTCATTGCTCAGGAAAATCTTCAGCTGACCGAGGGGCAAGTCGATGATGGGTGGCTGTCGTTGTTTGACCAAAAGACGCTATTTGGCTGGAAGTCGGCAGCGAAGTCGCCATGGCAGATCATCCAGGGTGCATTGGTTTGTTGGCAGGGACAGCGGGGACTGCTATGTACGACGGCCCAGTTCGACGACTTTGAGCTGACGCTCGAATTCAAGGCTGGCCCGGATGTCAACAGCGGCGTCTTTATTCGGACCAGTCCTCTACCTGCCGATGTGCTGCGAGATTGCTACGAAATCAACATTGCTGCTCCGGAACTGCACGAGTATTCCACGGGAGCGATTGTTGGTCGTCAAACGACAGACACCCCCGTGGCGCTCGATCCTGATCGCTGGCACAAGATGCGGATCCTGGCCGACGGTCCCTTGATCAAGGTGTGGGTTGATGACCAACGCACTGTGAGCTATCAGGATTCGAAACCGTTAGGGCGGGGGTACATCGGCTTGCAATACAACCAGGGACGCGTCTGGTTTCGCAATATCGCAATTCGTCCGTTGAACCTGAAGCCGCTGTTTGACGGAAAAGGTCTTGATCAATGGAATCTCGACTTGGCTCAGGAAAGCCAGTTCAGCATGACCAGCGAAGGCGAGTTGCAGATTCTTGGTGGCCCAGGGCAAATTGAATCCAAATCAACCTTTGGAGATTTCGTGCTGTCGCTGCGCTGCAAGACCAACGCCAGCGGTTTGAACTCAGGAGTTTTCTTTCGATCCATTCCTGGTCAGTTGATGAACGGCTATGAAAGTCAAATTCAGAACCAGTTTCTCGAGGACGATCCCAGTCGACCCAAGGACTGTGGCACCGGTGGAATTTTCCGCCGTCAGGATGCACGCCTGGTCGTGTCCCGAGATCAGGAATGGTTTAACAAAACCATCATCGCTACTGGAAACCACTTCAGTGTCTGGGTGGATGGGATTCAGGTTACGGACTGGACCGACGGCAGAGAGTCCGATCCCAATCCCCGGCGAGGTTTTCGAGCCGAGGCGGGGACGATTATCCTTCAAGGACATGATCCGACAACGGATCTGCTGTTTGACAAGATCCACGCCCGTGAGCTGTCGCCTCGCGGCAAGTGATGAAAAAATCTCAAATCTGATATTTTCTAACTCTACCATTTTGCATGTAGTGTTTTCCGCAAAGAGGTGACAGCGGTTTGCAGATCGGAGTAAATGGCCGGTCACGGCCCACGACCGGACTGCAAAGAAACGCAAAGAC
>CAZJEK010000388.1:0-685 GCA_964545005.1 uncultured Pirellulaceae bacterium
TCACGACCGCCATGAAACAAAACACCATGAGTGGTAGCCACTGCCATCACGCCTTTGGGTTTCAGGGAAGCAATCATGTGCTGAATAAATGCAAAGTCAGCACTGCGTTTGGAAAGACCATATTTGAAACGGTTGTGCCTATCCTGCTCTAATTCTTCTTGGCGGACTTTGAGAGCAAACGGCGGATTGGAAACCACACGGTCAAACTGCATGACGCCGTCGTGGTTTACATGGCGAGGGTCTAGAAGCGTGTTGCCCGATTGCAGGTCTGCATCAATCCTTCCATTGATCGCCAATCCCATCTTGGCGAGAGACAGCGTTTCCAAATTGGATTCTTGGCCATAGAGTCCAAGGTTTGTCGCTTTTGATTCTTTGCTTTCGACATGGCGAATCGCTGCACGCAGAAAACCGGCAGTTCCAGCACACGGATCATAAACCGTCATCCCGTTGCTTGGGTCTGTAAGCTGGACCATCAGGCTGGCCACTTCGCTTGGCGTGGAGAACTCGCCTGTTCGCTTTCCGCCAGCACGAGCGACTTTGTCTAACAGGAATTCAAAGAATCCACTCAACTCGTCTCCACTGGCTGCCTTGCAAACGTCATGAAGCGTGTGCGTAAGTTCGTAAAGTGCTCGGTCGTCAAATCGACCATAGTCAGGAAATGAGATGCCACGGAGGTGATCATTCG
>CAZJEK010000388.1:695-4967 GCA_964545005.1 uncultured Pirellulaceae bacterium
TGCTCGATTGAGAGCATCGCTTTGTTTAGAGCGTCACCGATGCTGCGTCTCTCTGTCGAAAGCAATCTCTCCAATGTGGCTTCTTCTGGAAGTTCGAATGAACTTTGAGCATCTCCAAAAGGTTCGGTTGACTGCCTGTTTAGATATGACAGAAAAAACAGCCCGAACGTAGCCTTGTAGAATTCGTCGAACTTGAGGGCGGAGTTGGCTCGGATACTGTCGAGAGAAGTCCAAAGCTGCCGCTTTAGATCTCTACTCGCTGGATGTTCCAAAGCTTCGACTTGTGATGAGGAGTTATTCATGGCTATGCCTGTTTTCTAACGAGGTTTCTTTACCTTTTTCTTCGCTTTGGTTTCGCCAGGCTGAACCTGGCGAAGAAGAGCATCCAACTCGTCTTGCTTAAATAGACGATAAGAATTGACTGGATGACGGTGAGCAACGATCTTGCCCGCATTCTCCCAGTTCCTAAGCGTGTTCGGTGAAACGCCCAGGTATTCTGCTGCTTCCGAGATGCGCAGAAAGTCTTTCAGCTTGTCCACAATTGATTCTCCTTAAGCCAATGTGCACCTTGTCGATACTTGGCTAACCTTACCAAGCACTGTTATACTTGCCAATCAGTGGGAGTGAACTTAACCCACGAAATACTGTCATGACATGTTGAGGATAAGATGTTTTCAGTAGATAAGATGTTTTCAGTAAACAGATGGAGCGACCGAGATGCATGTTTGCCACCTTTCGATTGAAGGGTTTCGGGGAATTGAAAAGGCAGACATTGCTCTTGGGCAACACTGCGTTTTGCTTGGCACAAATAACGTTGGCAAGTCCGCAATCGTAGATGCGCTAGGATTGGTTTTGGGGCGGGATCGACTCGTCCGTCAACTTGGCGATTACGATTTCTTTGGAGGATTGCCTACCGCTGCTTCTCGTATCAAGATCATCGCAACGATCACAGGATTCTGCCCAGATGAACTCGATGAGCAGTTCGATTGGTTCAACACGGAAGATGGTGCTATTCCGATGTGGTGGAATGGCAAAGAAGCAGTCGTCGGCGAGCGACCTGAAGGAGCCAAGCTCTGTGCAAGGATCGCATTCGTAGCTCGGTTTGACGAAGAAGAACTGGAAGTCGAGTCAGTCCGATATTTCATTGACGGAGATGGCGACCCCTTTGAACAGAGCGTAAGCAAGGTCAGGCTAAGACATCTCAAGGAACTCGGCTTTTTCCTTTTGCCTTCGCAACGAACTTGGGATCGGATCGTCTCATTTGGATCAGAGCTTTTTCGACGAGTTCTTCGGTTTCAAGATGCTATTCCCTCCACTTCGGTCACTGGCCTGCGAGACATTCTTCGAAACCCCAGTGTCAAGTTAGAGGAAGATGCCGAAATCTGTGATTTAGTTCAGCGATTGAATTCCGAAATCGACGGCTTCATTGGTTCGGGTTCTTCGGGCCTTTGCTTTCGACCAACCAGTGGTGATATCGAAGGCATTCTTCAAGCCATGACGCCACATCTACCTGGCAAGGGTGAGACTATCTTACCGTTGGGTCGTCATGGCTCAGGAGTCATTTCACTACAAACTCTTTTGCTACTGTTCGAATTTGGCCGATCACGCCACATACAGAATCAGAATTTCATTCTTGCTGCGGAAGAGCCTGAACTTCATTTGCATCCTGGCCATCACAGCCGATTGGTTGCTCGTATTTGCGGGACAAGCAATCAATCGGTCACGACAACGCATTCTCCTGAGATTGCGGCGTACTACGGTCCAAACGATGTGCTGATCGTTCGCAACTCAAATGGGCAAATGCAAGCAGTGCCTTTGTTGGCACATGACGAAGACATTCCAGACAAGAATGCGATCATGCAGCTTTACACTTTGCATCGTGCAGCAATTTGTGAAGCGCTAATGCACCAAGCAGTGCTTATTCCTGAAGGCAAAACGGAATTTCAATGGTTCAGGGCTCTGCTTCGACTGAGGGTAACTGCTGGTGGTTGGCAACCCGGTTCAATTAACGAAGCGGTTGGGATCGTTCCGACTACCGATTCTCACGTTGTCCAGATTTTCAAAAAGTTTCAACCGTTGGTTCCTCGCCCGATTCCAATTGTCGATGGTGATAAAGCTGGTGACGCATATCGAAAGAAGTTGCGGAAATGTGATCCGCCGCCACATGTTTTGCTTCAACTTGGCAAAGATCTCGTCTTGGAAAATGTTATTGCTTGGTTATTGTCGCCTTCGTCTCCAGATGAGTGGGGCGCAATCCGATCCGTGCTCCCTGCCTTGCCTGCTGAAAACATCGAATCACTCGTTGCCGAACTAGAAAGCCTTAAGACCTTTTGGAAGGTTCACGAAGAACTATTGGCCATTCTCTGTGCGTGGCCAAACGCTATCGAACGACTAAAGATGTTTTGCGACGGACTGTGTGACTTGGTTCTATCCGCCGAAACAGAACAAGATTGCTGGACTGAGACGAATGAGCCTGACGTTTCAACTCGATACTGGAGATGGATTCCAACGGAGGAGTAAATGACTACTTCCAACTTCGCTTTTATTGGGCCTGCTGGTTCTGGGAAGACCCACTCGCTAATTGAAAAACTTAAAGAATGTTGCGGCGAAAGGGAGTTCCTTCCTTTTCAAAGCCTACTAGCGATCACGTTCATGCACGGCTCTCGACGAAGGCTTGCAAGTAAAATTGATGAGCAAATCGACAAGGAGGTCCGAGTTTGCTGCGAAACGATTGATTCGTTCTGTCTTCGGTTGGTAAATCGTTATCGCTTACACCTGAACCGCAGAAAGAAGATCGTTATTGCTGACGATCAAGAAGATTGGGCAGAAACGCCCAGCGAATTCCAGACATGCTTTACTGAGATCAGGGCCGCTGCGGTTAGATTACTTCAGAATTCCGACATTAGGCTGTCGGTGGCTGCCGCATACCCAATTGTCTTGGTCGATGAATTCCAGGATTGCCACGGTGACCTGCTCGCAATCGTAAAACTTCTGTCACAGCAAAGTAGCGTTCTTGTTGCAGCGGATGAGTTTCAGGATCTAAGATCAACCGGCACATCCATGGCTTTCAAATGGCTCCGGGAGTCCGATTTCGACCTCACAGAATTGTCAAAAAACCATCGGACGAAAGATAGCCGCCTCCTAACAACTGCACATGCACTTCGTGACAACGTAGCGGCGACTTCAAGTATTGAAGTCATTCCGCAGTCTGGGTTCGGATTAGTTGCTTATGGGATATCTAGTCGAATCGCTTGGGGAAAAGTTCTTGGCTCCAGATCTAAAGTGATCATCAGCCCAAGCCGTCCAGAATCCTCACCCTGGCTTAAAGGAGCGCTCGGTTCGTTGGCAAAGGAATTGGGTAAGAAGACAAAGATTCCTGCTTGCCCTTTCGGTTGGGAAGATAGCGACAAAGAAAAGGTCGAAACAACTCTGGCAGTTGCCGACACATTCGCCGATTCAGAAAACGGCTTTTCACGCAATTCGATCAAGTCGATGCTCGCTCATGAAGATCGCATCTTGAAACGAGCCGCCAAAAAAGCAAATCGACTTATTGCACTTCGAGGATCAACCAGCATGGCTGTCGATGAAATGCAAAAATGCATTCAAGTTACTGCACATTCAATGAGCGCATACCAATGTGAAACAAACACTTCACGAATTGGGATGACAGTTTACGGTGCGAAAAATCGAGAGTTTGATTTTGTATTTATCCTCTGGCCGTACCAAGTTATTTCTGATTCGATTCAAAAACGAAAGTTGCTGTACAACGCCGTAACAAGGGCAAAGAAAGGAGCAATTCTCTTTGTGCAAGGTGACGACCGTAGGGTCGAAACAGACGGTGTGCTAAGTTTGCTAAAATGCGGAATCGAATCCAAGCCACGACAATCAAGACGCTTGGTCGTATGACTTGGCCCACAAGGATTTTTGCGTTACGTCTTAGTTGACATTTGTCATATTTTGATTCTAGACTCACGATCAAAAGTTTCGTCGAGCAAAGATCGAACTTTCGATGCGCAGGGAATTTCTATCTTGCTGTACTCCCTAACAATACACGAGTCACGAGAAAGTCCCCAATAGCTAAAAAAAGCACCAACATCAGTTGGTGCAGAGTTGAACTACCGTTTTCGACGTCGGCCTTTGGTTGTTGGTCCGAGTCGAATTTCCGAGTTCATAATTCCTGAGGCGATTAGGCCTCCGGAAACCAATACAAAAACAAACCAGGATGAAGTGATGGCACCGACAACTGCTCCGGCGGCGACGGCTGACCAAATG
>CAZJEK010000389.1:0-4914 GCA_964545005.1 uncultured Pirellulaceae bacterium
GCAAGTCATAGGCCATCCAGTAAACGGCCGGATCTTGATTTTCTTTAAGTGGATTGAGACAGTCTTCAACGCTGCTGCCATTTCGCGTTTTCTGGCCCTCACCAGCGCCCCAAACAAGTTGATTTTCGGGTTCCTCAACACCTAAGCCAGCATGAAGCGATTTGAAAAGCCGTTGAAGCTGGAAATCAAGGTCGATTCCACTGTCTGGCTTGCTGATACACTTGGAAGCTCGCAAGGCATGGTATATCGCAGGCAACAAAGCAGCGCTTTCCTCTGAAGTGTTAAGAAAGTCTGCCACCATATTTAGGCCGTTAGGCTCGTTTTCCTCGTCCTCGAGATCGAGTTTAAAGCGTTCATCCAACAATCCAGCCAAATTATCAAGCGAAAGGTTTTGATCCTGATTGGGATTCCTTCGATCAACATCAACGCGGAGGCTCCGCAACACCTGGCACAAATGTGAATTGGAACCGAGAAATGCGATTTGGTATTGCTCTTCAGTTTGCCTTTCGAGCGAGTTTTTTAATTTTTCAAGCATCGTCAATCAATTTCAAAAGTGAATTTAACAAGCGACACAACCAGCACCGGTTGTGCAAAAGGCTCTAGCAAAGGTTCGTCCCGTTTTGCCTCCAACAGGTGATTGGCAAAGGCGTGAGATCAGCGCTCCTGTTATTCGTCGATGAACTTTAACGCTGCGTTCACTTTGTCCTTTAAAGCCTCATCGTACTTAACCATCGGACGGGATAACAACGTTTTCAACTGATCGGTCAACCATTCGCGCCCAGATGTTGAAGTCTTCAAATTGCCGATCAATCCCGAATCAAGTGAATTCCACCCCAGTTCCATGCCTCGGAAAAGCTCCTCGTCCCACAAGTCATCGATCTGCAGGTCACCGAAATTCCGTCCGTTGTGTTCTCGCACTGGCATCAACGCCCGAGCTACAACCTTCCCACTTGCGTTGAGCAATTCTACCAAGGCACAGCCGAACACAAACTCGGGAGCGTTGGGATGTTCAGCAGATCGAACCGGAAAATCAAGCTTGAATGCGGTTCCGTTATTGCAAAGTCCCGCGTTCTTTCCCTCAGGTAAAGCGTACGGATCAACTTCATCCGCAAACCCCACGCCTCCGCCAACCAGTTCGCGTTCGCCGACGAGCGGTTCATCCCACCAGGCACCGCCGTTGACGGTGTCGAATTCTTCGATCAAAGATCTTGCATCCAGATCATTAATCCGCTGGAGAATCTCTCGGTCGAGTTCGTCTTCACAGTCGGGAACAAAGCGGATTGTGTAATCTCCGGCTGGCAAGTTTAAGCAGAAATGTCCTTCTCGACTGGTTCTACCCCATGCGACAAGTTTGTCCGAATCATAAATCCCCCACGCTAACCATTTCAGGATAGGAGAAACATTTAATTGGTCGGCGATCACAACATCCGCGATGGTTTCTGAACTTTCAGGCCGAGGGTAAACCGCCAATGCGAGTTCGCCGATTTCGTGGAAAGAAGTTTCCACCGGGTTGATGACCAGGTCCTGGTTGATCTTTTCCAATTGCATGCAAATTGAGTCAAAGGTCTTCATTTCAATTTCCTGACGGTCGGTTGTTTCAGTTCTTTAATTCGTTGAGTTGGTTACTGCGTGGGGAAGTAGATGCGAATTTCCTTTGCGTCAATTGCGCTGCTGCCGCAGGTGGGACACGATTCAAGTCGTCGACGGGGCCAAAAATGAGCGTTGTCGCAGTAGTTGACCTTCTTCTTCAGTGGTTTCGATACACTTGAGCCGGCTTCGATGGCCTCTGGTTTCCAAACGCAGTCGTTGCCGCTGCAAACGTGCCCATCGACGCCGACTTGCTGATCGCAATTTCCGCAATACCAGGCATACCGCTGGCCTACTTGCCTCGAATCAGATTCGCGCAGTTCGTCTTCTTCAACTAGAACAACAACCTTCTCGCCGTCGTTGTTCGTTCGACGAACAAGAAACAACCCCAGTTCTCTGGGTGTTGTGAATACTGAACAGAACATTGAATTCCCGAAATCTCGAAAATGACCCTCCATTCGTTTCCTGAGATCTGAATAACCATCGACCGCCTTGCGGAGGCGATTCATTACCTCTTGGTCACTCAATTCCTGACCGTCATTGTCGACAACTTCGAAGGAATCGATCGAGTGGTTTCGCTCGCAGGCTTCATACATCGAATCATACTTCTTTTGCGAGCCAACGGATGAATAGCGGTCAAAGCAGCGGCATCGATTTTCACTGTTTCGAAGTAGCTGGGTAGCAACCAGTGTTCCCCAAATCCAGATTTGCGGATAAACAAACCGCCCCTCGGTTTCGTCGACTTCCGGTTCCGGCGGATAAGTGGTTTCGTTGGCTTGCCGCAAGTGACGAATGATCTCTTTGTCGCGGTAGTCAAGATTGCTGACAAGAAATTGCCATAGGTCGCACTTGTTGCTTCCGACTTTCTTGTTGATGTTAGCAATGACACCATGGGATAGCTCTTGAATATGATTTGGATTTCGTGTTCCAACCGCCAGCGATTTGATTGCAGTGGCCAGGGCGGCTGGGGCTTCTTCGGGTAATCGTGGCAACTCAGGCATTTTCAAAATCCCAATTAAAGGAAAAAGTTCGCGAGGAAAAACTGGGAAAAGGGTGCGCTACATTTGAATTGGATTCATTCACACGGAACCTTTGCCCAGTCAAGTCCACGTGCGAACGAATCCTAATTTAACGACATGGAAGTTGCTTAGTCAAAGCGAGTAATCTTTCTCAGCTCCTCCAGCCGTTGTCGTTCCTTTTCGGCGGCTTCTTTGCGTTCCTGCTCGAGTTCTTCCTTTATTTGAGCAAGATCACCATTCAGCTCAGGATGGTGGTTGACCTTGATCTCAATTTTTGGAATCGGCGATCCTTGGGTGGTTGGCTTGACAACTTTTGCCTTGTGGTCTTTTGGTTCAATAATAGGCTTTTCATTCATGGGTTTTTCTCCGTTCCAACATCAAATTGCTGCCATCTCGGACAATCGAATGGCTTCACAAGGATTAAAGGAAGCTCAGGGTGCGTTTCCGCAAAAAAAAAATCAAAAAGTCTTTCATGATTTCTTAAACAACCAAATATTGCGCGCCTACCGCCTTTATCGGGTTAGCGAGTATCGGTTTTGTTTACACTTTCGATCGGTTCAAACCATGGCAAAGCGAGTTGGTAGTATTAGAGGAGATGTCCGGGACTATCGATTGGTGTTGGCCAGAGTTGTCTGGACTGGATTTTGGAGGGCCACACTTGCAGCTCCCGACTGCATTGGGATTTGCCGGCTTAGGTGGCACAATACGGCGATTGAACATGAGTTGATCGGCGATCAAATTCAAGTTGAATCAAGCCAATTTCAGGGACGTGAAATGCCCCGCGATGCAACCTGGTTAATGATGCGACGGGTTGATACGTTGGATCGAAAAACGGTTGAGCAAATCTGGCGAGATGCGACGCTGGGGCCGGATCAGTCGGTGGTGATGCTACTGTTCGAATCTTCGAACCTAGGGAATTGGATGGCTGGGATGGCCAATCGAAACGCATTTGTTGCAATTGAGAAGGTCGATATCATTGGCGGAGGAATGGTGAGCTTGCGTGAAGGTCCTGGATTGCCGACACCAACCCTGGAGACGAAATGGAGCCGATTGGCCAAAGCGATTGATCAGCCGATGGTTCATCGAATGAAAGAGTCGACGATCACGATCGTTGGTGTTGGTGGGTTGGGGGTGCCGATGGCGTTTAAGATGGCGGAACTAGGTGTAGGCCGGATTCGATTGATTGACGGTGATGTGTTGGAAGATCACAACCGCACTCGAATGGCCCCTCTGGACGCATCGTTCATTGGGCAACCCAAGGTGAGAGGGGCTATTTCGGCCCTGGAGCGGTATCGACCCGAGTTGCAGCTAAGTGGATTGGATCGACAAGTGCACACTGCCGCCGGGATTCAGTTTTTATCCGAACGAAGTGACCTGTTAATCACCTGTGTTGACAACGACCTGCCTCGGCTGGTCGTGGCCGAAGTAGCCCGACGGAGTTTGATGATGCATCTCGATATTGGGACAAGAGTCTCGCGGGACGGGCAAGCGTTAACGATGGCCGCCGACGCCCGCTTGCTAGTTCCGACGTCAGGCTGTGTGTCCTGTATCGGTGGCGTTGAAATGACGGAGGACATGGAACGTGAGAAGAGGTTTCCAGAACGTTATTTACCGGAAACGCTCGCGGCTCGATGGGACCAGGAACGGGACGGCAGCCTGCCAACGATTAACGGCGTCATCGTTGGAGCTGCCGCCCAGCTTTGGTTACGGTTTCTAGCTGGCCAACTGAAAGGTTCTCACTGGCTGCGGATGCTGGAATCGGCTGACGGACAATGGCAGGTCGATTCTGGGGCGGTTGCGGGAGATTCTGGTTGCCCGATATGCCATTGATTTTGGCTGGGGGAATAAGTCGATCATTGTGCTTTGTGAGTCGCTAAAAAAATCGCGTGCCGCCTCCGGCGGCTAAGGAAAAAAGAAGAAAGGGAGGGATGGTTATCGAGCCCTGGCGACACGAAATCCATCGTTTCGGTTGGCAATGAAAGGAAGGTTCCTGAACCGAAGCGCGCAACGGCAATCCGTCGCGTTCCTGTCAAAGGAACCGCCACGCAAACAACGAGACGAACCAACATATTCCGCCAGATTGCCTTCCTCACGTTTTTTGGACCACCAATTGGAACACCACTCCCAAACGTTACCATGCAAGTCGTACAACCCAGCCCAAGGAAGACGTTGGCCAACCTCCTCACTGAAATGATCCCCGTCCAATAAATACACCGCATATTTCGCTAGCTCTGACTTTTTATTCCCGAAACACCATTTGTAGGGTTTCTTGACGTTCCCCGGGCGACCGCGACAGGCCATTTCCCAT
>CAZJEK010000390.1:0-4871 GCA_964545005.1 uncultured Pirellulaceae bacterium
GATGCCGAAATGTTTTTGGCGCCAGAGGGCCTCGCATACGGGTCGTTTTTTTAAAGACAATGGACACCGGGTAACGCCATCGTCAGGCTACTCGTCGCTTGACCAAGTTCAGTGCGACCACTTCCACCCGGATGTTCTTTTTGGGAATTTGCCCAACGTCGCCATATGCCAAGCAATTGTGTTGTTTCGAAAAGCGTTAGTTCCAGCGGTTTTGGCGCTAGCCACCGACTTTCCGAAGTTACTCGCCGCCAGCTTCGGTTTCCGAAGCGGTTGCCTTTTTCAGCGAAGTACGGAAAGTTTCCCGATCCATCGGTTTCAGTTTTCCGGTCAAGGCAGCGTGATTGTCAATGACCAGCATATGGCCATGGTCAGCGGTCAGAATGAGTGCCGTTTCGTCCCAGTTGCTATTGGCTTCAACCCATTTCACAACTTCTTCAAAGGCCGCTTCGCCACTGAATACCGCGCCAATCGAATCATCGATGTTGTTGTTGTGATTCGCCCAGTCGACATCGCCCGGTTCGATCATCAAGTAAAACCCGGTTTCGTTTTCCTGCAACACCTGTAAAGCGGCGGCAGTCATTTGGGCCAACGTCGGATTTTCGGCAAGGTCCTGTTCGGAGTATCGTTCTGCTGCTGAAACACCGCGGGTAGGATCGTACTTGCCGTCTGCGGTTTGGTAAGGCAGGTGTCCTCCAGTGGTACCAAAGAAACCGAACAGCCGATGTTTGCCAGCCACTGCTTGTTGAGCGGCTTCAGCCAAGACGTCTGGTCCGGATTTACCGGCTGTGCGTTGGGCGACGATATACTTGCCACCATGGGCGACATCGATCGACTTCAAATCGGGTTCGGCCAAATACTTGTTGCCAGGGATGTAATTGAGCCCCTGTTTCTCCCGTTCGTCTTCACGTTCTTCACCCCAGCCGCAACCGATCAGGACATCGACACCGGGCAGTCCTGTTCGATTGGAAATGGATGGGATGCCCAACAAATCGCGAGTCAAATCCTGGTAGTCGTTACGGGTCACGTTATTGGAATAAACGGCTGCCGGGGTCGCATGGCTGATCGGAACACTGGTGACCACGCCGATGCCGAACCCTGCTTGTTGCATCTGGCGAGCCAATGGAACTACCGGCTTGCCGTCGGGCGTCACATTGATCGCTCCGTTATAGGTCTTGATGCCTGCATTTAGCGAAGTCGCCGAGGCAGCGGAATCGGTATAGGCATGGCGAAGCGTGTTACGTTTGCCAAGCAGATAGGACGGGTCACCGGGTAACGCCCAGGGAGTCGCACCGCCGAATTGGGCGTTGTAGCCTCCCAATCGTTCGGCACCGGGAGAGGTGACAACTTGAGCATTGACGTCGTACTGGGTGTCACCATTGTGAGGACTGGTAACGTAAAACCCAAACGCAGATTGTTCCCTGTAATCCTGGAAGGCCAGTCCTGTTCCACGCCAACCTTTATATGCAACCTTGTGATTGCGATAGTTGGCCGCTGCCTGCAAGGTCTGCCAATCCATGCCATCAAAAACCATCAAAATGATGTGTTTCTTTTTTCCTTGCTTGAACAAGCGATGATTGATCTTGTACACATCGGTCTGATCAAAGTACTTGGCTTCCGGATTAACGGTTTCCTCGGGTAAATAACCGTATAGCGATTTCAGTTTTTCGGCGTCGCGATAAACGCTGTTCTTGCCACGAACAGAATTGAATTTGACTCCCCAACCGAATACCGGGATCAGACGGTTGGAGTGGTTGGTCCACGTTGAATACGTACCCGCTCGATCGCCCCAATGGGCCCAATCGGCTTGCTTGGATTCGACGGCTTGAAACTGAAGTTCCCGCAATGGGTCGGTGTCTTGCTGAGCCGAGGCGAGACAGGGAAGCAGGCCGAAAATCAGCCCAATGGAATACAGGATGGGACGCATGAATCGGTTCCGTGAAACGACAATTTTGAAGCCGCCATTGTATCCCGATCAGCGAGTTTCAATAGATCTTCAGCCCCCGATTCGTTAGTTAAGATTTCTTTATAGAGGCCTGGGCAGAGCGGCGAAAAGTCCCGCCAAGTTTATGTTGTTTGAGTGGGACGACTCTCCGAGTCGTTTCAGATTTCGTGTACGACTCTCAAGAAATCGAGCTATTTCCTGGAGAGGCTGAAATTTTTACCAGCTGGATTGATTCGCGCTCGTGTTGAATTGTCGATCGGCTCGTTTTCTGCAACACGCATCTTGTTGATCATGTTTATCTTGTCCATCCTGTCCCTTTTTGGACCCTTGCTCAGAATGAAAAGCGCGCGCAAGATTCAACTCGAAGTTTGACAGGATGTTCAGGATCAACAAGATTGACGAGATGCTCCCTGGTAGTGGATCCCTGATAATACGAATCGGGTGACCGGAAAACTTTCGCGGAGAGGCTGACATTTTTTGTGGTCGCCAAAAGTAGCTTGGGCCATTGGCCCGAGTCCGCAGGGGTTTCGCTCAATGCCGAGTTTTTTCTGCGGTCACGGCCGAATCGGCCATGCTACATAACTTTCGCGGACGAAAGCTACGCAGCGGCATTGGCGACGTTCTGGACATTTTCCGTTTTGATTTCGCCAACCACGTGAATCTCGGCTGATTCAGCTTCGCGGGAGCCCAACACGAAGATCGGCGTTGGATTGTCCCGCAGGATCTCGACCATCACCGGGCGAATGGCCTGGTCGACCATTGCAATCGGTCGCAGTCCGGCGATCACCATCTGCTCGGCCGCATCATTGATCGCCACGGCCAGGCTACGGGTCACGACCTTCGGCAGGTTGACTCGTAACTCGCCCTGTTCGCGATCCCAGGCGCAGGCAATTCGATGCTCCAGCTCCTCGGAGATCGTGACAACGGAAACCGGTTGGCCATCGTCCTGACTCAAACCAGCACCGATGTGATTGGCCAATCGGATACGTGATTGTTCAATCAGATGCCAGGTGGTCAGCTGCCACGGTACACCACCGCGTTGCTTGCCGGATTCTGTACCATCTGAGCGTTTGAATTGTTGTCCGGCCCGGAACATTTCGACCTGATCCCCCAGTGTCTCCAGGATCAAATTCAACGGGCGTATGGAGATTCCTTCGTGAACGAGCCCCTTCAGCACTTGTTGAACCTGTGACACACTCATCAAGTCCGGGATCAATTCTTCCACGACCGTAGGTGACGTTTTGCGAATCCCGTCAAGTAGTTGCCTCGTTGCATCTCGCGTCAGCAGTTGGTCAGCATGATCGGTCGCCGCCAAGTGCAATTGACGAAGCAATACTTCGACTGATGTTTCGACTTCGTATCCTGACTCGGTGGCCGATTCAATTCCCTCGGGAGAAATCCAAAACGCAGGGCCCTCGGCCAGGTGTTCATCAGCGATGCCTTTCAACAAGCCATCGGCCAGCGGCTGAGTCGCGTTGCCCGAATCGATCGCCAGGCAAAAGTCCGGTTGGACGCGGCCATGATCAATCATCCTGCCATGCAACATGATGCGAAACTGATTGGCTTCCAGATTCATATTGTCGCGGACAAACACTTTGGGCAGGACGATGCCCATTTCGTGGGCTACCGATTTTCGCACCGAAGTCACTCGGCTGAGCAAATTGTCTCCGGGCATCGTGGCCAAACGCAGCAAGCCGACACCCAACTGGAGTTCGATACCATCGTTGGACAGCAGGTTTTCAATTCCGTTATCCTGGGCCGGAGTTTCTGCTGGCTCGGGATCATCGGCGGCGGGGGCAGGTTGATTCTGAAACAGCAGGTAGGCGCCGCCGAGGCAGGCCATGGCAATCATCAACAGTGGGATTTTGGGGAGGTCGGTCAGCACCATCAAACCTAGAAACAGTGCGGTGATCACCAACACGATGGGACGGGCAAACACCTGCCGCATTGACTCTCTGGGCAGATCCGTTTGACGAGTACTTCGCGTCACCAGCAGTCCAGCCGCCATCGAAATCAGTAGTGCAGGAACCTGGCTGACCAGACCATCGCCGATTGTCAGCTGCGTAAACGTCGTGGCAGCGTCGGTTAGCGACATCGAATTACCCATCCCAATCGCCAGACCGCCCAGGATGTTGATGACTGTAATGACAACGCCAGCAATTGCATCGCCGCGAACGAACTTGCTGGCACCATCCATCGTCCCGTAAAACTCCGCATGTGCGAGCGTGTCCTCGCGGCGCCGCTGGGCTTCGGCGTTGTCGATGATACCGGCATTCAAATCGGCATCGATGGCCATTTGCCGACCGGGTAGCCCGTCCAACGTGAATCGAGCAGCGACTTCGCTGATTCGTGTCGCTCCCTTGGTGATCACGACAAACTGAATCACGATGATGATGGCAAAGATAACCAATCCAACGGTCAAACTGTCACCGGTCACGAACTGGGAGAAGCTCTGGATCACGTGTCCGGCAGCCAGGTCACCCTCCGTCGCCCCCCGAGTCAAAATCAGCCGGGTCGTGCCAACGTTCAAGGCCAGGCGAGCCAGCGTGGTCATCAGCAACAATGAAGGAAAGACGCTCAATTCCAGCGGCGATCTCACGTAGACCGTGGTCAACAGCAACACGACGGCGACCGCGATGTTTGTGGCCAGCAGGATGTCCATCAGGCCAGGCGGCAACGGCACAAAAATAACCATCAAGCAGGCGATGATTCCCGCAGGCAACAAAAAGTCCGGCCAGCGTTGGGCAATTCGTTGTGACATCGTGTTTCCGCGTTTTCAAATCCGTTGGAAGGGCCGCATCCTGCGGCAAAAATCCTGTCGGACGTTAGCGAAATCCTGAAATTGACACCAGACCGGACTTAAAAGTTTAGAGGTTGCACAGTTTTGGAAACCCGATGCAGAAGTTGCACACTTTTGGAAACCCGACGC
>CAZJEK010000391.1:0-4712 GCA_964545005.1 uncultured Pirellulaceae bacterium
TGCGAATGTCTGCGATCTTGGCGATCTGATCTTCGACTAACTCCAGGTCTTTTACCACACTGGGGTCTCGCAAATAATTCAGGTCGCCTCCCGGAAACTCGCTCAGTCCGGACGTCGCAACTTCGATTAGCCTGCCATTGGAATCAACCACACTGTAGGCCGCTGTGACGGACGTCGGCGATGATGGTTGTTAGACAAATTACTGGGCGCAATTGGTCAGGCACATGAATAGAGAGACGAAGACGACGGACATCGTTATTGATTTCATTCTCAAGCCTCAGGGAAAAGGGCGAAGGTTGAGATGAAATTTAATGCTCGCCAGAGATGATCGCAATAGAAGTGTAGAAGTGCGCGAGGTTATTCAAATGAGTCGCAAATCAGAAATGGTTCGAAGGAAAACCCAATGTTTTCTAGCCACGGTAGTGGCGACAGCAATTAGCCCACGGCGTGAGCCGTGGGACAAACGGTCAAGAAATCCCAAGCCCCTGCCGGGGCTCCGGGGCTGTTCTGGGGTGCAACCAACTTCAACTCGAACTTCAGTTCGAACTTCGCACTCAGCACATCGAACCGGTTTTGCCTTCCTGCGTTTAGCAAGCAGGTAACCATCACCCGGGCAAGCCGGGAGCATTCCAGAGTTTACAGCTACTTTGAATGTAGCAAGAAATTAAATATCACCCGGACGAGCCGGGTGTATTCCTTGATTTACCGCTGCATTCAACTTGGCAAAACTACTTATCTTTGGGGTCGATGCCAAACTTGCTACGGTCGGGGTATTCAGGTCGATCGGGTTTTTGATAACCGTTCTGCTGAATCTCCTTGAGCATTAACTCAATCGCCGAATCCAGTTGTGGATCTCCGCCATCAACCATCTTGGCTGGGTCATCGACGACCTCAATGTCGGGATCAACACCGTGGCCTTCAATGCCCCAGGTGCCATCCTTTTCATAGTAAGCGAACGACGGCATCGTTACGCTGGCACCATCGACCAGCGATGGTCCGCCAGAAATCCCGACCAATCCGCCCCAGGTTCGCATGCCGATCAGTTTGCCCAATTTATTTTGACGGAACAGGGCAGGGAACATGTCACCGCCGGAACCCGCAGGGCCGTTGATCAGCATGCACTTCGGGCCTTGGTGAGAATCTGGTGGCCAGGTCCAGTCGCGACCGTCACGACGAGCCCAATAATTGGTGACCGGACGGTTAAGCAATTCGATGAACCGGGTGGGAATCTGTCCACCGCCATTCCAGCGATCGTCGACGATCAACGCTTCCTTGGACAGTTGAGCAAACAGCTGACGAACCAGATCGTTCTGTCCCGGCACGCCGGTGTTGACCACATAGATATAGCCGACTTTACCGTCCGACTTTTCTTCCACGTATTTCCGTTTGGCTTCTATCCAATGGCGGAAACGCAGGTTGTCATCGCTGCCCAAAGGCTTCACTGCGATCCGCTGGTCCTCATCGTCGAGTTGAGCATCGTCGCTGATGGTCAGTGAAACCGTGGTACCTTGAGTCCCGATCAACATTTCGTAGGGCGACTTTTTGGTGTCCAGTTTCTGACCATTGATTTCCAGCAAAAACTGCCCTTCCTTCACGCCGGCCAGAGCCAGTGGATTGCGAGCATCGAGATCCCATTGACCGCCCTGATACAGTTCGGCAATTTTGAACGCACCGTCAGCAATTTCAAAACGACAGCCCAGCAAACCCGTATCGCTACGGGGGCCGGATTCCGCATCGTTGCCGCGATAGTAAGCGTGGCCCACGTTCAGTTCCGAAATCATTTCTCGAATGATGAATCCGACGTCGGCTCGCGAGGCACAGTCGTCGAGCATCGGTTCGTATTGATCCCAGATGCCATCCCAATCGACGCCATGCATATTGGGGTCGTAGAAGAAGTCTCGTTCCAGTCGCCAGGCCTCGCGGAGAATCTGGCGCCACTCTTCACGGGGCTTGATAACGACCTCCATGTGATCGGTGGAAACTGGCTTGGCCAATTTTTGACCTGCTGCAGCGGCAATCACGTGCGGCTTGCCTTGTCCCATCACCAACAATTTCTTGCGGTCACCGGAAATAGTAAAACCGGCTGCGCCTTCAACCACGGTTTTCGCTTCGACTTTGTCAGCCGACAAATCGATAATCTTGATCTCGGGTTTGGCACCGCCTCCTCGAGCCGGACGAATGGCAAAGATCAACTGGTTTTTGTCATTGACCGCCAAGTTGCCAAAGTTCCCGTTACCGACAGGAACCTGAAACGCGCGCTCTTCGGCACCTTCAAAAACGATTTCGAAGGGCTTGTTTTTGTCATCGCCCTTTTTCTTCTCGTCAGACTTGCCTTCTTCAGCCTTGTCCTTGCCATCCTGCTGGTCGTCTTTCGACTCAGGTTGATCGCTGGGCGAATCCTGGTCGCCATCCTCTTTTTCAGCTGATTTTTCCTTGTCCTGGTCATCGGACTTGTCGTCATCCTTGCCTTCATCCTGCTTATCCTTGCCATCTTCCCAGGTTTCTTCATCGATTTTCGCAGCCAGCGGATAATCGACATCGGGGCGAAGCGGCAGGGCAACCAGTACGTCGGTTTCGTTGTAAATGAAAGTCGTTCCCAGGTCTTCGTACTTCGGTTGATTGAAGTAACGATTGGAACGGAAGAAAATATGCTCTCCCTTGGCATCAAAAACGGGCGCTTCATCATTGAAGTAATCAGCCGTTAATTGCTTGCGAGTTCCATCGCTGACTTGGTAGACCCAGATGCTGGTGACCGGGGCTCGCTGGTCGGATGATTTGGAATAGCACAGCCACTGCGAGTTATGAGACCAGCTGGGATTGATTTGCTGAGCCATCGGGTCGGTGTCAATCAGTTTTGTATCGCCTGTCTCAACCTCGACCAGGAACAATTTGCCAGTCTTGTCGGCAAAGGTCAGGTACTTCGAATCAGGCGACCAATTTCGCATGAAGCGATAACAGTCACCATTTTTGGTTAACTGCCGCGTTTCACCACGACCGTCTGATTGAGTCACATAAACTTCGTATTCGCCGCTTTCATCGGACAAGTAAGCGATCCAGCGACCATCCGGACTCCAGATCGGATCGCGTTCGGCGATGCCCGAAGTGGCGGTCAGGTTCCGTGGGCTGCCATTTTCAACGGGAGCCGTCCAGATGTCGCCGCGAGCTTCGACAGTAACTCGTTTACCGGTGCTGGACACGTCGGCCGCATTGATAAACTCGGACGCATCAATTTTTTGATCGCGAATCGAGGGGCGGTCGCCGGGAATCGTGACGTCAATCGATTTGGTTCGTTTGGACTTCAAGTTGACCAGGTACAGTTTGGGACCATTGGACAACACGATTTCACCTTGCCCGTTGTCGCCGGGGCCAATGCTGGGCCACTTGCAGTCGAAGTCCGCGAACTTGGTGATCTGCTCACGTTCACCGGATTGGGTGTCATAGACCCAGATATTCAACCGATGATTTTTGCCAGCGTCGGACAGATAGTAGACCTTGTCGCCGTGCCACATGGGCAAGGAATCGGTGCCTTCAAAGTCGGTGATCTGCTTGGAGGTATGATCTTTCAGATGGAACAGCCAGATATCGGATGCCAGGCCACCGCGGTATCGCTTCCACGTACGGGCGTCGCGAGAATAGGGGGTGTAGGCTAGCCAGGTTCCATCTTCATTGATCACGCCGTTGGAACCGTACGGTACAGGCAGTTGCTCAGGGAGAGCGCCGTCAAGGCTGACTTTGAACAGTTGCTGTTGTCGCGAGAGTCCGGCCTGTCCGTTGGTACTGTAAATCAGTTGCTTGCCGTCGGCAGTCCAATCGCACAGCGACTCACCGGAGGGATGGTAGGTGACTCGGTTGGCAACACCGCCATCGGTATCAATCACATACAAGTCGGTGCCCCCGTCGTAGTTGCCCGAAAAGGCAATTTGCTTGCCGTCGGGGCTGAATCGAGGAAATCGCTCAATTCCTTCGGGGCTCGCCAGTGGCGAAGCGACTCCGCCATTCCTGTCGACGATCCACAGGTCATTGGCGTACGAGAAGACAATCTTTTCGTCGCTGACGTCCGGATACTGCATCATTCCGGCAGAGGGTTGATTTTGAGCCAGAGCGATGGGCCCTGTCAGCATCAACAGTCCCAGCATCAGGCCGTAGCACCGCCACGAGCGCCCAGCAGAAAATGATCGTAAAGTCATGAGTGAAAACCTGGTGTGAAAGCGTTGTCTGGTAACGAATAACGAATCATGGACGCCAACTTGTAACTTGAGAAGTTGCACACTTTTGGAAACCCGACGCGTAAGCGAGGGAACACACGCATCGGTGTAGCCCTCGCTCACGCGTCGGGTTTCCATTTCCGAGGTAATACTGCGGCAGTGCAACTTCTCAACTTGTGACAAAGCACTAGGCGTCAAAACCCGTTTCCGAGGATCAATGTAGAGCGTACTTCGAGGCGTCACCGATTCGTTTCAACGAATCCGATAAAAGCTGACATTTGACCAGAAAAACCATGGTTTTTGGTGAGCCGGATGACAATGGCGGGGGCGTTGGCATTGAGCGGAATCCAATTAGTCCCGGAGGGACGCCAGCGAGCGAACCAAACTTAACAAGTTTCCCGTTCGCTGCCGCCCCTACCGGGGCTTGGAATTTTTTGGCCCTTTTGTCCCACGGCTCGCGGGCCTGTTGATTTAATAGAAACCCGAAACGTAAGTGAGGAGAAGCCA
>CAZJEK010000392.1:0-4649 GCA_964545005.1 uncultured Pirellulaceae bacterium
TCGATGAAAAGAACGAAGTCGTCGGCAAAGTCGCAACGTTGTTGAAGAAGTTGACAGCTGGGGCAACCGGCTTCGACGGCACCCACATCTTCACGCCACATGCTGATGTGCCTGATGACGCTTCCCTTCGTCTGGTGTTACTGCCGATCACAAATGCCTATTCCCGTGAAGACTCATCCAACGCATTCGATGCGGTTAAAGAATTCGTCAAGAACAATGGCACCAAACCAAGGTACCGCGGAAATCGACTGATCTTCGTGGCAGCCGACCAACCTTCCCGTAGTCGCTTGAAAGATACGATTCGCACAGCACTCGCTTGGGCCTCGATCGTTGAAGACGTCAAAGACGGGCGATTGAACATCGACCGATTACAGGAGAACCAAGCGAAGAAGGAGCTGGAAACCGCCGAGGCCGTTGCTGCACGCGTTGTCCGTGACGTCTTCCGCTGGGTTCTGTGTCCGTACATGGCCAACCCAACTGATCAGTCCCCGACGGTGGAAGCGTTCCAGCTCAACACGAGCGGCAGCGGATTCGGACCAGAAGTCGAACGAGTCTGCAGCGAAAATGAACTGGTGATTGATACCTGGTCCCCAATCCACCTTCGATCCAAGCTGCAGGAACTGTACTGGAAGGACGACAAGAAGGCCGTCCCTGCCATGACGTTCTGGGAAGACTCGCTCCGGTACCTTTATCTTCCCCGACTAAAAAACCGTCGAGTTCTCGAGCAGGCCATCGTGAAGGGAGCCGGAAGCAAGGACTTTTTTGGCACCGCTTATGGCCAGGCGGGTGACAAGTACGACGGCTTCAAGTTTGGTGATTCCGATGTTCAGCTCGACGATACCCTTCTGCTAATCGAACCGGCAACCGCCAAGGAATACGAGGCGAGCATTGCCGAACCGCCCCCAACACCAGATCCAGTACCCGGTGGCGGTGACGATCCTACACCCGGCGGCGGGACGACAACGGTTCCTGGCGGAGGATCGACTGTTAGGGAAACCGGAGGCGGCGGCACCCAACCACCACCCGCCGATAAGGCTAAAGCATTCTACGGATCGGTCGAAATCACCCCTGCGACAGCAAAAATGGGGATGGTCCAGGTCGCCGAGGAGATCATCAACCTACTGTCGTCCGATCCGAACGCTTCCCTCAGGATTACCGTGGAAATCAATGCGGAATTCCCCGAAGGAGCATCAGACCAGATCAAGCGCGCTGTGTCGGAAAATGCCAATAGCCTTGGATTCAGCACGAAGAGCTGGGAGTGAGATGAGGCATTTGCACAGATGATTTTTCAGCTATTTAATCAGGCTTGGTGCATCGTCATGGATGCACTGGAAGAATACGAGAATTTGTTGGACAGAAAAGGCAAATATGAATGCCGAAATGATGTTCGCGGGTTGCGATCTTGTCTTGAAGAGATTGGAACGACAACTGTCACGGGCCAATTGGTTGACGGTTATCAAATACAGATGACTACCGGAACTGAGCAGCTTCTGGAGTTGAAACTCTACCGTCCTAATGAATTAAGCAGCCAGGAAGCGAACGATAGTCAAACCGCCAAGGCTAACGCTATGTTTCCCAATCCATGGCTGCAAATCCTCGAAAATGCTAATTCAAACCTCGGGCATCAGTTCTGGGTGAACATTATTCGGGCAGTAGCAAGTGCCCAGATGACTGCGGAAGAGATCAAACTGGCCGACGACTGGGAAGAATGGGCATTAGACGAAACGGATGCTTGGACAACAACTGTCGATGAGCGAATCGCCCAATGGCTTGATGAGTCGATGCCAACCTACTGTTTACTTATCAATTGGTTGGGCGAATACGATTATTTTCGTGAATGGGATATTGGCTGGGACGAAAAGATTTCTTTCGAGAGAGAAGCGTGTGGTTGCCCGCACGATATTTGCTGGGATATGCAACTGCGTTTGTGTCCCCATACGGTAGACGAAGATGAAGTCACCGTAGAAGTCGTCGAGGAATTCTTCAGCCAATGGCGATTCCGGTTCTTGAATCGGGTTTGCGAAGAGACCAGGCCCATCAGATAATTTAGTAAGATGGGGCGTCCAATATCTAAAAAGACGCCCGCCGCTCCTCATGGAACGCGGGTCCTTTCTGCTATTGGACCAGACAGACCATCAAAGCCCGATTAAGCCGCGGAGGAACTACCCAAGTAACGTCTCGATTTCGCTTCCTTTCACCTTGAGGGTTTTTCTGGGGCTCGCTAGGATAACGCTACTGATTTGCGAAGTTGTCCATTCGTCTGGAGAATACAATTATGAATCGACTACAGTTCGCAACACTTCTTTCGTGGGCGGGTAAAGATGGATTGCGTGGACGTAAACGATTGCAAAAAGTTGTTTTCGCATTGCAGCAGATCGGCTGCCCTTTTGATTCCCATTTTATTCTCCATCGCTACGGTCCGTATTCGCGTGACGTTGCGGACATTTGCGACGAGATGGTAGCGGCTGACTTGGTTGAGGAATCTCAGCCAATGGGTTCCGCAGAGTTTTTTTATAAGCTCACCCCGCAAACATGCGAATTGCTCGCGAAAAAAGATTCGAGCAACAAGGTAAAGCCTTTTGAAGACAAAGCAAAAAAGCTCTTGAATGAGAATCTTTGGACGCTTGAACTTGGTTCAACCATTCTCTATTTCTATCGACAAAGCAGCGATTGGGATGATGCCATGGCTAGGGCTTGCGACTTCAAAAAGAAGTCAAAAGATACCCAAGGCAGCCAGCTAGCTTTGACGTTTGCAAAAGATTTGGTCGCGTCTGCATCAACCGCCTGATCGGAGACAGCGTGTCCGACAAAGTTTTTCGGGATCCACTTTATAACTATGTTGCCTTTGACCGGACACGCGACGGATGGTTGATGGAACTGATCGATTGCCGAGAAGTTCAGCGACTACGCAGAATTCACCAACTTGGGGTAAGCAACTTCACCTACCCCGGCGCTGATCATACCCGGTTTGCTCACAGCTTGGGCGTCACCCATTTGATGAAGCTCGTCTTGGAGCAACTTGAGCGTGCCAGTGATGTCGAAAAAGTTCGAAACCCACGACAAGCATTGCTGGCGACTGCGTTGCTACACGACGTTGGGCATGGACCGTTTTCGCACTTGTTTGAACCGTGCCTTGGAATCAATCACGAACAGTGGTCGATCGCAGTCATTCGCGATGAATCATCTGAGGTACATCAGATCCTCAAAAAGCAGGACGCCTACCTGCCAGATCACGTCGCTGACCTGATCGACTCGGAATGTCAGTTTGCAGGTTAAAAGGGTCCACTTGTTTGCAGGTTAAAGTGGTCCACCTATTTGGGGTGTAATTGTTGGTTTTCTATGGTTTTTTGCGGGTTTCATCCATTGGGCCGTTTGCGGGTTTGGCCCGTTTCGGCTGGCTCAGTTGCAGGTTTGGCCCGTTTTGATTTCGCACTGTTGTTATCGGCAGTTCGGCCACGGAGCCTGTAACTACGGCCTGTGATTTGGATCAGTTCGGCGTTCTGCAGGAACCGGTCGAGGATCGCGGTTGCAGCCGGTACGTCACCGATCAGTTTGCCCCAGTCTTCCAGCGGACGATTGCTGGTCATCATGGTGCTGCGCAACTCGTGTCTTCGCATGATCACCTCGAACAGAAATTCGCCACTCTTCTTTGGCAGCTCCTTCATTCCCATGTCGTCAAGAATCAGCAGGTCGGGTTTCAAGTAGCGGTTCAGGATTCGATCGTGTCCTTCGAACGCTTCGTCGTGCAGGAAGTCACGTACGCAATCGAAGATGCTGCGGTAATAAACCGTGAAGCCATCACGAATCAATTGATGCCCGATGCTTTGTACCAGGTGACTCTTGCCGACCCCCGGTGGTCCGACGAAGATCGCATCGCGATGTTTACGAACGAAGTCACCGGCCGCCATGTCGAAGATCTGTTTTCGCTTGACCGACGCGTTGAACTCGAAGTCGAAGTCGTCCAGCTTTTTCTGGTCACGGAACGATGCCGCCTTGGTCCGCCTGGCGATTTTGCGATCGTTGCGGACAATCAACTCATCGGCCAGGATCAACTCCAGGAATTCCGCATGATTGAGTTTGGAACTTTTGGCTTCCTGCAAACGGACGTCAAGAGTACTGACCAGTCCGCTGAGTCGAAGCTGTTTCAGTTGTTCACGAAGGGTTACGTTCATGGTGATTCCTTTCTTGTGGAGAACGAACGTTTCTAAAGGCATTGAGTGATTCGAGTGAGTAGTCCGAGAGAGGTCGGATGATCGGATGCTCTTCGATGAAGTCAAGCGATTGTTGCTGAGGTGCTGACTGTCGCTGGAGAAGATTGCGAATGCTCTTGAGCCGACAGGCGCCATAGCTGACGGCCGTCTGACAAGCCGTTTCCAAGTCTGCGTACGAATGCTTGCGGGCCAACGATTTGAGTCCGACCAGAACGCGGATTCCCTGAACGCCGCGAGTGGCAATCACAAGCTCGCTCCAGGCCTTGGTATGCGGTCCGATGATCGCCAGTTGACGCATTAACGCGTCGGCTCCTCGCTCGACGGCGCTGACTTTTTCTGGCGGAACATGCGAGCGAATGTCGGTCTGGAAGCGACCTGGCGCAACCTTGCTGTGGATCGCGATCTGTTTCCATTGATCGTTAAAAACACGAACTAATC
>CAZJEK010000393.1:0-4635 GCA_964545005.1 uncultured Pirellulaceae bacterium
TGCCCGATTGCAGTTCACCAATGGCTATTTCAATTTCGGGGTAGAAATCTTTGACCGAAGCCAGGATTTCGTTGAGCGATAAAACGCCTGCGGAAGTCGGAGTGGCGGGTTGAGTCGCCGGCACGATGGAGCCATTGTTGACTGAGTCATCGCTGGTCGAGATCAGGCCTGCCGGGTTTGGAGGTGGCGATTGATCAAAGTCGGTCGAAACGCTTTCCGGAGCTGGCCGGCGAGGCGGGTTGGTGGTGTCGGGAGATTCCGGTTCCGCCGGTTGTTGAAAGCTGACCGGTTGAATCGCCGAAAGATCAGAGTCCGTTGTGGCCTGCTGTTTTGAGGCTGCCAGCGGGTTGTGTTGCGAAACCAGTAACGGGCGCGGGCGGGAGGTTTGGCAGCCTGCCACCATTGCCAGGCTAACGAACGCCAATATCAGCGGAAGCCAGCCCACGATCCTTATTTGGGAAGCTTGGGCGTTTTGACTTCTTTGGTCGTTGGTTCTTTGCCGGAAATCACGACCGGGAAACCGTTTAGTTGTCGCCAGACTTCCCAGCCCAGCCGAACCTGGTTGAGCATCACCCATCCGTTGACGCGGACGCCTTGTCGCAAGTATTGATCGGATGGCCATTGTTGGTCGGAGTCGTTGGGGGATACAAGGATACGAAATTCGCCTTTGCCGTTGTCGGTGGCATCAACCGTGGAAACGTGACCGGAAAAGGTTCCGATGGCCACTGATGGCCAGCCCGCGAATTGAACCGCTGGCCAGCCTTCGAACTGCAAGCGGACTTCCTGGCCTTCCCGAACCAGCGGCATGTCGTTGCCGCTGATGTAAAGCTCGACAGCTTTCTGGGAGGCGTCTGGGATCAAAGTCAGAATGGCTTCGCCTTCTTTGATCGTGTCGCCCTGCTCGTACACGGGCATCCGAAAGACGGTTCCCGCTTTGGGGGCGGTCACCGTGTAGCGATCCATCTCTTTCAATTTCATTTCGACGTCCCGGATATCCTTGCGAACGGTCGCGGCTTGTCCCAAGGCATCCTGTTGCATCGCCCGCGCGTAATCGATCTTGGTCTGGCCGACTTGACGTTTCTCTTCCAGTTCCGATTTCTTGGCCGCCAGTTCCTGGCGCAGGGACTGGACGTCTTGGTTGACCCATTCGAGTTCTGACTTGGCGACTTCCCATTCTTTCTTCAGCTTTTCAATTTCTTTGGTCGGTTTCAGTCCGTCATCCGCCAGCGATTTTTGTCGTTCGTAATTCAATCGGGCCTGGAGCTCTTTGGCTTCGTAGCCGATGACTTGTCGCCGTTTACCTTCCAGTTTTGCTTCGGCCGCCCCGACCATTTCCTTGGCCGCCTGGACCGCAAAATCACGGGCTTCGGTGTAGCCTTCGACTTGCCGTCCGTAAGCGTCTGCTTTTACGTTGGCCGTTTCCAGTTTTGTTTTTAGCTCATTCAATTGACCCGTCAGTTGTTCAAGCATGTTGGAAGCAAAGGGCTGGATCTCGAGCAGAAACTGACCTTCTTCGACTCGCGATCCCTCGACCAATCCTTCGGCAATTCGGGCGACGACGCCTTTGGCGGGAGCTTCGACCGATTGTTGCCGCTCCTGAGGAACGTAAGCCACGACCTGCCCCGAACCACGCGACGTTTGTTGCCACGGCAAAAACATCATGCCCAAAGCGGAAGCCAGCAATGCAACCAACAACAATTTGGCAAACCTGCGTGCGAATCGAGATGACTGCACCAGGTGAATGGTGGCTGCACGATTCGTGGCCGGAATAACCGAATTGTTCTGATTGTTAGTGTTCATCGTCGTAATTGGTTTCAGAGCTACGCTTTACCAGGTGCCGGGGATGCGGTTTGCCTAATCAGTAAACTTTTTCAAACTCCAGTTTGGTTCACCCATGTCAAGACACTGGTCTGCCCAACGGGCAATCGAACGGCGGCCAGTGGCGATAATCAACGTGGTTTGTGAAGCGAATGCTGCCAGTCTGGGAAGCAGATCGGCCAGGTCATCATCCCCCAGGCGATCCAATAGTCCGTCGATGATCAGTAAACCTGGACGAGTCAACAGTTCACGAGCCAAAACCAGCCGCACCGACTTGCCAGCTGGCAGCGGGCGGCCGCTGACTCGCAGTTGGGTGTTGAGCCCCTCGGGCAAGGCGTCAATCGATTTTCGCAATCCAAGTTGGTTAAGGATTTCCAGCACAGCACCGGAGTGCGCACGGTCTCGACCGATTCGCAGATTTTCGTCGACGCTGCCTTCGAATAGTTCGATGTCTCGTACCAGACCCAGTCTGGCTTGCAACGCATCTGCGTTCAGCGTGTCGATACGGAACTCGTCCAACAATACGTGTCCCGTTTTGGTTTCGGCCTGGCCAACCAGCAGTTCGACCATTTGCAATCGTTCCAGTTCGTCACCGCCAAACAGTGCGTAAGTCGACCCCGAGGCCAGCTCCAGTTGTCCACCGCCAGCTTTCATCTGAGGGTGGGTTTGATGCATGATCAAGGATTGGGGGCCCTGCCCGCCGATGTACTGCAGCTTGTCGACGCCTTCGACAGGGAGGTCAAACAGTTTCCCCAGCTTGTCGACCGAAGCCATCAGGTCGTAAAAACTTTCCAGATCCTTCCCCAGTTTGGAAAAAGAACCCAGGATCAAGGTCACAATCAGCTCGGCAGCAACCAGTTGTCCCAGTGTCATCTGGCCTTCAATTACCAGATAGCCGCCCAGGGCTAGCAACGTTGTCGCCGCGATGGCCTGAGTCGCTAGAGAAAATGAAATCTGGCGGATCAGGATTCGGAAGTGGCGTTGGCGATGTTGCACGTATTGCGATGCCAATTCATCCGCACGATGGATGGCGAAATCTCGACCACCGTTGAATTTGAACATCGAAGGGTGCCGAGCCAACTCCTGTAACCAGGCGGCGGTTTCGTACTTCAGCTGGGATTCCGTGGTTGCTGTCTTGACAGCTCCCCGGCCCATCAAGAACAGGATCGCCGCCATCATCAACAGCAGCCCCAGATCGTATCCCAGCAAAAACGGGTGGTAAAACGCCAGAACCGTCATGCCGATCAACGTCTGTAGGCCCAACATCAACGTTTCCAGGAACAGCTTGGAGGTGATCTTCTGCACGTTGACAATGTCGAAGAATCGGTTCACCAGTTCGGGGCCGTGATACTTGTTCCAGACCGAAAGCGGGACTCGAGTCAAGCGATAGGCCAGATCTTCGACGGTCCGTACAAACAGTTTTCGCTGAATGATCTCCATCACAATAGACATCAGCACGCTCAGTCCGGCACGGAAAGCGAGAAACACCAGCACGATCAAGCACAATACAACCAGCGGTTGCAGGTACCTGCCAAAGGCGATGGTGTTGACGACCGCTTCCACCGCCAAGGGAGTTGTCAGACTGAGCAAACCGATCATCAAAGAGAACACGATGATCGTGCGAATATCCTGCGCTTCCGGTTTCAGCAGAGCCAGGAATCGCTTGAACGGGGTTAACGGTTGGCCTTGGTGACCACTTTGATAATGGAACCGGGACGCATGGTCCGAAGCCAGTATCGGCTGGATCAAACGCCACTGGATCCGGTTGTTATCGACGGAAGTCAATCTTTTTTTCAGCCAGCCTGTCGATACTTTACGGTCCTGCCCCGCTTGGTGGATCAGCAGCTTGTTGCGGCTTTTTAATTCCAGGACCAGGATTCGAGGATCTTCTCCGGCTTCGATCTGACCGTTCAGTTCCAGCAGGACGGGGCCGGAATCGCTGACCGTGTGCAACAGATCCGCAAACGATCCTTGCATCTCCCGTTGACGAAAACCTAGCTGGTTTCCGATCCGATCCAGCGGATGCACGGCTTCGTGATCCACGTTGACAGACTGGATGTCGGCCAGGATGGATCGAACCCGACTGACCGGAAACGCAATTCCCAGATGCGCGCACAGACGCTGGACCAGTTGGCTGGTATAGGGAGTATTAAAGTTTGAAGGTAACGCTGATTGCATTGCCGGCGAGGATGTCGTGCCGAGGGTGTAAGTCTAAAAATGCGGCACAAAATCGAAACCCACTGTCAGCTGCCGCCAAATCGAATGGCTTCCGAGGAAGTCCGGCGATAGGGAGCTCAGTTAACAGATATTTCAAAGTCCAGGCAGGGCCAACCCCGGGTTTGCGGTGGTTTCCGGTCACTGCCTGGTGCCGATTCGTCCGGAGAAGTATAGGACGCAATTAAGAGAAGGAAATGCAATAAAAAACGACACGGGTGGAAGTAAAAACCTTCTTTGCTTGAAGTGTCGACAATGCCGTTGGGGTCAATTGGCCTCAATTACCTGAAGTTCATCCGCCAGAACCGTTTCCATCGCTTCTTCGGCGATCGTGATCGACTCGTTCACGTTCAGATTGCCTTTGAGAATATAAGACGAGTTTACCACGTACAGGCCTGGAACCGAGGATTTCATGGGCGGCAACAGTTCGCTGTACTTCAACGTCGGGATCGCCATCACGCTGCGAACACGGGATAGTTTGAAGTCGACGACATCCGTCCGGTCAAAATGGTGATGCATTCGTTCCAGGGCGGACAAAAATTCTTCCCGGATGTCTTCGTCACTGCGATCGAATAGTTCGTGTTCAGCCGGGACGTACTTCGG
>CAZJEK010000394.1:0-4610 GCA_964545005.1 uncultured Pirellulaceae bacterium
TCGAGCAAGATTGACTCGCCAACCCCAATTTTTAAGTTAGACGCTGCACTAGATTAAATTTTACCGTAGCGATTAAAAAACTATCGCGGAGAGGTTGACTTTTTTTCAGGTGAACTGGTTGGCGCTCAGGTCAAATTGTCGATTGAATCGTTTTAGGCAAAAACGCATCCTGTTGATCATGACAATCCTGTCCATCCTGTTTTTTTTTGTGGGGCGCCGCTTGCTCAAAATGGACGGCGTACGGAAGATTCACCTGGAAGTTTGACAGGATGTTCAGGATCAACAAGATTGACGAGATGCTTCCTGGTGGTGAAACCCTGAGACTAAAAAGCGGTTGATCGAAAACGCATTCGCGAAGCGAAACACGCACCGGCACATCTTCGTCGACAAATCCTTAGCGATCCGAATCCGACAAATCCTGATCCAACCAGGGATCCAGATCAGGATGTTGATCGTGTGCGGTGATTTGCTGTTGAATTGCCTGTCCCAGAGCCAACAATCGATCGTCGTCGTTCAGACGTCCCGTCAACACCATCGGGATTGGCCGCCGGCTCCCGTCATCATTGTCAGCATAACGAAACGGTAAAACCGCTGACGGATGGCCAGTCATATTGGTATGCAGCAGATCGTTGGCGTTCACCAGAAAATCAACTTGCTGCATCAGTTCGGCGAACTGTTGCATGACGATGCTACGAGCCCGCTGAATCCGGACGTAGTCAACGGCCGAAACAAACTGTGCTGCCCGAAATGTCTCATCCCAGGTGTTCCAGCCCTCGGTGAAACCGTCGCGCAATGGTTGATCAAATACCGATGCCGCTTCGACACCAATGATGGTTGTCAACGCTCGCAGTGGGATCTCGCGAGGCAGTTCGACTTCCACCAATTCACAACCCAGCTGTCGCAGTACCTTCAAATCTTCTCGTTCTTCATCGCCAGACCGGCGGCTGGTGTACCCGATTCTGGTTCCTTCCAGCGCCATTTTCCGGGGCCATTGGAATGGATAGCTACCGGCGGTGAGGTCAACGTCGTCACGTCCGTGGATGGCGTCAAAAACCAACGCGCAATCTTCCAGGCAACGACAGATCGGTCCGATTTTGTCCAGTGACCAGGACAACGGCATGCAACCGAATCGGCTGACGCGCCCAAACGTGGGACGCAATGAGCTGGCCCCACAGCGAATCGAAGGTGAAACGATGCTGCCAAGCGTTTCTGATCCCAGCGAAAATGCGACCAGCCCACCAATCGTCGCCGCTGCTGAACCGGCCGAAGAACCGCTCGATCCAATTCTTGGATTCCAGGGATTACGCGTCATGCCCTGAAACCACTGGTCGCCCTGAGCCAGCGCGCCGAGTGAAAGTTTGGCACACAACACCGCCCCTGCGTGCTCCAGTCGGGCGGCCACGGTTGCGGTTTCAGGCCGTTCCCGATCTTTAAAATGCGGTACGCCCCAGCTGGTTGGATAGCCAGGAACGGCGATCAGATCTTTGGCCCCCCAGGGAATTCCGTGTAACGGTCCCCGGTAATATCCACGGTCCAATTCCTCGTCCGCAGCTCGCGCCTGGTGCAACGCCAGGTCTTCGGTCAGCGTCACGACGCAGTTCAGCATGTCGCCATACTTTTTCAGTCGCCTCAAGTAGATCTGCGTCAATTCCAAACTGGTCAGTTTTCGGGTGCGCACCAACCAGGACAATTGATGGACTGGTAAAAAGGCAATCTCGGATTCTGAACTCGGCAACGAAACAACGATCGATTCGGTTGTTCGAGCTTCACGCTGCAGATAGTCTGTTTGGCGCTGAGACAGCGTTGGGTGGAACTGAATCGCCATCGGCGTGCCCGCATCCAATTCGATCTCTCGGAGACGCTCGAGGCTGGAACGATTTTGCTTGACCCGGCGGACGATTTCTTCACGTTGCTCGTCGGTGAGCTCCATTCCGGTGATCCATTCGGCTTGCTTGATCGAGTCAGCCGTAATGTCATCGTCCTGCATCGCGGTGGCCACGATCGCCCGATGGAGGACCGTGCCACCGATTCCTGTCGCGGCCAACGTCTCCAGCATTTCGCGTCGATTGATCATCAGTTACTCGTCCGTTTTCCGGGGGCTGCGTTTGCCGTTGGGGGAATGCCAAGCGTCTGTTTGAAAGGGCTCCAGCAGCCGCCATTATGATTGGAGAGAGAGATCTGTGGGAGGGAATATCGATTTTGAAAAATTCCGTTGGTCTGCTTCGCCTTTGGCTCCCAAAAGTCCATGCCCATTCGCGCGGGAAGTCCTGGCCAGCGAAAGTTGAGGTGGTTGAACGCCAACCGCATTGATCACGTTGCCCCCATTAACCACAGAGGCACAGAGAACACAGAGTACATGCAGCGATCTCTGTGTCCTCTGTGTTTTTCCTTCAGTTGATCTGCCTCCAACCAGTTCAATCGTTCTTGCCACCTAAAAATCGAATTTGATGCCCTGCGCCAGGGGCAGTTGACTGGAGTAGTTCACGGTATTGGTCGCGCGGCGCATGTACGCTTTCCAGGCATCGGAACCGGATTCGCGACCTCCTCCGGTTTCTTTTTCACCTCCAAACGCGCCACCAATTTCGGCTCCACTGGTCCCGATATTGACATTGGCGATGCCACAATCCGAACCTGCGGGGCCATAAAACGTTTCCGCATCCTGCACGCGATCAGTAAAAATGCTGCTGGACAAACCCTGTGGAACCGAGTTTTGCATTTCGATTGCGTCTTCAAGAGATCCAGAGTATCGAATCAGGTAAGTGATGGGGGCGAACGTTTCGGTTTGAGCGATCTCGGCTGACGCATCAATTTCGACTAGCGCCGGACGCACATAACAACCGCCTAAACCTGCTTCGTAGTCCTCACCTCCGTGAACGGTACCGCCTGCCGCTTTCGCCTGTTCCAGCGTTTCCCGCATCTGATCCTGGGCGGCACGATCAATCAACGGGCCGATCAGCGTTTTGGAGTCCAGCGGATTGCCAATTGCCAGTTGGTCGTAGGCGGCCAGCATCCGGTCTTTGACTTGCTGATACTGATCCTCGTGAGCAATGATTCGTCGCAACGTTGTGCAGCGTTGACCGCAAGTTCCGACGGCAGAAAAAACCATCGCGCGAATTGCTAGATCGAGGTCTGCCGATGGAGTCACAATTGCTGCGTTGTTGCCTCCCAGTTCCAGGAGTTGTCGTCCCAACCTGGCAGCCACAACCTGAGCGACGGATTTTCCCATTGCTGTCGAACCGGTTGCCGAGATCAGGGGCAGTCGTGAATCAGCAGCCAGCGCAGCCCCGAGCTCACGGCCTCCAACGACGGTTTGCAGGATGCCCGGTGAGATGTCGGGGAATTCCTTGAGCGCTTGCATGGCAATCGCGTGGCAGGCCAGGGCAGTCAAAGGGGTTTTCTCAGAAGGCTTCCAAACGACTGGATCGCCGCAGACGAGTGCCAGCATGGTATTCCAGGACCAGACCGCCACCGGGAAGTTAAATGCACTGATCACGCCTACCGGTCCTAACGGATGCCATTGTTCCATCAAGCGGTGCGAGGGACGTTCGGTTGCGATCGTCAAACCGTACAGTTGTCGACTTAGCCCCACGGCAAAGTCGCAGATGTCGATCATTTCCTGAACCTCGCCCAAGGCCTCCTGAAAGATTTTTCCGTTTTCCAGCGTAACCAACTTGGCCAGCGGTTCTTTGTGCGTTCGCAACTGCTGTCCCATCGCATGCACGACCTGGCCTCGGACCGGTGCTGGACAACATCGCCAGTCCTTAAACGCAACCTTCGCTTGTTCAATCGACAGGTCAAGTTGTTCGGCGGTCGCCTGATTGAACTCCGCAATCACGCGTCCATCAATGGGCGAAGTGACTTTCAACAAGTCGCCTTGGCCTGCGAGCCAATCATTTCCGCATGCGATGCCTGGTAGATCATCAGGTACGCCCAGCTGTTGTAACAGTTGCAGTGTTTCGTGTTGGGTATCGATCGACATGATTTGTTTCCTTGCTGGCAATGCCAACTAGTTCAAGGCAGATTCATGAATGGGCATTCATCTTTTATGGAAATCGTCGTCGATCGTCAATTCCTGCGAACCTCGAAGATGGAAGAGAGTCACTCATTCCGTCGAACGGGTGTTCGACAGGGTAAGCGCGCTCCTGACGTTTCTTTTCTTTATCAAAGGAGGCCGAAATGACGGCTATGGTCTACGGACTGATGCGCCTCCTGGCCGCTACGATGACCCGCTGGGCAGCATGGCGGCACGGTCGCGCGAAACTGAATCTTGAATTGGCAGATGCCAAGTTTGAGCAACTGGAACTGGATTGCAAAGCAGATGAAGTGCAATCCGGACGAGCTGCCAGCCTGGCTTCGCAATTCAAAGTGTTGCGTGCGTTTGAAGATCGCGAAGCAATGAATCAGCGTTGGCAGAAAGCTGCGTTGCGACTGCGTCGTCGTCGACGAATGCAAAACCGGATTGCCGCGTTCAGCGGTTTGAAACTGCCTTACACCTTTGGTTTGATCGACATGGCGTTGGTTTTCAAAGGTCTGGAAATGGCTTACACCAACTCATGGACCTGGGATTCGGTAAGCCACTTGATTGGTCAACTGATCTAAGGTCGCAGGAT
>CAZJEK010000395.1:0-4603 GCA_964545005.1 uncultured Pirellulaceae bacterium
ATTCGATCGACTTCCGTATTACCGGGTTTGAGAACAGGTAAAACTGATATTTTTCTTTAGATTTTGGGATCTGATCGAATACCAAAAATGGCTGTGCCTTTTGATTCAAACTGAGGGCTTTTTTAGCAATCGCCAGTTGAAGCTCAGGTCGCTCCAGATCGATCTTGAGGACTTCGGGAATCGCGACTGCGAAATAATTCCGGCCAAAGTTCAGTAGCTCTGATTTCGCTTTTGCCGGCTCCATTTTTGCGAGTTGGCGTGGAGTCGTCGGTCGCCCGTTGATTGGAATCCCTCGATATATCTCGTCACGAATTGCCTCTTGTCCACATCCTGAAATTTCAAATGCGGTATCAAAACATTTTTCAAGCGTGACGCCTTCAGAAATCTCCCGGCGAACAGAGTCCACCACGATCGTACGAATAGCATCGCCCTTTGGCAGGCGATCCGGATTGCGAAGAGTCTGAGCTATACTCTTAAGCTGTTTTCCCTCCATTTGAAGTTCAACAATCAGCTTCGGCAACATTCCAGGGATTGAGGGATCCAAAATGCCCTCGATAACTTTGCATTCAGACTCGGCCCGGAGCTGAGCGGATCTCTTACCTAGAAAGTCTCTTGCCATTTCCCATAGGCGATGAAGTTCGTCTTTATCTTCGATTGAATACGGAGATTTAATCTTCTTTAACCATTTTGACTTGCCAGCCGAGATCTCGCAGAACCTTCTGAGTGTGTCCGCCGTATCGGCAGCACGATTGGAATCACTAGGCATCCACGCCTTGTGGCTGTTGTTGCTATCGAGAACTTTTTTCAAATTTGATTGCACGTCAAGCAATTCCTGTATCGCGCGTATGTATCCATGGTTTTCTGTAAATAGGAGCACGAAAACCAAAAAGCGATCTCGCAACACATCGATGTGCTTGTCCACGAGATCGTCAATACGCCCCATGGATTTGCGCCAGTCTCCGTCTTCTTTTTGCAGATCAGCCGCTGAATTTGCCAGGACTTCCAAGGCTCCGACGTCGAAGTCTGGAATCGAAGGCATGCAGGATTCAATACGCGGAATCTCGATAATCTGCGCAATCGACATCTCGCATCGCCGAATAATCGCATCGGGATCGACTTTCGCATTTCCACCAACCAATAATGAGGTGATTGCCTTTGAAAGTACCAATGACTTTTGCTCCTCAAACAGCTCGTCAATGGGGATTACCAATTCATGGCAACCCCGTGACTGGGTCTGAGCCGGTATGTTTTCGTAATTTGTTTTTCTGATTGGCATTTTTACCTCTCCGATACTGGTGAGCCGGTGGCACGAAAGGCTTGGCCTGTGGTTCCCAAAATCAAATCGTCGATATGACGCGATGACGCTTCTTTCCCGGCAGCCGTGAACACCTGAACGTATAGGCATCGAGAAATAACCTGAATCAAATCGTCCATCGTTTGGAGTCGATGGCCACGGCTTGTGCTGTCAAATTCCACATTGGTATAAGTTCGAGTACTCATCTGGACGACAAATGGATCGCCCACAGGTGGGAACTCTGTTTTGTACCGTTTGGTTGCCATCTCGACATAACACGCCTCCCGGTTGTCAGCTGAATTTGCTGGCAGCCGTTCTCTGGCATCTTGACTGACTTCTCTGGTTACATCATGAACCGGGAGTTCCGGTCCAATCCTCCAGCGGTTGACTTCGAGTTTTTTCAGTCCGACCGATCGTTTCGCATCGTAGAGGGCAGTCGCCATTACATCGTCCGCTGCCCCAGAGGTACCTCCACATCCGGCCAATATAAATGCAACCAAAAGTTGCGCCGGTGGAACGTTGAACTGCACTCCGTGCCCCTCTTGTTCCATCAAGCTAACCATTGCTCTGACGACGGTCGACTTGATCTCCAGATAGTTTTCTTCCAAAATTCGCCGACCGTTTTCAGTATTTGTACCGGCACCGTATATGCCCAGTGGAATAAAGATAACCTCAGTCATTTCATCCAAGCTGCTCTGCTTGCGACCATCTTGATCAACATCGACGACGATAAAAATCAACCCTTTTGGTACTCCTTGTTTACTTTGCCTAAGATGCCGAAACAGCTCCAAGACTGCTTTTGAGCCACTGGTTCCAAGGCCAATAATCATGGTCGCGGCCGTTTGCTCAAGCTTGCAATCAGCTAGAGTCGCACGATTCAATAACTCGTACTGCCTGTCGACTTCTTCATTTAGAAAACTCATAGGTTCATCCTTATGTAAAAGGGGAAGCGTCAATCAAATACTGAACGATTCGTGTGGCTGGCTGCCATCTATGCATCAGCGTCAACAAGAAGATTGCCGACGTTGCGAAAACCACGGCCAACCTTAGAAATCGTTTCGCGTAGCGCAGTTTTTTACTGTTCGTTCTTGCCAAAGAAACACGAGCCCAGACGTGCTTTCCGCCGGACTCAATTTTTTGAACTTCGATTTCAAGCTTCTCTTTATCGCGAAACCGAATTGGTACTTGGTCTGATGACTCAACGACGAGCGGAGAGTTTTGCGGATAAAACACACCGTCAACGTCTTTCAATTCGATTTGCTTTCTCGGCGTAAAAATCGCCTGCCCCTCAATTGCCTTGAACTCGACCATGCCGAAGACCGAGTCACCAGCACCAAATCGTCGAGGTTTCCCGGGGGTCACAATCTGAAGTCGTCGAATTCGTCGCAGCATTCGGACGGCGGTTAATGCACACACCAGTGAAAGCGACACAAACACAAACCAGATAGTTCCAGCCCAAGGTTTTCCTTCTCCGGCTGTAACCGAGACGACAATCGGCCGCATGCCGTTTCCGGATATGATGATCTTCCCGTATGCTCGGCGTGGATCATCAACTCCCAAGGGCTCAACAACAAAGCGTGCGAAATACTGTCTGGTTTCACCAGGCTCGATCAGTTCTGCGCCAACCCAATCGTCATCAGGTAACAAATCGATCTTGGATTGGGCCGAACCATCTTCATCGCGAAAATTGGAGATCCTGACAGCAACATTTCGAGCCTCCTCTGATGTGGTCGCAACCGAAGTTGAAACGAGCCGAGAAAAAGGAGTTGAGACATTGGCATTTAACTCAAGGGTGTATTCTCCACCTTGTTTGAGAATCCTTTGCCTTCCCGCATAGCTCGCCGTTACCTCAAGCTCTGGCCGATCTAAGGTGAACAGAAGCCGGGCTAATGATTCCGCGTCACTCGTCCCTTCAATCAAGGGCTCCAGCTTGATTTTTTGCAACGTTTTTGCATTCGTAATCTCAAGGTGTGAGACAAACAGTCCATCCACCACACTTTCAGGAATTTCTGTTGGTATGTTGCATTCGAAAGTCAGACTAGCGGATTCCCCGGCAGGGATGTTAATTGTCGGATCTGAAAGCGTGATCCAAGTCTGCCCAACCGCGTTCCCTTGTGAGTCTTCGAGCCCCACTGCCTTGATCAGCAAATCGAGGTCGTGCGGTGTCGCTGAATGAAGTTTGACGGCAACTTTTCGAGAAGTGTTTATGTCGCCGAGCAATCCGAAATCAACTGACTCCAACGCATTCGAGTCATCCGAGATTTCCACCTTGATGATTTCATCCACACCAACAACTTCAAAATGCGACTCGATCCGTGTTTCGAATGCGAGGCCAGACTCCAACTCGTACCGCAAGAAAACGTCAAACAAGCCCAGCGGAAACTCTGGCGGTTGGATCTTAAAGCGATGATTGAAGTGTTGAGCGCGACTGGCATCGACCAAAAAGTCCCGATTCGAGCCACGATGCCGGAAAACAACGTCGGCAGAGGATAGGGGAATAGTCGCACCGTTCGACCAAGAGAGGCCACAAAGCCACGCTTCGTTGGAGAATTGGTTGACCTTAAAACCGCTAGGTTCGTCAGCGGACAATGATTCGGGGTGAATTACGAACTGAAGATTGGCTGGTGCCTCAACGTATCGATAAATTTGAGCGCCGGGAAACCTCATGTCATCTTTGAGGCTCTTGAACGAGAACGAACCCTGGTTGGCCGGTTTCGCAACTGTCGAGAGAGTGGACAACCGCCCTTTGGCATCCCTTGAGACCACGATGCGGGAATCAACGCTCTCTGAGGTATGGCGATACGATTGCCCGTCGATGTCCAACTGCATCGTTGAGTGTCGATCCAAGTCTGGGATCGCTCCGAGTTCGACAACAACCAAGCAAGAGGCGTTTAAATCGCCAGCTAAGCCAAACGTCGTCGTTGCTTCGATCTCTTGCTCAGCCTTCGCATTGACAACCGGAAGGGCGAGCACACTGTCGAACACTTGCCTTTCGTGGATTTGAGAGAATAGTGAATTCTGGTCAATGAAAACGAAGTCTTCCGGAGCCCCGCCAGCCGTCTCGTGAATTTGTCGAAGCTTCTCCAACCCTGGAGTGAATGCCAAGCTGACCGCGCGAACGTTGAATTGATTTGTTTTCGTTGCGAGATTGAGACATCGATCAAAGAGCAACGGCTGCTGAATCGCCAATATGGCTTGGTACTCCTGCGATTGGCCGTCCCGCAAACGAGCTCGATAAGCCTCAACCGCTTTCCTTCCTCCTTCTTTCTCCCGTTTCGACTCTTCTTTTTCGATTGCTTCTTTTACCGG
>CAZJEK010000396.1:0-2664 GCA_964545005.1 uncultured Pirellulaceae bacterium
GTAAGAGAGTCTCGGACAATTTATCCTGACGGTACCACCACAAGCTCTCTGTCGAATGGCTTTGGGCAACAAGTTGGTGCGATTGACCAAGATGGAATCACCTCGACTCAGATTTACGATGTGTCGGGAAACCTCGCTCGAACGGTTGACCCATTGGGGAACGAAACCAATTATGTTTACGATGAGCTTGGCCGCAACGTTTCAACAACCAATCCGCTGCAACACACGACAAGTGTTACGTTTGACCCAGCTGGACGAATTGCAACAATAACCGATGCCAAAGGAGGTGTTACGACCAACACGTACGATGGTTTCGGAAGGCTGGTCGAGGTCGAAGACCGACTGTTGAAATCGACCTATCGGTTTTACGACAACATGAATCGATTAACCAGTATTGTTGACGCCGAAAACAAGGCGACTGCGTACGAATATGATGCACTTGGACGGCGGATAAAGCGAACATTGGATGATGGCAGCGAGACCAGCTATGCCTACGATGCGGCAGGTCGCCAGTACGAAGTGATCAAACCGTCCGGGATCAAGATCAAGTCGATTTACCAGCCCTATTCTGGCGAGTTGGACAAAGTCGAGTACTACGACGCTGCCAGCACCTTGTCTGGTACTGATGACTTTACCTACGACGGCTTCCTACGCAAAACTGGTTCAACCAGCCGTTACGGCGTCGTCAGAGCATTGACGTACACCGAGCGTGGGCAAATAGCCTCCGATGCAACGACCTACGGCGGCCAAACCTATACGGTTGGCTACAGCTACGACGATCGCGGCAGGCTCGATGAAATCACTTACCCCTCGGGGCGCCAAGCGGCTTACACGTTCGACGACCGCGGATTGCTGGACACGATTTCATGGGACGGCTCCCAAATCGAGGATCGTGGCTACTCCGACTTGGGACAGTTGATTAGCGTCGATCGACCTTACATCGATGAATCCAGAACCTACGATGATGCGGGACGGCTGACAGCAATAAACAACAACAACGTCGGCAATGCAACTTATACCTACGACGAAAACGGCAACAAGCAAAGTGAAACTTGGACCGCGAATATGTCCGGCTGGAGTTTCAACACCACCAACACCGGTACCTACCCCGATGGTTACGATGCCGAAGATCGACTGAGGAATTTCAAGCAGCCGACCAAAAGCGTCGATCTCTATCTTGATCGTTCCGACATTGGCAACATCACCAACTACAAGCTGGGAAGCACCAATGCCTACCGCAGCTATTCGAACATTCACGAGCTGACGACCGTAGACGGTACTTCGCAGACCTTCGATGCCGATGGCAACTTGACCGACGCCCATACCGGCATCGAACTCGATTGGGACGAAGGCGGGATGCTCGAGCAAACTGTGGTCTCGTCAGGCGACACCGCTGGCATCGAAGGTACCAACGAGTACGGTTACGATGCCGAGCAAAAACGCGTTTGGAAGAAGATCACGCGAAATAGTACGGTCGCCGAGCACACCGTGTTCATCTATGCTGGACCCAACTGTATCGCCGAGTACGATGCAGGGGCCTCTTTAGCACTCCCTAGTCAAGAGTATGTGTACGCTGATGCGATCGACTCGTTGGTGATGATTGTTCGCAATTCAGGGGCTCAGCAACTAACTGTTACCCGGAATCAACAATGGAGTATCGCAGCGTTAGCAGATAATTCAGATGGGACGGTTCTAGAGAGGTATACGTACGATGCTCTTGGTAGCCGGACCATTCTCGCCGCCGACGGTTCAACCGTACGGAACAGCAGCAGCTACGATAACCCCTACGGTTACACCTCTAGGAGGCACGATGATGAATCCGGATTGATGTACTTCAGAGCCAGGTACTACGATCCGGAAACGGGAGAGTTCACGAGCCGAGACGAATTAGGGTTTGTGGATGGGATGTCACTCTACCGGGCCTACTTCGTGCCGGGTGGAGTGGATCCGAGCGGTCTCTGGAAAATCACAAGAGATAATAATAAGCCTAAAGCCACTGCGGAGTACGAAAAAGGTGACACCATTGAATCATTAACTGAGGCTGTAGGCCTCCGATATGAAGAATGGGGATCTTGGGTAACAGGCACTATTCCTGACACATTGGATTGGGGGGAAGACCGCGATCTTTGCCCTAACGGGGGTCCGCTTAAGGTCGAAGTGCCTAATACCATTTACCTAGCTTGGTTTGGGGAAACTGGTTCGTTCGGGAGGTGGTGGTCCGGTTTTGATGCTTCGAAAACTATCTACGAAAACAAAGGTTATCACGTAAAGACGATTGACTGGAACGACTACCTATCGAAACGTGATTTCGGGTCAAAAGCGGAACAGAGTTTCAAAACCAAATTCCTGTCTGACATCCAATCTTTAAGTGATGGCAAGGAACTTCATGGATTTAGTGTCACCGGTCATGGCAGCCGTAGTGGCATTTCAATTAAACTCTGGAAGAGAAAGGATGTTAACGGTCGAAAGGTGCAGGACTGGCTTTCGATTGGCTACGGTGAGATTCTCAACAATCTACAATATAAACTCAGTATCGTGCATCTTTTTGTCTGTCACGGTAAAAGCAGTAATTCTTCAGGCCGCGATTTATTCTCGGATATGGGAAAACCTGCAGACTTTTATGGTAAAGTTGGAACCGCATTACCATTAAAATTTTAAATTCTA
>CAZJEK010000396.1:2674-4576 GCA_964545005.1 uncultured Pirellulaceae bacterium
CCTTATCAATCAATATTTTTCAAATGTCCTTTATTTTATGAAAATGAGAACGAAATACACCCCGGTAATTTTGACGTAGGCGACGGGTATTAGCTGAAGCTATTTAGGTAAAAGATCCAGGAACTTAAGCAATGTAGAGAAACTGAGAAATTGACTACAGACGTAGATAGCCCGTATAAGCCACCGTCTCCGACACCAACGGTTGAGAGTGACGGGCAGATACAACTGAACCAATACCGTTTTTCTTGGCACGGCAGTATCGTCCGTTTCCTCTGCCCATGGCTTGTTTTCTCAACCTACGAATTCGTTCTTAACTACCAGTTTCCGTTTGGGGAACCATACTCATTTTTTTGCCCCGAGATGGCTGGGCTTGCATTTCTTGTAGGAGTTCTATCAAATAGTTCAACAATCCGACTTGCTTGCTCAATCCGACTTGCTTGCTATTTTGCAGGGATTTTATCGGCCAGTTACTTTTTTTCATATTTTTCAATGTCATGGATTTTTGTGGCGACTCCCTGTGCTTTTTTGATGTCTATCTTTCCATGGGTGACGGACGGCATAGGTGTATTGGTTCAGCGTAACCGTGAGCGTTCGTAGAACCGCACGTTGACTTGCCCTTTAAGTTGAGGATTTTCTTTGACTTGGAGGGACCAAACATGGCTGAATGCCGAAGTGAGAAAGAACAATTCTGGCGGTGGATGCTGGAAGAGCAAACCAGCAGTGGCCAGTCGATTCGCGCCTTCTGCAAACAAGAAGGCTTATCGGAACCCAGTTTCTATTCTTGGTGTCGCACAATTTTTGAGCGAGACTCAAAAGAATCTCAAATCAGCGCTGAGTTGCAATCCACATCTGGTCGTCGCGAGTCGATCACTTCCAATGACCGCCAGCAATCAAGTCCTTCGTTCATTCCCGATCAAGTCGTTCAGGAATTACCGGACGATTCCCTGCACGCTACCGAAGAGTCTGAATTGAATTCAGTTGTCGAGTTGGTCTCCTCAACCGGCTGGATTGTTCGAGTGCGAACGCCGGCGCCAGACCGTTTGCAGTTCGGTGAGCGTAGTTCGCTGGGATTGCGGACTTGGATCCTGTCCAAATGCGATAGGCGGATTCAAATCGAACTGGTCCCAAGTATTCCTTCGTGGTGATAAAATATAGACGTGAGCCGATAGGAAATCTAACCTTCACGTAAATCAAATCGTCATTGTTGCGATTAAAGCGCAGCTCTCAATATGATCTCCTCGTCCCCCTTCTTCCAAAGGTCCCTTCTCCGTCATTTTCGGTCTGAGATTGACTCAACGATTGACGACTTAGGCGATCCACTTACATTTGAGGGACTCGACAATTGGATGACTGAAAATCCAAGCCAAGCGATTGAAGTATTCGAAGAAGCATCACGTTTTTTGGGAGTTGGATTTCGTCAAGGATTTGCTGAACTCCAAGTTTCTGAGGAGTTCGTCAAGAAGATGCCAATTTCACTTGCCCGGGACAAGTGCTTTGTCGGGTTTTCGGCTGAGCAAAATCGAATGCCAATGGCGTTAGGATCCTTCAGCAGCCTCTTTCAGGTCGATATAGCCGCAAGGATTCTTGGTTTCAGGGTAGAACCGTTTTTCGCGCCGCCAGCCGAAATTAGGGTGGCAATCAATCAGGCTTACGAGCAACGTTCTAGCCAAACGGTGGCTTCAATCGAATCGCTTGATAGCAAAGAGGCATTGCAGAATCTCACACGCGGCGCACGAGAAGACTTGCTCGATTCCTCCGGTCGATCACCCATCGTAACGCTCGTTAATTCAATACTATTTGATGCAGCTCAGTCGCGAGCATCGGACATCCATCTGCAACCTTTCGAGAAAGAGCTTCAAGTCCGATTTCGTATCGATGGCGTGTTATTCGATCAGTTTTCAA
>CAZJEK010000397.1:0-4521 GCA_964545005.1 uncultured Pirellulaceae bacterium
TCAATCATCAATGCGCTGCGCGTCGGAATTGGAGAAGATCAGGATCTGAGCAAACGGCGGTACGACAAAGTCATCATCATGACTGACGCCGACGTCGATGGTTCCCACATTCGTACGTTGCTGTTGTGTTTTTTCTACCGGCAAATGTATCACTTGATCGAACAAGGACACATCTACGTCGCTTGTCCACCATTGTTCCGGGTTCGCAATAAACGCCAGGTTTACTACGTCCAAACGGACGAAGAAATGCGACGACAGTTACTCGAACGCGGTCTATCAGATACCGCTTTCGATACCGGAAACCGAACCATTGAAGGCGACGACATGCGGCGATTGTGCCTGACATTGGCCAGCATGGAGGACGCTATCACCGCCCTCGAGCGACGGGGAATCAACTTGCGGACGCATGCCGACCGGATGGACAACAATGGCCAGCTACCGGTGTTTCACGTCGTCGCCGGCAACGAAGACCACTGGTTTGGTACCCGATCGGCCAAAGATGATTTCATCAAATCGTACGAAGAAGAACACGGTGATAATGTAACCGTCGACAGCGATGATCAGGGAAATGCGGAACCGGAAGCGGATCGAATTCGCGTCACCGAGTTTTACGAAGTCAAAACGATTAATTCGGGACTGAAAGAATTGGAAGAATTCGGATTTGATATCGAGGCGTTGATGCCACAGGATCGCACGGGAATGGAAGATCCCCGTTACATTCTTCGGCGCGGCGATTCCGAAACCGGTATCGAAGATCTGCGGGGCCTGGTCAATGCGGTTCGGTCCGCCGGTGAAAAAGGCATGCAGATCACTCGCTTTAAAGGGCTGGGTGAAATGAATGCGGAGGAACTTCGCGAAACGACGTTGGATCCGGAACACCGGACGTTGATCCAGGTCAAAATGGACAACGCAGCCGAAGCCGACAACATGTTCCGAATCTTGATGGGTGATAAAGTCGAACCCCGCCGAGAGTTTATTGAAAAACACGCTCTCGAAGTCCGCGAACTGGACGTGTGATCAAGCTACTTCTGGTCGACCGCTGGATCACTCAACAGCGATAATCGATCGCTGGTTGGTTTAGCTTGGTCATTGAAAAATGCCAAATCTTGATTGGCAGCTGATTGATGACAACGAATGCATTGATCAACTCGCCCGACCAGTGAAACTTGCTTGTTCGCAGCAGCATAGGTGATCGGATTGCCGTTTTTATCCCTCGACGTCTTGGTAGGCGAAGTTGTGACCACCGAACCATCGGGACGATATTGGATCCAGTACCAGTCATTCGCTTGAGGATCGAAACCCGGAGACCGGTACATGACCGAAATCGTTTCCAATGATCGGTCTGGACGATAGTTTTCCATCACGATGATTGATCCGACCGCTGGTTGGTCAAGGTCAGACAGAGCCGTTCGATTCAAATAGTATTTGACCAACTGGGAATGCGGTGATGCATCGGATTTGGCAAACCGCTGGATCAGCCCAGCTGACTTTCCCGGTATCGGCGACCAATGTTTGTAGTTGTTGGCCAGCAGATAGGTCCAGAATTGATCCGCGAATGGCTGCTTGGATGGTATCAGCGTTTTTGGATTAGGCTGGAAATGAACCGGGTCAGCTTCATCCGAGCGGGTGGGGATACCGCTGGAATATTGGCCAAGCGAGATGTCGGCCAAACGGAACGAGAACAGTAACGCAAAACAAACCAGGTAGCGGGCGGCCATATCAAGTTCCTTCATCATGGTGCGAGGAACTTATTTTGGGCCACGGTGCTAAACCGGCAAAGACCGATTCAGACCGGTCGCTGCTAGCATTCGATCACATTGACGGCCAAACCGCCGCGCGCCGTTTCCTTATATTTGGACTGCATATCACGACCCGTTTCGCGCATCGTTTTGATGACTTTGTCCAGGGAAACGAAATGAGTACCGTCACCGCGGAGGGCCAGACGGGCGGCGTTGATTGCTTTAACCGCCGCCATTGCATTGCGTTCGATGCAGGGTACCTGGACCAGTCCACCGATCGGATCGCAGGTTAATCCGAGATTATGTTCCATGCCGATTTCGGCGGCGTTTTCCACCTGGGCCGGAGTTCCGCCGAGCACTTCGGCCAAGCCACCGGCGGCCATCGAACAGGCAGATCCGACTTCCCCTTGGCAACCAACTTCGGCACCGGAAATGGACGCATTGATTTTGAACAGTGAACCGATCGCGGCTGCGGCCAGCAGGAATCGCATGACACCTTCTTCGGTACCCCCACAAAAACGCATGTAATAGTGCAACACCGACGGAATAATACCGGCCGCACCGTTCGTGGGAGCGGTGACGACCCGGCCGCCGGCCGCATTTTCTTCGTTGACGGCCAGTGCCCACAAATTGACCCAATCCATCCGGCTACGAGGCGCCCGAGGATCGTTGTTTTCAGCAATCAACTTGCGGTACATGTGAGCTGCACGGCGTTTGACTTTCAGTCCGCCGGGCAAAATACCTTCCAGTTGGCAGCCTCGCTCGACGCAATCTTTCATCACATTCCATAAATCGATCAACCGGGATCGAACCTCGGCTTCATCACGCCAAGCCAGTTCATTGCGTAGCATGATGGTGCTGATAGACAGGCCATGTTGTTCGCATAGCTGAAGCAGCTGGACCGCCGAAGTAAATGGATACTGAACCACCGTCGTATCGGGCACAATCCGATCGGTGCCGGTCGCGTTTTCGTCGACGACAAATCCGCCGCCGACCGAATAGTAGGTTTTCTGCAGGATCTCGTGACCTTCACTGTTGCGGGCGGTCAATCGCATTCCGTTGGAATGAAAGTCCAATACCACGCCAGAGAACTCGAGATCGCGTTTCAGATCGAATTCGATCGAGCGTTGACCACCCAGCTGCAACCGCCCGGTTTTTTCAACCTGTTCCAGCAGGGACATCAGCTCATCGGGATCGATTGTTTCCGGATGATGACCCGCCAATCCACCAATCACGGCCTTGTCGCTGCCGTGACCTTTGCCGGTCGCACCCAGTGATCCGTACAGTTGGACCAACACCTGACAGGTTTGATCGAACAACTGTTCTGAATGGAGTTGTTGCAGAAACATCGCGGCCGCACGCATCGGTCCCACGGTATGGGAACTGGATGGGCCAATCCCGATCGAAAACAGTTCAAACGTGCTGATTGCCATGGAGTTTCAGAGATCGCTGTCGCAGCGACAAGAAGTGGAAGAATCGAAAAATCTTTAAAACGGTATCACGCAGTCAGGAATCGTTTTACATCCTGACAACCAGCTCGGACAACGGCCAACGAACTTTTGGCTGGTGTTGGGTTTGATCATCCTGATGGCGATAGCCGATTGGCAAAACCAGAACTGAACGCAAGTTTTGTTCGGCTAGTCCCAGCAGTTCATCGTACTTGTCGGGTTGAAATCCCTCCATCGGGCAACTGTCAACGCCCGCATCCGCGGCGGCGGCCATCATGGTCCCCAACGCGATATAGGCTTGTCGGGCATTCCAATCGTACAGAGCATCGTCGGACAGGTTGGCGACCGTACCCCGCATCACTTGACCATAACCATCCAGCGAGCCGGTGGGCAGATCACGAGTGGATTCGACTCGAGCGATATAGTCATTAACGTAGTCATCGTTGAGATCGGTCCGAACGGCGATCACGATCACGTGGGACGCATCGGCAACCTGCTGCTGGTTGTAAGAAAATGGAACCAGCTGTTCCTGCAATGGCTGATTGTTGACGACGACAAATCGGTACGGTTGTAGTCCATACGAAGTGGGAGCCAGGTTGCCCGCTTCCAGTATCGTTTCAACGTCTTCCTCGGGGACCACACGTTGTGGATCAAACTTTTTCGTGGCATACCGCCAGCGCAACGAATCAAGCAAAGGCATGAAGCTCAGCAACCTAACTAATGAAAGTAAACAAATTTCAACACACCAGTCTACTCTTGGGTCGCGATATGAGCACGAGGTAGTATTTCGCTACTGCACGCAAAACAGGTGCTTTTCGCCGCGGATGAACAGTTGGTCGTCCACCGGCGCAGGGGTGGCATCGACCGTTTCGCCGACGCTATTGGTGGCGACGACTTTGAAATCGTCAGCATCCCTGATCACCACGGTGGTACCTTCGCGATCAGTCAGAAACACGTATCCATTGGCGGCAATCGGTGACGCATAGATGGTTTTTAAACCAGGAACTCGCACAGGACCGAACAATTGTTTGCCTGATTTCAGATCGTGGCAGGACAAAATCCCATTTTTGGCTTTGTAAAAATACAATCGGTTTCCAGACAGCAAAGGAGACGCGATGTCAGGCGTGTCGCGGTTAAGCGTCCAGGCGACGTGTTCGGAATTTTCGATATCGCCGGATCCGTCCAATTTGAACGCTCCCAAAAAGGAACCTTGAAAGCCACTGGTCACCACGACCAGGCCATCGGCCGCCACGGCGCTGGCAGCCGGTCGTTGAGTTTGACCGCCACAACGCCAGATTTCCTTGCCTGTTTCCAGGTCATACGCGGCGGCATGA
>CAZJEK010000398.1:0-4504 GCA_964545005.1 uncultured Pirellulaceae bacterium
GCCGACCGCACAGCGGACGGTGGTCGGTGTCATTCCTGCTTCCGCCAGTGCCTGTTCGTCCAGTTCGGAATGGGTGGTCAGCGATGGGCAACTGACGATGGTGTTGGCCTGGCCCAGGCTGATCATGTGACCGAACGTCGGTGACAGGGCATCAAAGAATTTTTGGAAGGCCTGTTTTTCAATTTCACCCATGTCAAAAGTAAACAGGGGCGCCGGCAATCCCAGGTACATGTGCTCTTCCCGTTGCTGGAAATTAGGATTGGATGGGACGGCGTTGCAGTTGACCTGGATGCTGGGGTGGGAGTCGAGGAAATCGGCCAGGATCCTGGTGTTGATACACTTCCGCAGCATTCGCAGCGGCAACGTTCGCATGCCTTGCATGACTTCAAATGCGGCATCGGCGTTACAGAACGCGCCTTTGACGTAGTAGACGTTCCAGAACATCGTCTGGTCCCAAGACAGCCCGTCTACAGTTTCGCCTTTGGGGATGAACATGTCGTTGTTGCGTCCAATCACGCAACCCGCCAATACTCCGCCACAACCACTCAAGTCCTTTGTGTAGCTGTGGATCACGAAGTCGGGCCGTTCGTTAACGTCGTCGCGTTGCAAGGGGCGAATCAGAAACGGTGTCCCGACGGTGGCATCGAGAATTACTTTCAGACCGTGTTGATGGGCGATCCGGGAGATTCCGGCAACGTCCAGAACATAGCCTTGGGGGTTGCTGGGCGATTCCAGATACACGTAAATATTGCGACCGGCCTCGATTCGATCCGCGTATTTCTCTTGCACCGATTTCAAAAACGGCTCGAACTCTTCCCCCGAGAATCCGTCCCAGGTTTCGACGGCAATTTCCAGATTGCCGTCTTTGGCGTACCAGTCATGGATCAACTGATAAGCGCCGCCGTACACGTTTCGGCTTTTGATCAGCACATCGTCGCGACCAAGCAGGTGAGCGAGAACCGAATCGATGGCGGCCATCCCACTGTTGAAATTCCAGGCCATGTATTCCGATGCGTAGGGCCCGGCTTCCAGGTCAACAATATGGTTGGCCAGGCAAACGCTGGTGGGATTCAACAGGCGGGAGTAGATTTCCAGCATTAACTCCTTGCCGCGAAAGGCATCTTCAATCCATTCCGCACAGGCGTAGATATAAGTCGCAGTTCGCGTAATCACGGGAGTCGCTGAAAACAACGCCGTTACATTGTCAAAGACGGGGTAGGGGCCCTTCGCAGAATAGGTCTCGTGCGAGTACCCCAACGACTGGTAGCTTTTGCGAAACGGGTTTTGCAGGGTGTCGAGTATCTTGGCCAATTGAAATGAAAGAAATTTTTTGGCATTGAATCGCTGGATCCGATCCGGCGCGTCCAACTCGTTAATCTTCGACAGCGTCGTTTGCCAGAGGCATTCGACGTCGGCTTGGCTTTCATACATCCGTTCGACAATTCGCAACAGATGTTCGCCATATTCGGTTTCCGGATCGATATTGAAATGTTCCAGTTGTTCAACCGCCAGCTCGTGGGCGTTGGTGGCCTGGCTGGTGTTTCGCCTGGGAGACAGGCGTTTCATGTGTTCGATATTGTTGGTGGTCAACATTGTGGGCCTCAAAGAAACCGGGATAGATGGTTTGATTTTATGTCAGCGGAGGTCAGCGGAGGAGTCCCCGCGGTGCCGATCGACAAACGATCGTTGTTCGGGAAACAGCGGTGCCAAAACTTCGTCGGGCAGCACGGTGCTGCGATCAATAACGGCCTCCAGCGGAGGCTCGTTTTGCGGGCTGAAGAACGAAGCCCCGATCATGGACGCTCCGGTGAAATCGACTCCGCGAAGGTCAGCACCCGAAAAATCGGCTCCTTCGACATCCGCATTGCGAAAATTGGCGCCGTTCAGATCGGCATGCTGAAAGTGGGCGTTGGACAGGTTGGCTGTTTCAAAATTGGCACCCTGCAGCTGGGCCCGCTCAAACCTGGCATCTCTCAGCAACGCTCCGTGAGCATTCAACTGGTTTAATTCGCGATCAGAGGCATCGAGGCTGCGAAGATCGCGCCCGGAAAAATCTCGACTCTGCATCAACTTGGCCGCCTCCCGTTTATCGATCGAGGGTGCCATGTAGCGTTGCTCCAGCCAGGGATCGGCGTGATTGTGGTATCCGGACTCGGCTTCCCACATTCCCAGTCGATCCTGGGACAATAGTTCAATCCGCTCCAACCATTTAACGGACTTGTAGAAATACCGCCCTGGCACGATATTGCGAATCGGCCCTCCGTGACCGACTTCCAATGGCCGCCCATCGACTTGCAGTGCGATCATGGTTTCCAGCTCCAGGGCGTCGGTCAGTTTCAATGAAGTCGAATGACCGCGGGCTGATCTGGCAACGAACGAGATATAGTTGGCGTCGCCGGTGGGATCGACTTGTTCAATCAGGTCAGCCAATCGCACCCCGGCGAATTCAACGTCCAACTTTGACCAGCGAGTGACGCAATGAATGTCGATCGTCATCGTCGACTGCGGAAGTTTGGTCAGCTGATCGAGCGTCCATTGTGTGGGCCGATTCACTTCACCGGAAATCGATAATGTCCAAGGTTCGGTCGCGCTGGCCGGTTCTCGCTCGCCGATCACCGGCCACTTGCCAGGAGCAACCAATTGTTGGCCGGGAGGAATCCGGTCCAAGTTGTCAGTCGTACGATTCATAACGGTAATTAGAAACAGGAAAGTCGATTCATCGGCAGCAAATTTTGACGAAGGCCGTGATTCAGAACCAAAATCGTAATCGATTCGACGACGCTGTGTGATCGAAACGAGGGCAGTTTGGCGATGGTGATTTGGCGTTGGGAAATAGGAATTGAGCTAACCTCTCGGTTTTATCGGCCTTCAAGGGCAATTGATCAAATTGGAATCCAATTTGCACCCGTTAGTCGATGTACCCAAAGAGTTTCGAAGTAATCGAAGTCGGAAAATTGTTTTGGGCCCCCTTAGTTTCAGTCTGGAGTTATCACATGAACAAATTGGCAATCATGATTGCGGCGTTGTGCACAATTGGATTGGTTGGCAGCGAGGCACAAGCTCAGCATCACCACCACCGAGGTTACGGAGGCGGCCACGGCCATGGACACGTCTACCGAGCACCGGTTCGAAACAGTGGTTTCAGCATCAGTATTGGTAACGGCTTTAATGGATTCAGCTACAGCAACTTCCGCGGCGGCTACGGTGGCGGCTTTGGTGTTCCAGTCTATCGACCAAGCTATGGTTATGGCTACGGAGTCGGTTTTGGCGCACCGGTACGTGGTTTCTATGGCGGTTACCGAGGCGGCTACTACGGTGGCTACCGTGGTTGCGGCTGGTAGTCCGGCTCAATCCAACCTGGCAAACCCAAGCCCTGTGGAAATTCCATGGGGCTTTTCTCGTTGACTACCGGTCCTCGCGATAGAATGAAGCTGACTTGCGGAATCGATCGGAATTCCGAACTGTAACGTTGACTTGAACAGGAGTTGCTGATGGCCAGTGTTTCTTCGAGTTGGAATCGGATTTCCAGTTGGTTGCAATCCAATGCCCCCGAGGCTCTCGAACCGCTGCAAGCGGCGGCGTCGGCGGACCAGATCGGTGAGTTGGAAAACGCGATCGGCCTATCGTTGCCGGCCGACGTTCGAGAGTTTTACGAAACCGTCAATGGTAACGATCCGAACCAGGCCTGGAACGGAATTTTCCCTTCTTGTGATGACTACGATCAAATGGCCTTCGGTCCGTTGTCCGTCGAACAGATCCAACGCGAGTCCGAGATCCAACGCGAGCTGCTTGAAAGTGGCGACTTTGAAGGATGCGAGCCGGAAGAGTGTGCCCCGGGTGTTCGAAGTGAACCCTGGAATACCGGCTGGATTCCATTTGCTGGCAACGGAGGCGGAGACCTGTATTGTATCGACCTATCGCCCGCCGATGGAGGGACGCCAGGCCAAGTGATTTCTCACAATCACGAATCCTTCGACCATCAGATTTTGGCACCCAGTTTCGCCAGCTATTTGGAACAATTGGCCGACCAGTTGGATAAGGGAGAACTTGAGTTTACCGAAGACTGGGGCATGGCCCATGTCGAGTCGTAGCGGTTGGTGTTAGCCGAAGCATGCGCATGAATTCATGGTCTCACTTAAGGCTTTCGAAGTTGCACTAAGCGAGGTTGGAGTTCTCCGCGACGACAGGACTTTCGAATCGTATCTTATCGATCCTGATCATCCTGACATCCTGTTTTTATTTACGGTACACCGGTCTGACGCTGGCCAGTTGGAGTTCGTTCGAAAAAGGGACAGGATGAACTGGATTAACATGATCAACGGGATGCGTTTGCATTAAACACGTCAATCTCGTTTAGTGACCTTAGGGGGATAGGGAATAAGGCTGCATCATTCCAGATAAGTTCTCGCTAAAATTTGTCGTCTGTCAAAGACGAAAGCCTTGTCAACAACCGTTCCCCTCAAAAAGGAAAATCCAAAAACGTGCAACTTCGTAACGTTATTCC
>CAZJEK010000399.1:0-4502 GCA_964545005.1 uncultured Pirellulaceae bacterium
CGTGTTCTGGGGCTGGTTACCCGCCCTGCTATGGGTCGTGTTCGGGAGCATTTTTATCGGGGCCGTTCACGACTTCGGGGCCCTGGTCGTAAGCCTGCGGAATCGCGGTCAGACAGTCGGTGAAATCGCTGGCAGGATGATCAGCGTTCGCGCCAAACTGCTGTTTCAGTTGGCCCTGTTTTTTGCCCTGATCATTGTCCTGGCGATTTTCGGATTGGTGATCGCGTCGATTTTCACGATCTACCCCGGCAGTGTCCTGGCGGTCTGGGTGTCACTACCCATCGCGATCGTGTTTGGGCTGCTGATGCGGCGCAACCCCCAACACCTGATTCCCTTGTCCTTGATTTCGCTGATCCTGATCTATCTGTCGATCTTTGTCGGCGCCTACCATCTACCGATCACCTTGCCGGTCGCTAACCAAGTCGTAGCCTGGACGATCATCTTGCTGATCTACTGCGCGATTGCATCGGTCCTACCCGTCTGGCTGTTGCTGCAGCCACGTGATTACGTCAACAGCCACCAACTGTTTCTGGCCATGCTGCTGCTGGTGGCGGGCTTGTCCGTTGCTTCGTTTTCCGGAGAAGCAGATTTGCTGACATCGGCACCGGCCATTGCCGAAAATATCCCTGAGGGCTCACCGCCCATCTGGCCGTTTTTATTTATCACGATTGCCTGCGGTGCCATCAGCGGTTTCCATTGCCTGGTCAGCAGCGGCACCAGCAGCAAACAGATTGAATCCGAGACCGACGCTCAAATGATCGGTTACGGCTCGATGTTGCTTGAAGCAGCGCTGGCGGTGGTGGTGATCCTGGCCTGCTGCGCTGGACTGGGAATGGGCAAGTTCCAACCTGCCGAAGTGGTGGGATCCAACGGAATCTCGCAAACGGTCTACCAGCCTCAGTTGGATCCTGTCAGCCAACGCCCGATTACCGGCCGCAATGCCTGGGAACTGACCTATCAAGCCGAGGGCAAAACGTGGCAAAGTTTCACGCTGGGTCCAAAAATTGGAGCCTTCGTTGACGGCGGCGCCAACTTCCTGGCTTCTCTGGGAATTCCCTTGAAGATGGGAATCAATATCATCGCCGTGCTGGTCGCCTGCTTTGCTGCCACCACACTGGATTCCGCCACTCGCTTGCAGCGTTACGTGATCCAGGAGCTAGGACAATCGCTACGAATCCCGCCCTTGAAAAACTTGTACATCGCGACACTGGTCGCCGTGGTACTGGGCGGTGCGATCGCGATGCTGCCCAACGCCAACGGTGAAATGGGCAAAGGCGGATTGTTGCTCTGGCCGTTGTTTGGAGCCACCAATCAACTGCTGGCAGGACTGGCCTTTCTGGTCACCGCGTTCTACCTCTGGAGACGGAGGAAGCCGACCTGGTTTGTGGTCATTCCGATGATCATCATGATCATCCTTCCCGGCTGGGCATTGGGCTGGCAATTGTTCAATTCGGATTCTGGCTGGTGCTGGAATTCGGATGCCAGATTACTAACGACGATCGGTTTGATCACCTTGGCGCTGCAAATCTGGATGGTCATCGAAGCCTTGATCATATGGCCCAAAGTCCAAGGCGTGCTGGAAGAGGCGTTACCGCCGATTGAATCCTCCCGGTCCCGATTAACCGCTTCCGGAGGCCGCTCTTGTTAGTGGCCGGCAACGCCTTAAGATTAGGTTTTGCAGGTTCAGCAACGGCACATTCTAACCCTTTGGAAGCAATGCCAACTTTCGAGTTACAACAACACCATTCGTACAACTCCAGATTGACTACTGCGTTTGTCTGGCTGGCAATGGCAGTGTTGATGTTGACCACGGCCGCCTGCGACACATCTCAGTTGCTGAACCCGGGTCACCGCAAACGGGTTACACTAACCGTAACGCTTGACGGTCAACCGGTGGATCAAGCGCGGGTTGTGTTCATTCCTCAACGGCTGCACAACGACCAGGGCCGATTGATACCTTTGGCATTCGGAGTTACCGACAAAGCTGGCAAATGCAAATTGAAAACAGCGGACGACTCAGAAATGCTGGACGCGGTTCAGTACCGCTGCGTGGTCACGAAACCCAAGCCGGCGCTAGTTAAGCCGATCCATCTTGCCCGAGATGCGTTTGATTGGCAATTGCGGGCCATGTGGAGTGCCCAGCCCAACGAAATCCCCGACCAATACAACTTGCATTCGCGCCTGGCTGTCGACTTGAACCAGGAATCATCCTCATCGGCAAAGATTAAACTCCCGCTCGTTTCGCACCACTAAGTTGACCGTCTCGCAGACGTCTCTGTGCGATTACCCTGCGGTAACCAGCTCCAATATTTTCTGCACCGTGCGATAGTTCCTGGCTGTTGCCGTCACGCCCAGCCAACGTTCGCAGGATCCGGCCAATTTCGAGCGGGCGATTCCGTCCGGAGCCAACAAATAGAATACGCTGTCCGTCAATTCAAACCGTTCCGTGTCGCAACAATTCTGGTTCAGTTTTTCCAGGTCAGCCTTTGCTGCGGGAGTTTGCAGAAAGAAAAAGTGCACCGACTTGGGGTCGACAGACGCAGCAGGAAAAGGGTTAGCCCGGACTGCGTCGATCCATTGCTGCGCGGTTAAGAGCATGACGGCTGGACGAAAGCCAACCTGCTGATTGACAGCGGTAGCAATCCGTTCGCTTAAACGACCGGCGTGTCCAGACCGGGATTCGAACACGACGTTGCCACTTTGAATATATGTTTGCACGTTGGTGCAATTGAGTTCTCCCAAAATCTGTTTCAACAAATTCATCGGTAGTTTATTTTTGCCGCCGACATTGATGCCTCGGAACAACGCGATCCAGCGGTGCATTGGAAACCTCGTGGTTGGTTAGCCTTAAAAAGCTTGAAACGCACATTCCCGGTGGCTTTTCTTCACCACAGAGGCACAGAGAACACGGAGCTGGTGAACAGTGCTCCATAGACTCTGTGTCTCTGTGGTTGATTCGAGCCCTGGCATACTTGATTCCATCTTGGGAACGATTGCCAGCCCCTCGCGATTAGGCGACTTGCAAAAACCAAACGGTGCCCCAGCGATTTATCGCCAGCGAGACAGAACTTTTTGCTCGGCAATCGCCCACAAATCCTGTTTTTCCTGCTGAATGAAAACCCAGTTGGTTCGGACACAGGCAATCGACAGTAGCAACAGCCCCAGCATGGCTGGCCAGACGCCTGCCAATAGCAGCAAGGGGATCGCCGGTGCCAACCAGATCCCGGCGTCGGTCTCGCATCCCCAGTGTCGATTCAACGCGAACAGGGTCAACACAATCACCAGGTTGCCTCCGGCTGTTGCCAGCACGGCCCCCTGCAGCCCCCAAACCGGAATCAAGGTCATGTTCAATCCGATGTTGACCAACAAGCCTGCCCCAATCGCAACTGCCGCCCATTTCCCTTTTTCAGCGACCCACAGATAATCCTGTCCGACGGTGTGCAAGCTAAACCAGATGCAGTACACCAGCGTCATGGGTAACACGGCCAGTCCATCGTTATAGCGTCCCTGCAAAACCCATCCGAACAGCACTGGCGCAAGCAACAACACCAGGATGCCGCCGGCGGTGAACGTCAACGCGACCAGCTTGATGGTCCAATTGAGTTGACGCCTGGCTCGGTCCCGTTGCTCCGACTCCCAGGCTTCGCTCATGTAGGGCATCAACACTCCGCCCAGCACCGCGGCCACACTGACCAGCAACAACGGCACGACTCGACCGGAGTGATACTGCCCCACTGCGGACTGAGCCAGATCAGCCGTGGACGATGACCAGTGAATTAACATGTAGCGGTCAGAAACCTCGAACAGATTGATCAACAAGTTGGACGCCCACATCCAGGCAGCAAACGGTGCAATCTTTTTCCACATCGTAGCGTTGGTCAGCAGGTCTCCAGTGTTGGCTAATCCTTCCCGGTATTTGACCAGCACCCAGACAGCCGGGATCACGCCCGCACAGCAGGCAATCGCAAATCCCAGCGCAGCCGCACCAGCGCCCCAGGAAGTCACCAGCAGCAGTCCGACTCCAGCAGCAGCAAAAACCATCCCGGTCAGAAACCGCATCAAGGTCACCGCGCGAACTTGTCGCAGCGACTCCATCAATGAAGTCAGAAAATTAGACGCCGTAACGAATACCAACGAAACCGCAATCCAACCGACCAGGGTGACCTGCGTCGAATCGCGGAACAAGACCCAGGCAGCCTGGCGCGGAAACAGTCCCAGCGTGGCGACCATCAATCCGGTCATCAGGCCGCTGACGATTGCCACGCGCCGGATAAAGGTTAACAGTTGGCCTCGTTGCCGATAGTGTTCAGAGTATCTGCCGAAACAGCCAGGCAGTCCCAGTACCGCCAGGGGAGCCAACAGCATCAGATAGCTGTAGATCATCGACCATTGGCCCAACTGCTGGTCCGACATCAAGCGACAAAACAGGACGCCCCGGCCAAACCCCACCACTCGCTGGCCAACCGTAAACACCAGGGCAAACGCCAATCCTGCGGCGATTG
>CAZJEK010000400.1:0-4493 GCA_964545005.1 uncultured Pirellulaceae bacterium
AAGCCTTGGTCAATAGTGTCCAAGGCCAGATGGAGTTGATTCGCGTGGATGCCAAGCTGTTTCTGGCTCAATGCCTGTTTGACAACAGCAACGAAAATTCGGCCGGCAGTTGGTTGGAAGACCTGCGATCCGAGCAGGATGATCGCTGGATGGAAGGCGCGTTGTACCTGCTGGGACGGTCCTACGAATCTCGCAAGGAATACGATCGAGCGATCGAGGTTTACTCCAACGAAACACTCAATCAAGCCCACGGCAATTTGATTCGGGCCCGGCAATTGAAGCAACTGATCGAACAAGTGTTCGGCAGCTGACCTATTTCCAGGGGAACGCCTCGTCAGCCAGACGCTCGTAGGCTTCGATGTATTTTTGTCGGGTCTTGTCGACGATCTCCTGCGGCAGTTCCGGGGGCGGACTGTTTTTGTCCCAGTCGGTTGAATCCAGATATTCCCGCACGAACTGTTTGTCGAACGATACCTGGTTGCGGCCCGGCTCATAATCGTCGGCTGGCCAGAACCGGGAACTGTCTGGGGTCAGGACTTCGTCAATCAAGATCAACTCGTCTTCAAACCAGCCCCATTCGAATTTCGTGTCAGCCAGAATGATGCCTTTGCTGGCCGCGTGGTCTCGGCCTCGCTGATAAACGTCAATGCTGCGGCGTTGCAGTGCTTCCGCGGTTTCCTGGCCAACGGCGGCGGCAGCCTGGGAAAACGATATGTTCTCATCGTGGCCGGTTTCCGCTTTGGTTGCCGGAGTGAAGAGCGGTTCTGGGAACTGAGCACAATTGGGTAATCCGGCTGGCAACGAGATGCCGCAGACTTGACCTGTCGACTGGTAATCCCGCCAACCCGATCCGACCAGGTAGCCGCGTACAACGCACTCGATCGGGACCACCTCGCACTTTTTTACGACCATCGAACGCCCCGCCAAGTCGTTGGCGTTCAATGAATCGGGGATTGAAATGGCATCCAGATCGGTTGTAACCAGGTGATTGGGTACGTCCAGGAAATCGAACCAGAACTTGCTGATCTGAGTCAGCACGCGTCCTTTGTCCGGAATTTGAGTCGGCAGGATATAGTCGAATGCGCTAATGCGGTCGCTGGCGACCATCAGGTAGTATTCCCCAACATCGTAAACATCACGTACTTTGCCACGGCGAACCAATGATGACATGGAAGACCTTCACAGATTGTCCAGGATGGATGGGGTGGTTAGTGCCGCGTTTCAACTTGATTTCACGGTTATGGCAATTTAGCTGATTGCCGACGATTGGATAGGCAAGTTGCCAATGTGGCTTAACTGATGATGCCGCCCCCAGCTTTTACGTGAAGCGCTGGCGGAATTGAATATACGTCAGCCATCGGGTCGTCGGTAGGCCCTGTCGAAATGCGGCAAATTCTGCAACAATCTTTTGCCAGACGCAATGCTGGCCTGCCGGTGAACGGCCGCCGGCGAAACGATTGGTTAGATCAGCGGAAATGTTATGGGCGAGTTTCGATTTCGAGTTCCAATCGACTGGAACCTCGATCCCTATCACGCCAACTCAATTCACGTCGTGGGGTTGGATGGGATCCCCTGGCCGTGCCAGATCGAACGCTTGGAAGATCCGCTCGATCCCAAGCACAGCAAGCTGTTTACGGTCTCCAGGAATCGCACCGAATCGGGGAAGCTGTATATCGTTTACCCCTTCCAACAATGGGGAGAATTGCTGGTCTGCACCGGTACCCTGCCAATTCGCGAGAAGCCCTATGAGTTGTTGACCGAACTGGCGCGGGGGACTTTGAATCGGCTGCGGAACCAGGTTTCCATCTGGGAAGAAGGCGGGCTGACGATCCCGGCAAACGTTCGGGAGCAACTTGAGCTGGCGACGAATTACCTGGGGGAAGCCATTTTGACTCCCCAATCTGAGCAGCGAAACGAGATCGCGGAAAAGTCGCTCGAGGAATCCGCGCGAGCCATCTTCAGCCTGGCCGACGCGTTCGGCGAACAGATCTCTCAGGTGCGGCGTGAGCATCCCGAAATGTCGAAGTTCTGGATCGCCAACGCAGTCGGCACCGGAGATCAGTTTGCCGCCAGCGTTGATCGGGATGAGTTTGATCTGGTCCAGGTTCGTTTGCATCCCTACGGAACGAAGGGGCCCAGCAAGGAGCAAATTGAAAGCTTGAGCAAGCGGGCGATCGTTGGGCCCTGGTTGGATGCCAGTATTGGCGGGATGAGTCAGGAGCTGATCAATGTCGATGACTTTCTGGCTCGCAAAGACCAGCTGTTGATCGAGTGTCGCCAGATGTTGCGCAACTTGCCATCGACGACATCGCTGATTCATGTCGTCAGTGGACTCAATGGTACCGGTCACCGTCATCTGTCCTATCCACAGCAGTTGCAGATTACATCGGACGTGCTGCGGTTGATTGAGGATTCGCCAGTCGAGTTACCGACGATGATTAGTTTTGACTTTCCCTGGGCCGAACGACTGGCCGGTGCCGTCGGGGGGGTTCATCCGTTGCAAATCGCTGATTCGTTGCTGCGGCAGGGATTGTCGATTTCGTTCCTGGGACTCGATATCAACCTCGATTATTGGCCTAACGGCAGTGCGTTGCGTGACCCATTGCAGTGGATTGACCTGGTCGATATCTGGGCACAGTTGGGGATGCCGCTCGTGATTTGCTTGCGTTGTCCGTTCGGTGAACCGGAGGACGCTCATCCGTTGGAAACCGCGTCCCGGAACCAGAAACGCAGCAACGTCACAGATGCTCAGCGTGCAGAATTCTTGTCCGTGGTGCTGCCGATGCTGGTGGCTCGGCCATCGGTGCATGGGCTGGTGGTCAGCCAGTGGCAGGATCAGGATGATCGCCGGTATCCATTTGCCGGATATGTTGACACGCAGGGGCTGGATCGACCGCTGTCCAACGCCATTGAGCAAGTCCGGCATGCGATCGGCGAATAGAGCGAACCTGAAAATCGGACTGGTGTCTTGATTGCCGGCACGAAATCGACTGGTACCCATTGACGCCGGCCGGGAACGGTTACTATCATTCGGGCTGCCAATGAAATCACATGCGGATGTGGCGGAACTGGCAGACGCGCCAGGTTGAGGGCCTGGTGGGAGTTAAATCCCGTGGAGGTTCGAATCCTCTCATCCGCACTCTCTTTGCCTTCGCTGGGCACGTCTCCTATAACGGCCGATTCTGCCGTGTTCGCTTCTTATACAAGCCCGAAGCGGAAGTTTAGAAGTTGCACTATCGCAGTTTTTGCTTGGAAATGGAAACCCGACGCGTGAGCGAGGGCTACGCCGATGCGTGTTTTTCCCTCGCTTACGCGTCGGGTTTCCAAAAGTGTGCAACTTCTAAAAACTCAAACGAGTGGACCCTTCCGTGGTGCGTTTTAAGATCCTCTCGCTTGCGCGTTGGGTTTGTGTTTGAAAGGCTTCGCCGCGAGGGGTAAGCCAAAGTGAGCTACTTCCTACGATCGCCAAAGCTCTGCCAGCTTCCCGTTCTCTGCGCCTCTGCGGTTTTTTCTTTGTCCGCCTCGCTGTAATCGCTACAACCGGTTGAACCTGTGCCGATCAGGTAAAGCCTGCCGGCAATTCTGGCGTTTTTTCAGTTTTACCAGCAAGCTTTGCGCAACACTAGGTTGTTCCCCAACCCCTGCTACCACCACCAATGCTTCCACCACGCCCCCCCATCACGCTCGCCACGTTGGCGATCTGGATCCTGTTTGCGCAACCGCTGTCCGCCGAACTGATTATCAGCTCAACTGCCGGCACGACTTACTTTGCCGAAGCCTATTCAACCTTCGCGACGACGTCGGCTGACATGGTCGGAATGCAGGTTACGGTCGAATTCCAGAACGGTCAAACGGACACGCAGTTGTGGACTGCCAGCGGAATCAGCGGCAATGGCTGGACCATGACGCATCAATCCGGATCAACGTTCGACAATCCGTTTACGATCACCAACCAGCGGGGCACTCGGTTGACCGGCTTTACCATGCACGGCATGGACTCTTCGACGATCTTCGATCGCAGCGTTGCCAACAGTACCGATGGAACGGCCAACGGACGAGACTTACAGGAATACACGTACGAGCGTTATTTCCAGGATGTCGAAGTCACCTACTTTGATCAGGTGCAGACGATTGGGGCACCAACCGCGATCGGCGACATTTTTGCGGGCATGCAGGTCGCGTTTTCGCGAGGCATCCGCCGCAACCAGCAATTTGTGTTTCGGACTGACACTGATACGACGGTCAATACGATCACGTCGGTCCCCGAACCAACTGCCGCGGTGACGTTTGTGGTTGCTCTGTTCGGGATCAACATCCGGCGTCGACGAAGATAGTTTTCTGTTGGGTAACCGAACCAGCTTGCTCAACTCCGACGCCTGTCACGGATTTCAGCCGTTTTCAGGCTAAACCTTAGCTCTAGGTGTCGCTCGATTGAAGTTTTTGCTTGGAAATGGAAACCCGACGCGTGAGCGAGGGCTACAACGATGCGTGTT
>CAZJEK010000401.1:0-4487 GCA_964545005.1 uncultured Pirellulaceae bacterium
GAGGTATTGGGAAACGGCGTCGGATCCCAACGATACTGTCCCAGCGAAATCACATTGGGAACGATATTAGGCGCTGATTTCCAATAAGGCATTTCTATTTTGGAAAACCGCTTAACATGTTTGACCGAGGGTCGAATCCGATACATCCAGGAACGTTCCAGCGTTGCCGCCGGAGCCGTGAAAGGCGAACCGGAAAGCTGTTCGGCATATAAACCATAAGGACACTGCCGGGGAGAGTTGCGGCCGACGGGCAATGCACCGGGCAGGGCCTCGGTTTCAAAGTCGTTGCCAAAACCCGGCATGTACCCCACTTGCGTTGCCGTCCCGGGCTGGCGGTTGAGCAGTGGTATTTCCTTGCTCGCCTTGATCGATGGATCGTTCATCGTAGCTCCTGGTTGAAATTGACCTTCGGACGCGGCACACGGTCACGCGATTCGGCTGCCCACTTAGTTTACCAAAAACACATGGCACGATCCGACGCGAGCTCGATCGCGACAATTTTGCTCACAGATAGGGGTTCGTCGCCCGTTCGTGACCGACCGTAGAAGGCTCAGAGTGGCCACACACAAACTGATAGTCGTCAGCGAGAGTCATGACCTTGTCAGCAATACTGTCCAGCAACGTCTGGTGATCGCCGCCTGGTAAATCCGTGCGACCAATCGAACCACGAAACAGAACATCTCCCATCAAAATCAACTTGTTTTCGTGGTCCACGAAAATGACATGGCCCGGTGCATGTCCGGGACAATGCCGAACTTCAAACTCGTGCTCACCGACAGTCAGCGTTTCACCTTCCTCCAGCCAACGATCAGGACTGGCATTGGACATGCCGCCAATCCCGTAATTGCGAGCAAACTCAACGATATTTTCCAGCAACATTTTGTCGGCTTGATGCGGCCCGATGATATCAACACCAAACGTCGACTTGGCGTCCATCGCTCCGCCAGCATGATCAAGATGGCCGTGGGTTAACCAGATCGCCTCAACCGTAACACCGAGTTCCTCGACTGCCGCGGCGATTCGTTCGACTTCTCCACCAGGATCAACGACAACCGCCGATTTCGATTCATCGTCGTAAACGATCGCACAGTTCTGCTGGAAGTCTGTTACCTGAATGATTGCGATTTTCAGCATGGGCTTTCCTGCCGGCGTGACATTTCAGCCACCGACAAAATCAAGGTCTACTTTCTGGCGTTCACGTTGACATTCGGCAAACGAACCGTTCATTCTCCCCAAACTTCAGGAACTTGGAACCCGGGAGGCGGAACGTTTGGCGGAATGTTCGGTTTTACCCCATCACGGCGATATCGTTTCAATTCATCCAGTAACCGTTGAGCAATTTCGGATCGTTCTTGAAACAGGTTTTTGCTTTCGGCAGGATCATCTTTCAAATTGAACAACTCCCATTGCTCGGTATCCGGTAGCTTGGTCCCATTGGCAGCCACTTGCCCGTTCCAGACCAGTTTCCAGTTGCCTTCGGTGACCGCACCGGTGAATGGGTTGCTATTGAGCAAAATCGATTGATGGGGAGTTGGCTGGTTGTCCACGATCGTTGGCCAGACATCGAGACCGTTAAGCGGTTTGTCTTGCTTGAGATCTGCGCCCGCGAGCTTGAGCAATGTCGGATACAGATCCACCACATGCAGTGGCTCGTTCACTTCGGCCCCGGCGGCACACTGCCCTGGCCAGACCACGACCGTCGGAGCCCGCACGCCTCCCTCATAAAGTCGACCTTTTTGCCCCCGCCATGGTCCAACCGAACCGAATCGTCGGATACCCCCGTTGTCACTGGTAAACAGGATGAGCGTATTCTCCGGCTCAAACCCACTTTCGTCCAACTGTTTGACGATGCGACCGACCGCGTGATCCATGCAGGCGACCATCGCCGCATAGATTCGCCGTTGCTTGTTTTTGATCTGCGCGTACTGATCGATGTATTCCTGCGGTGCCTGGATCGGGCTGTGCGGTGCATTGAACGGGACGTACAAAAACAACGGATTGGTTTGATCGTGCCCTTGAATGATCCGCACTGCTTCTTCAGCGATCAAATCGGTTGTGTACCCCTGGTCATCATTGCGACGATCGTTGCGATGCCAGTCATGGCCACCATCGCGAATATGGGTGAAGTAGTCCAACGCGCCATTGTAGTGACCGTACTGTACGTCAAACCCGCGCCGAGTTGGCAGAAACGCGGGATCGTTGTGTCCCAGATGCCACTTGCCGACAATAGCCGTTCGATAGCCAACTTCCTTGAGTGCCTCAGGTAACGTACGCTCATCCGTCGGCAGACCATGGGTGGCCCAGGGACGAACCACCCCGCACTGCAACCCGAGGTACAGCGGATATCGCCCTGTCATCAGCGCCCCACGGGTCGGTGAACAAACGGGCAAAACGTAAAACCGGTTCAAGCGTGTTCCAGCTTTGGCGAGCGCGTCAATATTAGGCGTCTTGATCTGACTGCCGTGGTAACCGACATCTCCCCAGCCCAGATCGTCAGCCAGCATCAGTACGATATTTGGCGGTTTTGATTTCGTGTGCGCTGGTTGATCTGTTGCCGCTGATGCCCAACTGACCAACATCAACAACAGGCCTAACGCGACCAAGGGAGATTTCCATCGCAAATACATGATCGAACCTGCATCACAAAAATCAGCGGACAGCGAACAGGCAAAAACCATACCCGCTCATCAGAGTCCGCCAGTTTAAAGCTTCTCACCAAGTCGAACCAGCGTTCAAATGCGAACGCCCCGAAATGGAGATAACACCTTACACCGCATGCGTCATGAAAAGTTACTCTAATGCAGATTTTGTTTGGCGAAAGTTATGCGCCGACACCCTCCCGCTCGCGGGAGGGTCGAGCCAAAGCGAGGGGAGGGTTTACGAAACCCCTCTCCGGCCCTGACAGGCCAACTCGGCCGACTCTCCCAAGGGCCCTAGGGAGAGTGTCTGCCACCAGCACGCGTCTTTAAAAATTGTCAGCCTCTCCGCGAAAGCCCCGATTCGCAAACTTTCGCGGAGAGGCTGACATTTTTTGTGGTCGCCAAAAGTAGCTTGGGCCATTGGCCCGAGTCCGCAGGGGTTTCGCTCAATGCCGAGTTTTTTCTGCGGTCACGGCCGAATCGGCCATGCTACAAAACTTTCGCGGCGCGAAAGGCGACCATGTGCTTGTATTTAAAGGGCTCCGATTAACGGCAATATCTCCAGCAACTCGTCCACGATATGCGTAGGCTTGGCTTCGGCCAGTTGTGCTCGTGTCTGGGCGCCGGTAGTAATCCCCAACGTCATGCCGCAACTGGCGTTCCGCCCCTCTTCGATATCAATTTGGGAATCACCAATTTTGGCGACCGCCGCCGGGTCGTTAACACCAACCAGAGACATCGCTTGCTGAATCATCTCCGGATGGGGCCGGCCGTTAACAACATCACTGGCCGTTACCAGGCCGTCAATTTGGTGGCCGATCTTCCAACCAATCTTGCCGATGAGTTCTTCAGCAGTGTTTCGATCGTAGCCCGTATTAAGCACGACGCTAACACCGTTGGCTTTCAAATGACGGAACAACTCCGCAGCACCAGGTTGTTCGGTAACCTGTAAGTCCTGATAGGCCGTTTTCAGCCGAGCCTTGAAGTCCTGAAAAATCATTTCCACTTCCTCATCGGAATGGGAACCACCATCAAGGGCCAGCGTATCTCGTATCGCCTGCGACTTTTCCTTTCCGGCACCGGCCAGCTGAACCTGATCCTGGCTGAAGTTGTATCCGGCAGCGTTGATCGCCGCCCGAACTGTTTTGTAAACCACGTTGTCTTCGTCGACGGTGGTGCCAGCCATGTCGAATACCACTAACTTAATCATTGAATATTTCCTTTAGATTTTGTTCTGCGAATCCGGCACTTCCCGTCATCCCCTTACCACCGATGGCAGTCGCAACATGCACCCGGTCATCAATGGTCTTCTGGAAAACGCCTCGGTCATCACCAGTCTGGCAGTAGGTACCGTACCACGACTGCTGAATGTCCCATGAAGGCAGCTCAAAAATCTTCTGGCCTTCGTCAACAAAGTACTGCACAACCTCGTCATCGATGTAGTAGTCCAACGAATCGGATTGCTGAACCGATGAGTACTGGTGCGAGTCACCCAGAATAATGCTGCCATCGGCTTCCTGCTTGAACAGAATATGGACGCCCCACTGCTTCCAGAAAGCGTCTTCCGGTTCACGATTTTTTATCTCCCGGTACGATGGGCAGGCCTGAAATGATTCGTACCGGCGAATGGAAAGCCCTGTCAAAATATTGCCCGGCAACTGATTCGGCAACTGGCTTTTCAGCAGGACCATCTGCAGCTTGACGACCTGGATGTCGCTGTCTCGATACAGGTTGGGGTACAGCAATCCAAATTCACTGCCACCACACACGATAACCCGATCCGACAAATACTGGCGACCATCCGTGGTCACGCACGCTACTCGGCTACCAGTGGTATCAATTTCGGTA
>CAZJEK010000402.1:0-4463 GCA_964545005.1 uncultured Pirellulaceae bacterium
CTGGTGCTGGATCCCTAAGACTACGAATCGGGCGAATGACCAAACTTTCGCGGAGTGTCCAGCATTATTTGTCCAGCCGATTGGGCGCTAACTAACCCCGGACGAAAGCTAGATGACCCGTAAACATCGAAAGGTCGGTGGCTAGCGCCAATACCGCTGGAAGCGTAAGCATCGAAAGATCGGTGGCTAACGCCAAAACCGCTGGAAGCCGGCACTATCTTGGACATTGAGCCTGGGGTTTGCAATCGCCGCGCGGAAGTCGTTACAGGGTCAGCATGAAGGCGACGAGATCTTCCTTCTCCTGCTTCGTCAGATTCAACTCCAAGACGAGATTGAAGAATTCAACCGTATCGTGCAGCGTCGGGCAGCGGCCGTCGTGCAGGTAAGGCGGTGAATCCTTGATCCCACGTAGCGGAAATGTCTTGATCGGACCCTCAGGACGACCGACGTAAAAGCGCTCGACTTTCAAGTCGTGCATGTAGTCATCGACGAATGCCGGCCCATGATGACACTGGGCGCACTGAGCCTTACCGTAAAACAAGGCTTCGCCACGCAACTCAGATTCAGTCGCTTTGGATTTGATCAAGCGTCCCAGTGGGTTTAACTTGGGGGCTGGCGGATAATCGATGATCGCGTTGAAGTCCGCCATGCGATTGGTGACTTCGCGTTTGACCGCACGGGGGCCAATCGCCTGTTGCATGCCTGGATCTCCATCAAAGTACTCTTCGACCTCGGAAAAGTGATCCATACTGCGAATGCTTCGTTTTGATGACAACTGCATCAGATTGTAATTGCCTCGCAACGTCGGAGTGTCGACTCGCAAACGCGCCAGGTTAGGCCGTGAATCCGGCGCCAACTCGACCGCTGCATTGGTGTGTCCATTGACGTGACAATCCAGGCACGCCACACCCTTGGACGGCTGTTCGGTCAACCGATGTGAGGTGTGATTGAACCAGGTTGTCGGACTGGGACGAAGAAGCTCTTTCAAGCCTTCCATCTGTTCGGGTGTCAGCAGGCCATCGAAAATTTCGTAATAGTTGTCAATCGTCACTTCCTGGCCGTTGGTCACGTCCCCCAATTCTTTGTGAGAGGTCAGGAACAATGGTGGTGGAAACTCGGGCAGGTACTGATCCGGGAAATCCATGTCGACATCGATTCGGCGATGCTCGGGATGAACTTCCAGCCACATTTCTGGAAACAGCATGTGAGCATTGGTTTGAATCGGGTGAGCCAGCGGTTTGTACGGAAACAGGTCTCGCTCACGAATTTCGTCGGGAGAGAGCTCGGCCAGTTTTTCAAAGCTGTCGACTCCTTGTGGCAGGATCGCGACTGGGCCCGCCATGACTGGTTTGCTTCCCCCAGACATCACCTGGTTGGGAATCGCTGCGCCGGAAAAATCAAACCGGCGGTCCATGTATTGACGCACATCGTCCATCAGTTTCGGCTTTTGTTTCCGATGGAACGCCAGCCATTGCTCAAATCGCATCGGTAGAATCGGCGAATTGAACGACGAGGTGCCGCGACCATAGTATTCCCAAAGTTCAAACGGAGTTCGCATTCCCTTGGTCACACTTGGGTACAGTTTCAATTCGCTGGTGACATTGCCAGGATTTGCGGTCTCTCGATTTCGTCCAACCGCGTTCGTGCTCCCGTTTTTGCTCGCTGACGGGTTGCCCAGTGACACGTGGCGTACGGGGCCTGAATCGTAGTCTGTCGACGACCAGGAAGGTGAAACACCTGGCGCCGAAAGCCGGCTCAGCCCGGTTCCTTTGTAAGCTTGATAGCTGGAACTGATGCCAAACCCAAACGCAATCAATAATCCGGCAAGCCCGGCATTTACCAGCCATTTGAGAGGGATAGTCATCGATTCATCCTGGAAGTTGGAATACGTTGTTCAGCGGAGGATTTTGCCGGCCGACGAAATGGGAGGTTCAGCGATTTCAATTGCGCAGTCGTTGCCAACCAAACAAGTTTTTTAGTCGCGACCAGCCTGACGCGGATTTCGTCAAGACGGGTGCCGACAATTGCGGCGTCGAAGCTACCGTTTCGGAAACCGTTGTCGGCGTAACATGCGATACGGCCATCGATTGGGAAATCTCTTCCGTTTTCGACTGTCGACGAAAGTAAAGTTCCGGGATCAGACCGATTCCGGCTGCAACGAAGACAATATTTTTCAATACGTATTGGCCTTCCATGGTTGGTGCAAACGGGGCAATCTTGAAAGCCAATTCTGGCAATACAATCAAGGGCGTGAAGGTTCCCAGCATGTGGAAGAAAAACACCAACAGGGTGGCCCGCATGAAAATATTGAACACGAAGGCAATTCCCAATCCGACTTCCATGATGGCCAACACGTACAAAGCCCAATGGGCATCCAATAAGCCATCCGAAAGCCGCATGATCGTCTGACTTGCAAGTAATTCTGCGGGACTCAAGTCGGGGAAGAACTTGAGCATGCCGAAATGGAAATAAACAAGACCCAACGCGATCCGAACCAGATGATAGGTCGGTGAAAAACGTGGCGAGGCAGTTTCCAGTTCAGCAGATTGCATGGACTTCGTTCTATCGTGATCCCGACAACAAATTTGGTTTGTGTATAGAATGCTACTTTAAAACGACGTTTTTTCTGTCGTTGAAAGTCTGGTCCTGTTGTCGTAATTCAGCCACACATTGAAAAACCTGAAGTGCGACCAACTCAGTCCCGGACTCCAATCTACGAACACGAAGGATCTTTTTGTGTCTTCACCCAGTACAGATATCGAATTGACCTTGAGCGAGGCTCAGAATCGGGTCGATCGTTGGATCAAGGACATCGGAGTCCGATATTTTTCAGAACTCACCAACCTTGCGCAGCTGGTTGAGGAGGTCGGGGAACTGGCACGAATCCTGTCGCGATCATTTGGCGAACAGAGCTATAAGGACGGGGTGGAACAGGGCGATCTGGCTGACGAATTGGCCGACGTAATGTTCGTTGTGATCTGTCTGGCCAACCAGACGAACGTCGATTTGACTCAGGCCCTGCTCAAAAACCTGGAAAAGAAGACCAAGCGGGATGCCGAACGGCATCGAAACAACCCCAAGCTGGACAACTGACCGCTGGTCGTCGGCGGCAACCGGGGTATCATGGTGCGTTGTTAATCACGCAATCACAAACTATTTCATTTTCTTTGCGAAGTGATCAATGAGCATTACGGTAATGCGAAAAGTCGATTTTTGTGCGGGTCACCGGCTGTTGGGGCACGAGGGTAAATGCGCCAATCTGCACGGCCACAACTACCTTGCTGAATTTCACATCAGCGGTAACGAAATCGATGAACTTGGTCGAGTCGTCGACTTTGCCGACATCAAACGATTGTTTAAAGGCTGGATCGACGACCATTGGGACCATGGATTTATCCTCTGGGACGAGGATGCCAACGCCATTGACGCCTTGGAGCAGGTTCGGCCGAACAAGATTTACCGTTTGCCCTACAACCCGACGGCAGAAAATTTGGCCCGCTATCTACTGACCGAAATCGGGCCGCAACTGATTTCTACGATACAGGGATATGACCTGGTATTGTCGAAAGTTGTGGTTTGGGAAACCGAAAATTCGTTTGCCGAAGTCACGGTTGATCTCAGTCAACACCAATCGGATGCAATGCTGCTGCGGGCCAGCCGATTTGAATAACGGGTTGTTCAAACCCAGTCAAAGCCAGTCGTCTTCTTGATTCGTTCTTCGAAATTGCCAAGCAAACCTCCGACGACATCCCACTTGTGGGCACGGCGGATTTCGATATCGCCATGTTGGTTAACCCGGATGATTGATTCGGGTTCAATCCCCGCATCCTCCAGGCTCTGCACATGAAGTTCGTCAGTGCTGATAATCTTTTCGAGCGTTGCTCCGTTCATCTCGATAAATTTCATTTCGCTTGTCGTTGAGTACAGTTGGATTGTGAATCGTAAAATCTAACAGCACACATTTTAGCAGCGCCGAAATCAACGAGGGGGAGTGGCGGTGCGACTCTCTGATTTTGCCACAATTTGTAGAATCGGTGGCTCGGAATTCGAATGCTGTTCGTCCAGCTGCTGTTCGATTCGTTGAAATCGATCGGCAATCCAGTCCACCAGCTCGGCGTCACTGATATCGTGCCTGGTTTTGATTTCAATCATCGAAAACTCGCGATCCAATAATTGTTGTACGATCGCATCGCGGTATTTTTCAGAGAAGCGGAGCAACCTGCGGGATCTCATAACCAGTGATTTTTCCGATTTGATATAGTTGCCAATGGCGACATCCGCCACAGTTTCAACTTTAACCGAATCAAGTGCCTGGCTCTGGCGGGGCATTGACGCTTGAGGCGAAGCACCAGCCAGTTCAGCCGACGACATCTCATCGACCACTGGAATCTGGTAGTCGACTGCATCGCCGCGGGTACCTCTTAACCACCATTGTCGACGATCGCAGTGCAGGCAAAACCAGG
>CAZJEK010000403.1:0-4427 GCA_964545005.1 uncultured Pirellulaceae bacterium
TACGGTTTTTACCGAGTCAAACAGGCCTTAAGCAGTTTTTGCTTGAGGCCTTTTTGTGTGCCTGGCGGCATTTTGGTGATCGTGTTGGAACCCCGTAGGCTATACATGGACAGACGTTTTGGCCGAGACGATCAGCTTTCTTTGGTGGGCAAGCAAAAAACCGAGGCAATTTGCACCTCGGATTTTCGGATAGCCGTCGAAAGACAATGCTCGCTCCGGCACAATTGCTTTGGGCAATGCTAGTTGTCTCCCTCTCGTTTTTTGCGTTCTTCTTCTTTCTTTAACCTCGTGTAATCGAGGTAGCATAGGTTCGCCTGAATATTGTCTGTGTTGCTGTAGACGTAAGCCAAAAAGAATTCTGTGATGGTAGCTTTTCTGTTGGCCAGCTCTTCACACAACCTGAGCACGAGGGCGAGTCGATGCTTGTTTTCGCCCTCAAATGCCAGCCACCATTTTTTGGCCGAACCCGTGGTGTTCTTCCAATCCAGCTTGTTGCGAACGGTATCGATTTTCTGGCGAATTTGATCGTCGCTCCAACCGCGACTATCGGTAATGCCTTTCGGGATTTCAATGCCCACCTTCTTCCTTTCACTCTCAGTTGAAATTCGTTTTTTACGTCGCAGTCGGCGGGAACGAAGGCGTTCACGGCCCGTGATATTTTTGGCTTCACGATAGAATTCTGCCATTTCAGGCAACTCGAATGACCGCTGCAAATATGCTTGGAAAGTAAGTGCTCCGAGCATCAACGTAGCCGGCTGTCCCAAAAGAAAATGTGAGTATTCGGGAGAACGGATAGCGGCGGACGACAGGAGCCTTTGTTGGATCACGTTGGTCGTGGCTGGCTCGGCCCTTGCAAAGACTACCGTTCTCTGGCCGCTTGCCTTTGAAAAGAAATCGGTGTCCGAGGCGGGTGCGCCGGGCAGGATAATCTTCGTGTGGAAATTATCGATCAGGGCTTGAGTCGCCGGTCCATACGCACATTCCAATGAGGCCAATGACTGGATCCCGCAAAGGACTCCAATATTTCTGGAACGCATTGTCATCAATCGTGCCGGGCTCAGTACGTGCCCCCCAAGCGAGGGCATATCGTCGAAGAAGAACGTGATAGGATTGGGCTCGCCCGATTGCTGCTCGGCGGCCTCAATAGCTCGATCCAGAATCGTCCTGGCAATCATTTGATAGATCGGCTGAAGATCGTCCAAGCTGGCTTCGTTAATTTCCACATGAAGGCAAATTGGTTCATCAAACATCCGATCCACCGGCAGCTCGCTATGCGCCATCGCCCGTGCCACCGGATCGGCTCCGAAGGGATCCAAAGAAGAAACGATCTCTGCGATGACGGTTTCAGCGTTGTGCGAACCAGACGCCAAGAATTCGGCAAATTTTCGAGAACCCATTCCTTGGTGTTTCCTCAATTCCCGGATGACCTCGGAGTGTCCTGCAGAATAGAATTCAAGCATCTCCGGGAACGACCGGATCCCCTCTTGCCACAACGACCGCAACGCTTGAACCATACAACGCTTCCAAAATCGTGAGTCATTCGAATAGCGGTTGTTAACGGAATCGGCCAGACAATTGATCGTCGCAAAAGCCATGGGCTCGGATTTGGTATCAAGTGGATTAAATCCAGCCCCACGCCAAGAGTTCGTCAAATTGATCGTCCAAAGTTTTTTTCCGTACTCTTCGCAGATTCTCTGCGTCAATCCAAAATCTGCCGATTTCAGCGACAGATTGATAACGGTGTGATCTGGGTCTTTCAGTGCATGCAAACGCGCCGCCTCAATCAGCTTCGTGTTTTTCCCACCACCGGTTGGAGCAAAAATGGCTGTATGCGACGCGCGTATTTCAGACGGGATCACAATATCGCGCGAGTAAAGGGCGATTCGCCGCGAATTGTCGTTGGGATGACCTACCAGCGGTACAGTCGCGGGCAGAATGAGTGAACCCGAGCCGCTCAACTCAAAGTATGGGCTGAGGTCTTTTTCCGATGGGTGCCTGGTTCCAGAAACGAATCTAAATGGTTCTTTTTCCGGAATTTCTTTCGCGTTGTGGCTTTCAAGAATATCCGGGGAAGTCGGGTCGAAACGGAATAGATCACGGTTGTCTTTGGGATTCAAAGCCATTCTTTTCGCCTTTGTGAGTATTGAGTTAGTTTTGGAATAGCGAGTTCAAGTTCCCAACAGATCAAAGGCACTGCTTGGTGAATTCGTCGTGATCTTTCATCAAGTTGGCAACCAGTTTTTTGACAAACGAATGTCTGTTCATGCAAGTAAAGGCACTTCCAAGTGAAAAAAATGGGGCACGACCCAAAACGTCAAATTCGATAAGGGGCCTTTCCCGGATCCCCAACGGCAGCGGTGGATCTTTACGGCTACCTTCGGATAAGATGATCGGATGGAAGTAACATCCCTTGATTACGACTAATCCAACTGCTGCTTACCAACCTCTGAAATGCTCAAATTTCCTCACGGCAGACCTCAGACTCCATTGATCGAGGACCAACGCATCTGGTACTTGGATGCTCCCCCCGAGCACGCCGAGGAATGTCTGGAGCCGGAACTTTTCGCGCTGGCCCGCGAAGCCCGCAAGAAGAATCACAATGCGTTTGCCCGGCATCAAATGCCGACCGGATGCGAGTGGAAGGAAGTTCCCGATCGTGGTCGGTTCCTGATCAATCCCGAATCACGCCTGCTGTGCCTGACCATCGATGCCGGCATAGGTAAAACCACCGCCATGATTCAGGCTCAGTCCCTGCGCGGGGGCTGGATGAAAGGGCACTTGGTGATTGCCGTCCAATTTGACAATCTGCCGGTCTCAGCCACAGCGTACTGTGGCGAAGATGGTTGGCTGGTTGATCGGTGGATTGAAAACTTTCATCACAAGAAAACCCCGAACCGACAAGTGGCTTGGCAATTAATTCAACGAAAGATAGCAACACAACAGTTTACGCTGATCGTCGACTCGCTCGACCAAACCAGCCAGGATCAACCCCAGAAGCGCGCCGAAAGCTTGGCGAAATTATTGGAAACAGTATGCCCTACGGCGCAGTGCATTGTTTCGGGACGCCCTCAATCGATTCAGCTTTATTGGACGTATCTCTTTGACCTATCCGGCCCTTGGAAATTTGCGCAGATTGATCAATTCAGTCCCGATCAAATTAACAGGTTTCTGGGGGAGAAAAGAGCCGCGTTGCTCAAGCGATTGGAAGCCGATGTCATTTCCAATCCTCGCATGTTGGAAATGATTCTCAAGATTCCTGACGAAGACCTGCCTAGGATCCAAACGGCGGCCGACATCTACTGGCGAGCGATTGATGCAACTTTGAAGAAAGATCTTCGATCGCAATCATCAGGCGTAATGAAAAAACGACCAGCCCTGTTTTGGTTTTCCATGCTCGCTTTTGAGTCGCTTCGACAAGGCTATACGAACGGGATTCCGAAAGGGAATCCGATGGAAACGTTCTTGGAGAAGCTGCTAGAGACTTATCGACCACTAATCGATAAGACGCTGAAACGATCCGGCAATGGATTTGACGACGAACTTGTTTCCCTGGGCAAGCTGAACAGCTTCATATTGCATGCGGTACTGGATTCCAGTCATACATTGGAGCAACTGAAGTTTCGTGATCGTTCGATGCAGGATTTCTTCGCGGCTTTGTGGGTTAGCAAATATTCCTGCACCGCCGAACAGAAAACTTGGCTGCGGAAACAACTGCGACCTGATGACGTTACCGATCCCGCGATCGAAGTGGTGATCGATCAAAAAGAATCGCAGTTTTTCCGCCTCGCAGCGGGGATGCCTGCCGATGCGATTGAAGATGGGGAGATTTGGGCCGACTCGCTATCGGTAGTTTACGAGTCTTCCCAACACCGGTCGACTGAGTTGATCTATCGCTGCTGGCCGAACTTGTTGCGATCTGCCGAATATAGCACCCCTGACCAGGTTTTTGAGATGCAGCAAATCGCACCGACAACCAAAGCGCAACGAGAGGTTCGCGCGTGGGTCGATAAATTGGTCGGTACTCATGTCGAAGCAACCGCCGAAGAGAAATCAGAGGCTTTGGACACCGCCCTGGTTTCAATTGAGCCAGTCGCCAAACGCGTGTTGTATCGTTTCTTGTCTGAGTTTCCGGCCATGATTCAGGGTCTGCACGGATCCGACAAACAACGCATTGCCAAGGAATTTGACGATGGATTTGTTCCGGTTCCAGAAAAGGAAAGTCCCGAACTTGTTTTCTCTTCGACCGATGAATCGAACAACGTCATTCACATTACAATACCTGCCCCGTTTCAAATGGCGCAGTATCAGGTCACCAATGAGCTGTATTCCCTTTTCTTCCCAGCCAGTCGCACGCGAAAAGAGGATGATCCGATTGCACGAGCGCGGTGTGCGGCGGCAAATATCAACTGGTACGATGCCTGGTCGGC
>CAZJEK010000404.1:0-4410 GCA_964545005.1 uncultured Pirellulaceae bacterium
AAGTGAGGAGAAGCCGCCCTTCGGGCGGCACTTGTGTAGTCCTCGCTCACGCGTCGGGTTTCCCTTACGACTAAATCAACAGGCCCTCGCGCTTCGGGTTTCCATTCCCAAGCAAAAACTGCGCGAGTAACTTCTAAATGCGGAAACGCGGAAGCGAGTGGGCTCTCGTGGCCTGCCCCCGGATAATTCGCTTCGCGGCAAGAGTAACAGCTGATGTCCTTCAGACCCGGAGGGTCGATACAACCATTGCCGGGGGTGTGAACCCCCGGTACGGCACCCATCCCAACGCCAGGCCCGGTGGGCCGACAGAGTTTACTAAAATAAAAAGAAGGCTTTGCCAGTGCCAAAATCAGTCGCCCGCAAATAGAACTGAACCAAACAGATTTTCGAGTCGTTCTGTCGGCCCTCCGGGCCTGATCATTCCGTTCGCTCTAAGACCGGGGGTTACCACCCCCGGCAAAGGCTCTGCCGGCCCTCCGGGCCTGTCAGCCCCCGGCCAGCTGGCCCGCCGGCAGGAGGCCTGTCACCGCTTCGCGGTTCTCACATAGACCGATGGCGTTAATGACCCAAGCTACCTTCCCTACTCCTCGTCCAGATTCGGTTTCAGATTGAAAAACAGGAAGTGGTAGCCGGTTTCATCCGATGTCGCATAGCCACCGGATTTGGTGAAGTACTTTTTGATCTTGTCGAACTCAGGCAGTGGATTCTGTTCCAGCTGTCGAGCGAAAGGAGCAAAACGGGGACTGCTTTCAGCTCCCTGCCGGATCATTTCCCTGGTGTTTTCGGCTTTGACTACTTCCATCAGCATCTCCATCGTTTCTTCCGGATTCTGATAGAAGATGACTGAGGGTAGTTCCTTATCCAGCATCAAGGCCATTTTGTCGGCAATTTCACGATAGTTATCATCGTCGCGAAGAGCCGGTAGCTCACCGACCTCGGTGTCAATCGCCGCTTTCAAAAACGAGACGCTGCTCGCGAATACCAGCGAATCGCCAATCAACGCGATTCCCGGGCTCTGAGCATTTATGTCCAAAGTCACGCGGGTTTGACCGTCGTTTCGTTCTTCAAACCGACGATTGCGAAACTCCTGCATCCGCTCCATCCGCTCTTCGGCACGTCCTTCGGGCTCGGACCAATAGGTGAGTCCCTTGTATTCAAACGCAACCACATTGGGTTCTTCCGCATCGCGGTTGATGCGTTCGATAAACTTGTCGATGACCTCTTTGGACTTATCAAGGTCTTTCAGCTTCACGGCCAAGGTGGTCACGTTGCTATTCAGCTTGGCCGGTGGCTCCATCCATTGTGCAAACGTGACTCGTCCATCGATGCTGCCAATGACATCCTGTTCAAAATCGATATCCAGTTCGGGATTGACGTTGTTGGCAAAGAACTCGTCGACCGTGCCTTCTCCCTGGATCATGTCGATAATCTTTCGCAACTCATCGAACAGTTTGGGCACATCCCAACTGGTCGTCCAATACTGGTTGGTCGACGCCGGCAGCCACGAATCGGGTTCGTAGTCGGTTGGCTTGAAGGCCAACATTTCGAAGATGCCTTTCTTCGGATTGGAAAGCAACATGTGGAAGTGAGCGACCGATTCAAATTCTTCCTCGGACAGCAACATGCTGCCACCGACCCCGAGCAGACCATCCAGGCCTAGCAGGGGCAGGAAGTTGATCGTCGTTTGAGCAGCCAGGTTGCCGCGAGTCGCACTCTTGGCAAAAGTGATTGGGTCCACGAAAAACCGGGCTTCGGGCCGCAGTTCATCGGTCCCCAGACAGCGGTTCATGATCGTGACGAACTTGCGATTAGTCGACAACGGTCGGGTTTTCTCAACTTCCCGCCCCATCCAACGATCGATAAATGCGTTCAACTCTTCTTCAGAGGTACAGCCAACCAGCGTATCTTCGTGGCGGAAATAGTGAACAATGCGGTCATCAGCCCGAAACTTTTCAATTTTAAAACCGTCATCCGTCGTTTCGGTTTCGATTCCTTCCCCGGATTCCTCTTCGATCACCTCGCGAGTTCTATCGAGGACCCGATTGAGTTGATCGTTGTCGTTGTTGAGTTCCAGCAGCATGAAAAACTCGGGGTTTTTGCGCCGGGGAGCAATCACTGCAAAAACCAACTCGCCCTCCGGCAGACTGGTCAAGTCGTCAAGATCGATCCCAACTTCATCACGGGCGTTTTCGTCGTAGGCAGACCGCGCCTCTTTCCACAACCCCTCGACCAGCGGAGCGACCGATTCGTCTGCCATCAATTGTCCGCCAGCGGAATCGCGGAATTTTTCGGCCAGGTCACGATAATTGTCAATTTGGACAAAGGTGACGACGGTTTCGGGAAGCAATTCCTCTGTCGGAGGCCGTTCAGGGATATCACTCTCCTGCCATGCGACCACGGTGGCTGGTGCACAGCAGGCAACAACGACGGCAATCGCCAACGACAAAGCCAGCGGGCAATTTCGAATGAATTTCGATCGGCGGAAGTTTGGCGAGAAATTGGCAAGGGCTCGCATGAGTATCCTTTAAAGATTGCGGGTTTTCGAAACGAACGTCATCTTGGCAGTGATTGACCACCAGTAAAACCCCGGAGATTGGCAGACTGTTTCGTCGTTTTCCAGACGTTAACGTAAAACTATAACGATTACCGAAATTTCTTGCATTTTTCGCTTGGCAACGGCCATCGCAATCGTGATTCCTGGTTTCCCACCGAAACGAATTGCTTGACAATGTGTTTTATACCGAAACAGTGAATAGGAACGAAAATACTGCCATCGCCAGGCCACCGCCGGCCAGGTGCAAAACGCCAATCCTTGTTCAAAGGTGGACCCCCATGAAATGCTCGCTTACGTCTGCTCGTCTCGCATTGGTTTGTGGTCTGGTTTTGTCCCTGTCCCAATTCGCTCAAGGGCAAGACGTCAATCCAGGCGTCCCCACGACGCCCGTCGTTCAACAGCCGACGACGCCAACCACACCAACCACAACAACCAACAATGCAGGGTCACTCAATCAGGGCGAGGACGTCGACCTTGACAACCTGACCGGCTTGGGGGGGGAAATCACAGATCGTCGCAACCAAGGCTTCGTTGGCTCCACCGCGGAAAACGTGGAAGCACTAGGTTTTGTCGGCGCTGCCTCGCCAACGTTCGGCCCAGGAGTGGCCTCGAACAGTTCCGATGGAACCACCACCGACGGCAACGTCAATTCTTTTGGGGGTAATGTCAATGATGGCTACGCGCCTGTCGTTGGAAGCGGCGCCGGCGGAGGATTTGGCAGAACAGGCGGTTTTGGTGGCGGCTTCGGCGGAGCAGGTGGTTTCGGCGGTAGCTCAACCGGATTCACTGTCTCGCGACGCTCAACCCCGATTCGCGCCAAGCTTCGACCCCAGTTTTCCTTTCCAACGATTACTCCCAGTCAAACCGTCAACCGATTCAACAATAGTTTTTATAGCCAACCCAGTGTCGCCAGCTTGAATGGCGCGTTTGAAATCTCGATCGAAAACAAAACCGCGACCGTCCGCGGTAACGTTGCCACCCAACAGGACGCCGATCGAATTGTCCGACAACTTCGCCTGCAACCCGGTGTCTACCGGATCGATAACCAGCTGAATGTGTCACAGTAAATCTCAGATTTCCTGACTCTACCGGAATGTATGTATTTCGAAATCAGAGGTGAGGTTGCATTGGATCAACGCAAAGTCGCCAAGACGCAAAGTCGCAAAGTGTGATTCGATTCCTTCACCAAGCCCTGCAATTCACCTAGTTTTGGATTTCACAACCACTTGCCGCTTGGCTTGTTTGGAGAAACTTCGCGTCTTTGCGACTTCGTGTCTTTGCGTTTCCCTCCAGTCCACTGATGAGGCCAGTTTACCGACTAAAAACTGCGATCTTCAAACCGCTGCTCTTTGCGGAAATCACTACATGCAAAACGTTAGAGTCAGATTTCAAATCTTAAGTTCAACCTAAACTTTGCCGCCCGTGGGTTTTCCACCAAAGCCTTTGCCGCTTGACCCACCCGGTGTGATCAAGTTCAACGGCGTGAAGCCGCTTTGGTTGCTGCGAGCGATGGCGACATCCAGCAAATTAACTTTGCCATCGCGGTTAAAGTCATAACGGTTGTCGATTTCCGCCGTTCCAAAACCCGTTTGGTTTTCCCGAGTAATGGCGACGTCCAGCAAGTTGACGATCGCATTGTCCGGATCATTGCCAGACTCTCCAATCGCGTTGCCGAAATAGGCATCGCTTTCCAGCGGCATGCCAGTGGCCGAATTAGCCAACGTCTTGATCTCCAGCCAGGTGTTTTCGATGGCATTGTCGTCCCACTGGAAGTAGATCCGATCGATCGTCGTGCCGTCGACGTTCTCTTCATAGATCAGTGCCGTCGGTAACGGTGCTTGCGACCAGTCATCGGG
>CAZJEK010000405.1:0-4408 GCA_964545005.1 uncultured Pirellulaceae bacterium
AATTCGCAAGTCCGTCCGATTATCAATCGCCACTGCACCGCTTGCCATGGTGGCGTCAAACAAGCCGCCGACCTATCTTTCGTGACCGCTGAGGGAGTATTGCCGCCCGATGGCTGGGTCGTCGAACCTGGTGATCCCGATGCTTCGGTCATGATCGAACGGGTCGAATCCGATGACCCGGATATGAGAATGCCTCCTCCCGAACACGGCGAGGGATTAAACGAAGACGAGATACAGACGCTGAGGCAATGGATCAAGCAGGGCGCCAAGTGGCAGGGTCACTGGGCTTATGAAAAACCTCTTCAGCCTGAGATCCCGGAGGTCCAACAAACAGATTGGCCGCTGCAAGGGCTGGATAACTTTGTGCTGGCCAGATTGGAACGGGAACAGATCAAGCCCAGCCCAGACGCGTCACCCCAGCGTTGGCTGCGACGAGTGTCTTTGGACCTGACAGGACTGCCGCCCACCAGCGAGCAACGGACGGCGTTTCTTCAGGACCTGGAAGCTCGAGGCGACCAAGCCTATGCAACCGTCGTCGATCGTTTGCTCGACAGCCCGGCTTTTGGTGAACGCTGGGCCAGTGTCTGGCTGGATCAAGTCCGCTATGCCGATTCCAAGGGACTGGGGATGGATGGACGGCGCAACATCTGGAAGTATCGCGACTGGGTGATCAAGGCCTTCAATCAGGACATGCCCTATTCCGATTTTACGATCAAGCAAATTGCCGGCGATCTACTGGCCGATGCGACGACCAGTGATCGCGTGGCCACCGCCGTTCATCGGTTAACGCAATCCAACCAGGAAGGTGGTACTGACGATGAAGAATTTCGCGTGGCCGCGGTATTGGATCGAGTCAACACGACATGGCAAGCCTGGCAAGGCGTGACCTTTGGCTGCGTTCAATGCCACAGTCATCCTTACGATCCGTTCAAGCACGAAGAGTATTATCAGTTTGCGGCTTTCTTCAACAACAGTCGAGATGTTGATCTGGACGATGACTGGCCGCACGTGCAAGCGCCTTTGGATGAGGCCGATGTCGAACGGGCGACCCGCTTGGACAACGAGATTGAACGCTTGAAAAACGAGATCTGGCAACAGGAAAATTCGCTCGTTGCCGATGACGCAGCCTGGCTGCCGATCACCGACATGCAAGCTTCGACCAACAATGACACCCAGGTCGTCGTGGAATCTAAACCGGATCATGCCGAATTCCATACCGTTGATACGGTTTCGCGAGGCACCGCCATAAGCTTGATTGCTGAGCTACCCGAATCGCTGAAGCAAATGACCGCGATTCGTTTTGTCGGGCTGCCCTTGAATCCGGAAACCGCCCTGGCGGATTCCGAATGGGGCTTTTCGCTGTCCCTGGTCGAAGCCAGCATGATCGCGCCTGACGGCAAGGAAACATCGATTGAACTGAAACGAATTCTAATTGATGAGCCCGATCCGTATTTCGATCCACAAGAAAGCCTGAACCCCAAGTCTGGCCGAGGTGCGTCGGCGTTTTCCAGAATCCACCATCCGCGCACCGTGGCATTTATTCCAGCCCAGCCGATCGAGGTCCCGGATACGGGCCAACTGAAGGTTACTCTTCACAACAATGCGTATGCCTTGGGTGCCTTTCCGATCGTTGCCAAACGAGGCCACTTGGCTGTTTCTCAGGACCATCGATTTACCGAACTTTTGGAAGACGAGTCGTTACAGCGATTGCGGCAGCAGCTGTCCGAAAAGCGGAAGCAGCGCAACTCGATCCCCTCCACTTCGGTCCCGGTGATGGCAGAGCGACCGGATTGGCTGGCTCGGCCTTCCTACGTTTTCAATCGTGGGTCGTTCCTGACCAAGGGCGATCAAGTGACACCTGAAACGCCGGATTCGCTGCCACCATTACCGGAAGGTGAAAAAATCGATCGCTTGACGTTGGCCAAATGGATGGCCGGCCCGGACAATCCGCTCACAGCGCGCGTCGCCGTCAATCGAGTCTGGGCGCGGTTGTTTGGCGTCGGAATCGTATCGACCGAGGAAGACTTTGGCGCTTCGGGCGAGTTACCCTCTCACCCGGCATTGCTGGATTTCCTGGCGGTCCGATTTCAGCAGGATCTTGGCTATCGTTTTAAATCGTTGCTTCGCGAGATCGTACTCTCGCGAACCTACCGTCAAAGTTCAGTGATCCGACCGGAACTCCAACAGCGAGACGCACAAAATCGGTTGCTGGCTCGCGGCCCGCGTCATCGCTTACCCGCCGAGATGGTTCGCGATCAGGCGTTGGCCATTTCCGGCTTGCTGACCGAAAAGCTGGGAGGCCCGCCGGTCCATCCGCCGATTCCGGGTGGCGTCTGGCGTCCGTTTGTTCGCGATGACTGGAAGACACCTGAAGTTGGTGATCCCGATCGCTACCGCAGATCGATTTACACCTACACCAAACGCAGCATTCCCTATCCCACCTTTGCCACCTTTGATTCTCCCTCTCGCGAACTGTGTGCTCCCCGACGGTTGCGTTCCAACACGCCACTGCAAGCCTTGGTGACGCTGAACGATCAAACTTTTGCCGAATGTGCTGAAGCCTTGGCTCAAGGGATGGCCCAGCATTCCGATGAAATTCGTGAGCAGCTGGAATATGGATTTACCCGAGCCGTTTGTCGTCCCCCAACGGATGACGAATTGAATCAGCTCGAATCACTGGTCGGCCAGTTCCCAGCAGAAGAATTCACCGCAGCGTTGCCAACCGCTGCCCGTGTCTTGCTGAATCTGGACGAAGTACTGACCAAATAATTGGAATCAATTGATCATGGATCAAACCACTATCGAAACCGAACTCTTTCGCCGCCAACTGCAATTCTCGACCCGGCGACAGTTCCTCAATCAATGCACGACCGGTCTCGGGGCGTTGTGGATGGCGACGCAGGCAGCCGGAATGAAGTCGGCCGTCGCCAGCCAGACTCAGGAGGTTGCTACCGTTCCCGCCCGCGCCAAGCGAGTGATTTACCTGCACATGATTGGTGCGCCCAGCCAACTGGAGCTGTTCGACTATAAACCGGAGTTAAAAAAGCTGGACGGCAAGAATTGCCCGGCTTCGTTCCTGGAAGGAAAACGGTTTGCCTTTATTCAAGGCACACCACAAATGCTGGGGCCGCAGTACGAGTTTCAGCAACACGGTGAATGTGGTGCCTGGGTATCGGATCGGCTGCCGCACCTGGCCAAGCACGTCGACGACATGTGTTTCATCAAGACCATGCAGACCGACCAATTCAACCACGGCCCTGCTCAGCTGATGGTGCACACTGGCCAGGCCCGGATGGGTTATCCGTCCATCGGTTCCTGGGTCACCTGGGGGATGGGCACCGAGAACAGCGACCTGCCCGGTTTCATGGTATTGCTTTCCGGTGGCCGACTACCGCGAGTTGGCAAAGCGTTGTGGAGCAGCGGATTCCTCCCTTCGGTTTACCAAGGCGTCCAATGTCGTTCCCAGGGTTCACCGGTGTTGAATATTGAAAACCCGGCAGGAGTGACTCGCGACCGCCGACGAGCCACTTTGGATACGTTGTCGCGACTGAACAAACTGTCGTATGAGACTTACGGTGACCCGGAAACGCTGACCCGGATTAAGCAATATGAACTGGCTTACCGGATGCAGACTGCGGTACCGGAGGTGATGGACATTTCCCAAGAACCCCAACACATTCACGAGTTGTACGGGACGCAACCAGGCAAAGAATCGTTTGCCAATAACTGCCTGTTGGCTCGTCGGCTGGCCGAGCAAGGTGTCCGATTTATTCAGCTGTTCGATTGGGGTTGGGATTCCCACGGGGCCGACAAAAACGAAGCCTTGAACGCCGGTTTCAAAAACAAATGCGAACAGGTCGACCGGCCGATCGCCGCACTGTTGGCGGACTTGAAGCAACGTGATTTGTTAAAAGACACCCTGGTGATTTTCAGCGGTGAGTTCGGTCGGACGCCGATGCAGGAAAACCGCGGCGGCAAAAAGATGACTTACATTGGCCGCGATCATAACCCGGAAGCGTTTACATTGTGGATGGCTGGCGGCGGCGTCAAACCGGGCATTACCTACGGCGAGACCGATGAAGTTGGTTACACACCAGCGGTGAACCCCGTCCACCTGCGGGACTTCCACGCTACGGTTCAGCATCTATTGGGACTGGATCCGGAAAAACTCAGCTACCCGTTCCAGGGACTGAATCAAAAGTTGACCGGCGTGCTGCCGTATCGAGTGATTGACGAGATCATCGGTTAGGCGTTGAGCAAGTGTGGTTGGCGCCCGTGTTTAATTGTCGATGGAATCGAATTCTGCAACACGCATTCTGTTGATCATGTTAATCTTGTCCATCCTGTCCCTTTTTTCGTAACCTTCTCGCAATGGACAGCGTTGGCAAGATTCACCAACAAGTTTGAC
>CAZJEK010000406.1:0-4407 GCA_964545005.1 uncultured Pirellulaceae bacterium
TTCCCGAAGACGGGATTCGCCAAAAATTGCAACGGCCAAAGCTGCTGGACGACGAAGCAGAAGCGAATTCGCCTACCGTAGCACCTCCCGTCAGGCCCGAGAATGGTGATTCTGAGCAAACCGGTGACGAAGCAGCTGCGGATCGCCCCATCACCGAATGATTGATTGGCAGGCGGCGACAACATCAGCTCAACGTTTGGCGGACACGCTGGCCGGTTCCAGGCGGCGGATCGTTTTGGCGGAAAGTTGTACTTGTGGGATGGGCGCCGCTTTGCTGGGGCAGTGTCCGGGCATTTCCAACTGGTTCTGCGGTTCACTGGTGGTTTACCGGCCGCAATCGAAACAGCACTGGTTGCAGATTGGGGCTGAGATGCTGGCAAGATTCTCCGCCGAGTCTGCTCAGGTTTCATTAGCCTTGGCGGAGCAGGCCTTGTCTCGGACCCCCGAAGCTGATTTCTCGATTGCCGTCACGGGCCATTTGGGGCCAGACGCACCTGTCGACAAGGATGGAAAGATTTTTCTGGCCGCAGTTGGTCGTGGTCAGCATTCCCGTCAACGGTTGAAGACACTGCAATCTTCCACGCGAATGGAGCGACAAGTGGAGGCAGCGATCGTCATGTTGGATTTCGGTGTCGAGTTCCTGGCTGGGGACACAAACAGCGAAAGCTGATTCCAATCGTCAGATTGGTTCGGCCAGGTGAAAGCTGGAACGCCACGCAACACAAAGTTTTCGCGGAGAGGCTGTCATTTTGGGCGGCCGAACTGGTTAGCGCTCAGGTTAACTTGGCGATTGACTCGGTTTTGCGAAAACGCATCTTGTTGATCATGTTTATCTTGTCCATCCTGTCCTTTTTATGGAACCTTGCTCAAGATGGATGGCGTACGCAAAATTCAACTGAAAGTTGGACAGGATTTTCAGGATCGACACGATCAACGAGATGCTTGCTGGTGTTGATCCCCGAGACTGCGAATCAGGTGAGTGAAAAACTTTCGCGAGCGAATGACGAGAATGCTCAAGTTTAAGACTTCTCGCTTCAGCGTTTATGAGATCCACTCGCTGGCGTGTCGGGATTGTATTTTTATTCAATATCCCTTGCCTATTTGAAAAACACGTTGCGCCGCAGGTTCCTGACCCCTGTGTTTCTTTCAATCACATCCGCCAGCGTTGTATGTTCAAGTTCCTTCAGCTCATGCCGCGTAAAGTCTCGCTGGTACCAGAAGCGGTCGGCATCTCGCAGCATTTCGAATTGTTGTCGCAGAATCAGCTGCAATGTCGGTCCGATGCTGGCTCCAGCCAGATGATCTTCGGCCAGCATTCCGATCCAGGGGTCGATGTTATCAACGGATCCATACGCGATTTCAAAAGCCGCCACCAGCGCCGGGTCGGAGGTGATCTGGTCGAACCGCTGATACCGAGGCAATCGATAGAATGCGCGGACGGAATTGAAGTCCGCCAAACCGTGGTCTCGTCCACGTTGGATGTTCAAGGCAGGTAAATCAAATCCACCGGCGCCAGGATTTCCAAACAGGAAGTTTCTCAAGTCACCGACCACCCGCGTATCGACCTCTTGAGCCAATTGTTCAGTCAGTCCTTTCAGGTATGGATCGATGCCAACCTCGCGAATGTTGGCAGGATTGAAAAACGCGTCGGCCAATGACAGCGGTGTCGCAACGGGGCGACCTTGGTTGTCGAGTCGCAACACTTCGGTCGGGATCATGGTGTGACCGACTCGGTAGGCGGCTGTCGAAAAGGTGTTCGAGATGTTTGGGAAAACCAGCGGGTTATAACCTTCGTACGGTGCCAACGGATCGGGCCCCATCAATGCCGGCAGAAACTCGTTGTAGGTGATGACCTGCATCAAAGCGCCAACATGTTTTCGGGCTCGCACGTAAACCTGCTCATCCGACATTTCAGGATACCGACTGGCCAATTCATCCGCTTTACGATTGTGCTCGCGCAAAAAGACCGTGTGCATTGCCGTCAAACCAACCTGTTCATTGGCCCTGACATCGCCAGCGAAAAAGAAGCCTTCGTCGTCGACCGGTAACAGGTTGCCGGCACTCACCTTCAGTCGCCCTCCCACGCCAGTCCGAAGTGCTGTCGCGGTCGCATCATCGGATCCATAAACATTGGATGCATCAATCCAGGAGGTGATCGTGTTGACCTGTTCGCGTGGCAAATCAGCGGCCAGGCCCGTGCGATACTGTGACCGGAAAAAGGATATCGTTTGACCGCCGGCAGCAAACGGATCGAAATAGCGATCTCCCGTCGGGATCGGGATTGGAAACGGCTCGTGAGGTTCGGCAACTTCGGTCAACGTAACGTCATGATCCAGGAATTGACCCCACTGCCAGACCATCGATGTCATGCCTCGATCGTTGGGAATGTCCTGCAGGTTCTGGTTGCAAAAATAGTTGCTGATCGATCGTGCTGGCTTACGATCCTGGCCAGCCGGTTCAGAAATACCATCGGCATACGCGGCAGGGACCCGACGCCGGAGATTGCAGCCAGCTGAGCCCCAAAACAGGCCCATTGGATTATTCATTGAACCGTCGATCGTACGAAACCGAGCCAGTTCGGTGGGCGACCTGAATCGAGGTAAACTTCGAGGCGTGCGAAAGCGGTCTCGTTCGGAAGAAAAGTCGCGAATCACCGAGTCTCGATCCGATCGATTGGGGCGCTGAGCGAGACACCAACCGGGTAGAATCAGCAGACTGACCACGGCCACCAACAGGGCCGCGTTTGAATTCAACGTGGAAATGGGACGATGTCGGAAACTGTTCATCGAAGACTCCTTACATGTCGTTGAATGGTTGGGTGTTTCGATCAACACAGATAATCGAAACAACCTCTCTATTCCTATCAACGCGAAATCCGATGCGTTTTCTACGCGTCTAACCATTGCCAGCAGCGTTAGAGGTGACAACAATCGAATCAGTCTTACTGATTGGAAAGCAATGTCTGATTCGGGTTCTCAATCGATACCGCCGTTTGATATGTCTTCCGAAGAGGAAGTCGAAAACGAGTCGCCAACACTGCGTATGACCCGTAGCGAGTTGACACGCCACTTTACCGAGCACCGTGAACGGCTGTGGCGGACGGTCCAGGTACGGATGGACCCACGCTTGTACGGTCGGGTCGATCCGGATGACATCTTGCAGGAAGCCTACCTCGACGCCGAAAAACGTCTGGGGCACTTTGCTGAAGAAGTTCGCTTTACTCCCTTCGTCTGGTTGCGGTTGATTGTTGGTCAGACATTGATCAACGTTCACCGTCGGCATTTAAGTGTCCAGAAACGAGATGCATCTCGCGAACGTCGCCAAAGCAGCGTGCTGCGCCATCGCTGCGATGCCAGTAGCCAGTTGATTGCCATTCAGTTATCCGGTTCCCATACGTCGCCTTCCGAAGCCATCATGCGGAAGGAGCAAGTTGATCGGTTGGCCGAAGGATTGTCGGGGTTGAGTGAAATGGATCGTGAAATCCTGACCCTGCGGCACTTTGAAGAGCTGTCGAATAAGGAATGCGCGGAACTGCTGGACATTGAACAGAAAGCTGCCAGCATTCGTTACGTTCGCGCGATCAAACGGCTTCGAGAATGCCTTCGCGATGCAGCAGAATTTGATGGGGACGATTTTTGATGTCGGACTCGTTGGACCAATCTGTCGATTCTCCAGAAGCAGGCCTGGAAGCAGTCGAGCTGGCTTGTCAGGAGTACATCGGTTTGGTTCGCGAGGGAAACGAGCCATCGATCAACGAGTTTGCCAATCGCTATCCTGAGTTGGCCGCTGAGATTCGAGACGTGTTGCCGACAGTGATGCTGTTGGAGCAGGCTCGCAGTGAGACTCGGCAAAAACGCCGCGATGGACGCGTCGCCCGCGGTCCAGAATCCATCGAGTCGCTGGGGGACTATCGGATTCTGAAGGAGCTTGGTCGCGGTGGTATGGGGATCGTTTACGAGGCATACCAGGAGTCGCTGGATCGCATCGTTGCACTTAAAGTGCTACCCCGCCAGGTGATGGCACATCATAAGACCGACAAATTTCTGGCCGAAGCCAAGATTGTCGCTCAGCTTCACCATTCGAATATCGTTCCGGTTTATACCGTTGGGCTGGACCAGGGCGTTTGTTTTTATGCGATGGAGAAGTTGGATGGGAATTCAATTGACCAGTTCATTGATCATGATGATTTTGAATTAAGCGAACCCCTTGCCCGTCCTGGTCATCTGTCAGTCGCCGATGCCAGACGCAAGCCCAGGCAATCGGCGCATTGGGGCAATCGATCCGGTGCACACTCGATATTGTCGGCCCGCAAGTTGGGGGAAACTCGCCAGTTGTCGATCGAACAAATCGTCGAAATCGGGCTGCAGGTAACGTCCGCGTTGCAATACGCCCATGAGCACGGGGTGT
>CAZJEK010000407.1:0-4397 GCA_964545005.1 uncultured Pirellulaceae bacterium
GCCGCCAAACAACAACCCAAATTCTCCTACATACAAAACGTTAGAGTCAGGAAATATGCAATTTGAAATATGCAATTTGAAATTCCAGATTTGAATTCAAATTCGCGATCAAACCCAATTCCACCTACCGCTTGGTCGACGTTCCGATCGCTTCGGCGACGGTGGCGTGAGCATTGATTCTGGCCATCATCGACTGAATGGGCGCTACATTGCTGGCCCGGGCTGGCCAAGTCGTTCGGATGATGGATCCGGAGGCCGTTCTGATTCCGGCTTCCCACCAGAACCAGCCGCCGGAAATGATACCGACAACTTCATGGCGATCATTGAATACGGGGCCACCGGAATCGCCAGGCAACAGCGGGACATCGGAATAGATTTTTTCCAGTTTCGTCGGTGGCGATGCTGAGGACTCGAATGCTCGGACGCAATTGTGCAGGTTCGTGCCGCCACCTAATCCGACGAGCTCCAGTTTGTCCCCGCGTTTGACTGGTTCGGTCGCCAATTTTGCGGGTTCGACATCGGCCGGGACCCAGACCCATAACACGGCGATGTCGGTTGCTTCGTCGTACTCGACGACAACGCAGCCTTTGGCTCGCCGCTTATTGCGATACTTGACCTTGATTTTTCCGTCGACGATATCGTCCTGGATCACATGCCAAGCTGTTAGGACCAGTCCTTCGTAGCCGTCTTTGACTTTGCGGTCCTTATCGACTTTGATCAGCACACCTGTTCCCGAACCGCCGCTAGTGGAAACTTCCACAATCGAGTTGTGATAGTCGGCGACGGGTGTCCATTTCCAGAGCCCTGAGTCCATGCCGACCGGTTGCTGATCGGCGGCGGTGACTTCCTGGGAACGTTGATCGAGAGGAGCCTTTTGCGGGGCTTCCTGGGCATCAAGCCAGGGGTAGGGGAGAAGAAACAGCAGGGCGATTGAAAATGCAATCCTGGCCATAAATGCCTCCTTGGCATGCGGTCAGGTCAGTAACCTTCAAACATTTTAATCGTTCGAAAATCAGCAGGACCTGCTCGCCCGAAAACTTCCTTGTTGGCGATCAAACTCGGTCGCTATTGTTCTTTATCATCTGATCGGAACTTTCTCTGGCTGAATCCAGACAATCTGCTACCGCCAATAAAATTTGGCTCAAGTTGCGGAAAACCGATGTGCGAAACAGGTTAGTTCCCGGCAGTTTGGGTGGAGCTGCTAGCGGGATTACGAGGCCCGACGGGTTGCAAACCGGTCGAACCTGGGCGCGTTTTGGCAGCTGAGAAAACGTTTTCGAGCACTGATTTGAAACACCGTTTTCAGCAGTGTGATGAATAAAAACCGTAGAGCCCCAGAGATCGGAGAATCATCTTGAGAAAACTCAGCCTCCTCCTCGTCTCTGCGGTGATCAATTGGTTTTGGCTGACGGACGCAGTATTCCATGTTCCGGGTTCCCATGAAATCCACCGGCCCCTAAAATCTCAGCTCGGTCCGATCTGGGGTTGGGCCTACGTATATCGAACTATCTTTTTCCAACGAGACTGCCGTGCTTTCGCCAAACATTGAAGCTGCACTCAACGCACAAATCAACCAGGAAATTCACTCGGCTTACGTTTACCTGGCAATGTCTGCCGAAGCCGACCGATTGGGGCTGCCTGGTTTTGCAAACTGGTTCAAAATGCAGTACACCGAGGAACTGGGGCATGCCGACCGGTTTTTCAACTATGTCCTGGAGCGGGATGGGAAAGTCACATTAAGCCAGATTGCCGCTCCCGAGATTGCTGATGAATCTCCATTATCACTGTTCGAAAAAACGCTTGAACATGAACAGCATATAACGCAGTGCATCTTCAAGCTAAAGGACCTGGCCCGGGAACACTCCGATCACGCCACTGACGTATTCCTGGAATGGTTTGTGACCGAACAGGTGGAAGAGGAAGCGACCACTCGTGATGTGCTCGACCAACTGAAGCTGGTCGATGGAAATCCCAGCGGCTTGTTCATGATCGATCGTGAACTGGCTGGCCGCAATGCCGAAGCGTAATGGTCACCGGATGAGTTTCCGCCAGTCGAGTTTGCAACAGGACCAATTCGATGCCAGATAAACGATTCAAGATTGTCGACATTCGTTCCATCGAGCCGGTGGATTGTCCCTGCGGGCAGACTCGGCGGGCGTTCGTCGATGATCCAGACCAGATTGCGTCGTTACATGTCGTTGATGCGGGCGTTGAAACGAAAACGCACTACCACAAGAAGCTGACGGAAATTTACTACGTGCTCGAAGGGGAAGGTCAAATCGAACTCGACGGAGTCCGATTTGATGTTGCCCCGGGGACGTCAGTATTAATCAAGCCGGGATGTCGTCACCGGCTGATTGGCAAAATCAAATTTCTGAACGTTCCGGTTCCAGCCTTTGATCCCGAGGACGAATGGTTCGATTAATTCGGTACCACGCCTTCGTATTCGAATAAGGCAAACACGTAGTGGACGAACAGGCAGAACAATGTCGCCCACAGGATCGTGGAGGTCACACTGCGACTGACATCGGTGGTTGAGAACTTCGGCCGCCGACCCTGGAAATAGGAAATGATGGCGATTCCGACCCCGCAGGTCAGCAATTTCGAAATCAACCAGCCGAATCCCTTGTAGGTCCATTGGCCGGCTACCTCGATGCCGCGATGGAAATGCTGGTGCCAGTAATCGGGGCCGTGGACGTTGTCGGTTATCACGAACGTCAGCAGGCTGGTGTACTTGGCTGAGAAATAGGCTGCATAACTTAACAGTGGCGTACCAATCAGGAACGCCCACATGATCGGTGTCAGCAGGTAAAACTGCGGAGCGGCGCCGAACGTCCGCATCGCATCGATTTGGTTCCCGTACTGCCGTCCGCCAATGTCCGACGTCACCGCAGCGCCGCAACGAGCGGCGATCAGCACGCAGGACAGTACCGGGACGAAAATCCGATACATCGCAAACCCCAGCGCCGTCAATAACTCTTCCATCAACAGCGGTTCGGTGTACCGCGCGTAGGGTAAAAACTTGAACGTGAAATACGTTGTCACAAAGCCGGATATGATTCCCGAGGCCATCAAGTACACGATCGCGGTGGGGCCAAACACCATTCGCGCATAATGGGCCAGGAAACGAAAGCCCCACAACGGGCTTTTCCAGACTGGCAGCAAGCTGACCAGGCCGATGGCCAGCGCAATCACGGCATTGGTGGTTCGCACGAAGAGTTCGTTGGTCCGCTTGATGAGCGAACTTGACAACGTTGGTTCTTCAACCGTTTCGTGAATCTGGCGGCTGACGGCAGCCATTTTGGCCAGTCGATCGGGAATCTTATCCCACTGGTCGGCGGGTACATCGACCAGCGTCTGGTCGTCTGGATCAAGTAAAAAGACTCGATCGGCGATCGGCAGCAATGACTGGTAGTCGTGCGTTACGATGATCGACGTCTTGCCAAACGATTGATGAGTTTCCTGGATCAAGTTGGCAACTTGTCGACCCGTTTCCGGATCCAGCCCGGAGGTCGGTTCGTCGTAAAGAATTGCGGGCGGGTTGTAGGCCAGTGTTCGAGCGATCGCCAGCCGTTGTCGCTGACCACCGCTCAACCGCGAGGTCGGAACATTGGCGGGTACGCGGAGTTGTTCCAGCAATTCCTGGGACGGCATCGGGTTAGCGTGTTTGCCTCCACAAGCATGGGCGAATTCCATGTTGCTCAGTGGAGAAAGCTCATCGAACAACGCAAACGATTGAAATACCACGCCAGCGATTCCAGCCGCCGCAGGTTGGTCGTTCAAAGAGACTTCTCCGGTCCAGCGGATGCCTTCGGTGAACGGGCCAATCAAACCGGCAATGATCCGCAACAGGATCGATTTGCCAACGCCACTGGGCCCGACGATCAGCGTGATTTCGCCATCGCGAAAATCAGCCGACACGTTGGTCAGCAAATCCTGCTGGCCAGCGGTAATCGACAAGTCGCGGACTAAAATTCCACGCGAAGAATGACCCGGCGGTTGCGTGTCAGCCGGTGTTTTTCCCCGTTCTGGTTCCGTTGCAGTCACTCAGTCTTCCTTGATTGCGGTCGGAATATTGGTGTCGTCGTCTGACAGTAAAACCGGCAGGGATTTTGGAAACGGTGCATTGCGATCCAATTTCTGGTTTTGCTCTGAGTCCTTCAAATGCAAGGTCAGCCACTTGGCATCTTTGTGCAAAATGCGACGTCGCAGGACTTTGGCGAACTCGGGGGTGATGCCTTCCCGAGGGGTGCCAAACAGGGCCACGCCGATCTCGCGGATCGTGGGATCCAGTCGAGAATTGGCAAAATTCATCGCTTGCTGTGCCTCGGGGGATTGGAATTCCTGTTTCAACGATTCGTGAAGCTGCTTGTTGTAGATGATGACCTCTCGAAAAA
>CAZJEK010000408.1:0-4381 GCA_964545005.1 uncultured Pirellulaceae bacterium
CTTCGGGTTTCCCTTACGACTAAATCAACAGGCCCTCACGCGTCGGGTTTCCATTTCCAAGAAAAAACTGCGATAGCGCTACCAACGAAGAAGGATACTGCTATTGACACCAGTTTCGACCGGCGCTACTCTCGCGCGGCAAAATTCTGCGCTCGCGCTACCGATAGGTGGTCGGCGGACGTTCAGCGGATACCAACAGGGAGGTTGGAAACATGCGGCAGTCAGAATCAAATCAACTCATTACTTCACTCAATCGACCCAAAATCGGTCGCCGAGTTTTTCTGGCTGGGCTGTTGATCGTCTCTTCCGGCTGCCAAAACATGATCCGACGGGGACAGACGCCGGACATTCCAGAAGCGTTTGCCAAGTATCAGAACAAAGATATCAAAGGGCCGCGTTACATCAACGAAGTCTGTGGTATCTCGGGATTACTCAGCAAAGAGATCCATGGAATTGGATTGATCGTCGGCTTGAAAGGTACCGGAAGTGCCGCCAAAGATACTGGGCAACGGAAGTTCCTGCAGGAGTCAATGTCCAAATCCAATCGCATCGACGATGTGGATGAATTGCTGGCCAGTGACGAAACGGAAATCGTCATTCTGCAGGGGCAGTTGCCTGCCGCCGCCAAAGCTGGCGATCGAATTGACCTGAAAGTCGTTACCATGAACGATTCGGGCGCTACATCGATTGCCGATGGGAATCTAATCGAAGCTGAACTATTGCCGATGGCTCGATTGGGACGCGGTGTCAAGCGTGGGCACGCCGCTGCCAGCGCACGAGGGATGGTGCTGACCGACGATCTGTTTACCGCCCGTCAAGATGGCAACACCAAGCTGGAAGGCGTTATTCTGGGCGGCGGAAAAGTGATCAAGGATCGCCCGCTGGGGTTAATCATCCAGCCTGAAAAATTCAATCAAAAGACATCGATGCAGATCTCGCAGGCGATCAACGCTCGGTTCCTGCAGTCTTCCAGATCGGGGCAAGATGGCGTTGCCGAGCCCAAAACGGATCGATTGATCGAACTGCAGGTGCCGCTAAATTATCGCCGAAATGTCGGTCACTATGTATCGGTGATCAACCAGGTGTCTTTTGCTGAGCCTAAATCCCATACGCTCAAGCGGATGGAAACACTGGAACAGCAAATTGGTGACCCAGCACAGGCTTCCCTCGCGGCGCTGCGGCTGGAGGCGATTGGACGCGATGCGGTTCCAATTCTTCGCCGAGCCTTGACACACCAGGATCTGGAAGTGCGGTTTCGCGCTGCTGAATCTCTCGCCTACCTGGAAGATACCAGCGGATTGAAGGTGCTTGAGGAGGCAGTTCAAAACGAACCTGCTTTCCGATGGCAGGCCTTAACGGCGTTGTCGGCCAACAACGACACGGCGGCCACCGAAAGGTTGACCGCGATGCTTGATGCTGACGGGGCTGAAACTCGGTATGGCGCTTTCTGTGCCCTCCGCGACAGCGTCAACCCACCCGGCATGACCGAGGGTGAATGGATGGGCAGCAGCTTTTTCCTGTGCGTGGTGCCCAGTGAATCTGAGCCAATGGTTCACATCTCGCGAAAAGACCGGCCAGAGATTGTTGTCTTCGGAGAACAGGCTGCATTTGAGCCTGGTTACGTACACGTTCAACCTGGCTTGACCGTGACCATTGGCAACAATGGAACGGCGGCAATTAAAACGTTTTCGCAGCAGTTTGGTCAGGAGTCGCGAGTGTGTTCGGCCGACGTTGCCGATGTGATCCGAAACACTGCCTCCTTGGGAATGGGATACCGCCAACAGGTTTTGCTGCTCCAGGATGCCTCCGAATCGAACGCGATCAATGCGCGGATCGCCGTTGATGCTCGCCCCCGGTTGGGTCGTGAACAGGTCGCCGATTCAGCCCATGACCGTGGAAATGACGAGACAGGATCGTCGCGAGTTCAGGCCGCAGATGTATCGGAACCATCCGGGTTTGATAAAATCAAGAGTTGGTTTAAACGGTCAGACTCATAGAATTAAGTCTTCGACATGGTGTCAGCGTCAACCAAGTTACGCCTGGCCATTGCTTCTGGTTTTGATCACACGGTAATCGAACATGCTGAAAGCGCTTGAACTGACTGGCTTCAAGAGCTTTGCGGATAAAACGCGATTTGAGTTTCCGGCGGGAATCACGGTGGTCGTTGGGCCCAATGGTTCGGGAAAGTCCAATATCGTCGACGCGATCAAATGGGTACTGGGCGAACAAAGCGCCAAAAGCCTGCGCGGCAAGGACATGTCCGATGTGATCTTCAAGGGCGCCGGTGGGCCCGGCGGACGCAAGCCGGCTAATTCAGCCACCGCCACAATCGTGCTGGAAAATTCCGACAATCGGTTTGCCTTCAATGCCGATGAAGTTCATGTCAGCCGTCGAGTCTACCGCAGCGGTGAGTCGGAATATCTGATCAATGGCGAAACCACGCGGCTGAAAGATATTCGTGAACTGTTTCGCGGCACCGGTGTCGGAACCGACGCCTACAGCTTGATCGAACAGGGCAAGGTCGAACGAATGTTGTCGACCAATGCCAAGGATCGTCGCGCGATCTTTGAAGAAGCCGCTGGCATCAGCCGTTTCAAAGCCAAGAAACGGGACGCTGAACGACGGTTGGCCCGCGTTGAGGGAAACTTGATCCGGTTGGCCGATATCGTCGAAGAAGTTGGCAGCCGCTACCGCAAGATCAAGGCTCAGGCTTCCAAGGCCGCTCGTTACAAGGAATACAACGATCGGCTGCGAGAGTTGCGCACACACGTCGGGGCGAAAGATTGGCGACAGTTTTCTGAAAAACTGGACCTCGCTAACCGGGAAATCGAACAGCAGCAACAGGTCGCCCAGCAGCTGAACGAAGCCATCGAGGGCGATGAGCAGCGGTTGGCCGAATTCGAACAACAGCTTCGCTCAGTCGCGGAACAGCTGGAACGTCAACAGGCTCAGTCTGCCACCGTCAGGGAAGCGATCGCCCGCGCGGAATCGTCGCTGGAGCTGAATCAAACCCGATTAAGCGACATCGAATCAAGAAAATCTCATGCCAGCGAACAGCTGAACGCCGCCGTCCAACGTGTCGAAGGATCGCAACAACGAATCGAAAAAGCCGAGTCCGAAGCCGAAACGGCGGAACTGAATTTCCGCGATGCTTCCGACCAGTTGAAACAACTTGAGATCGAGCTGCAACGGGTCGAATCGGAGATCGCCGAAACAACTCAGTCTGCCCAACAACGCCGAGCCGAGCAGGCTGAACTGGCTGGCTTGATCACGCAATTGGGTCGCGCCGTCAGCGCCTCAGATTCGAAACTGCAAAACCTGGTCGAGTCGCAAGAGCGTTTGCTGCAGCAACGGGATTCCTATCAGCAAACGATTGAAAACGCCCAGCAACAGTTGGATACCGCCCTGGCTAAAATCGAGGCACTCGAATCGGACGCCGCGTCCCGAAACTCGACCCTGGCGGAATCTCGAAACCAGTTGCAAACGTGTAAACGGGAACTCGAGTCGCAGCGTCAAGGCTTGCACGAACTCACGACCCAGCGAGCCGGGATGGCGCAACGCGCCAAAGTCATTGAAGAGCTGGAACAGACGCTGGAAGGGATTAATGCCGGTGCCAAAGAGCTGCTTAAGCTCGCTCAAGACACCGATCAATCCGAGAACGAAATTTTGGGTCTGGTTGCCGACCTGGTCTCCGTTAACGTCCAGCACGCTGCCCTGGTCGACGTCGCCTTGGGTGAGATCGCCCAATACGTTTTGGTCCACGGCACCCGGTTGGTCAACGAAATCGCTGCCGAAACGATAACACTGAACGGACGAGTGGGGCTGGTGCAGCTGGAGTCGCCTCCCCAGCTGGGAACCGATGCCGATATCAATTTGAACGGCGTCAATGGCGTCGTTGGCCGCGCTGATCGGTTAGTCCAGGTTAAACCGGAACATGCCAACTTCATCCGTTTGTTGCTGGGCGGAACCTGGATCGTCAAAAGCCTGGGTCTGGCTCTGCATCTGCATGAAAACCATCCCGATGGCCATCACGTCCGGTTCGTGACTCTGGACGGTGAGATCGTTGAAGCCGATGGTTCGGTCGTTGTCGGTCCCAAATCAGCGACGTCGGGATTGGTTTCTCGTCGAAGTGAGCTGCGAGCTCTGACCCGCGAGCTGGCCCGCCTCGATGAACAGATTGAGGCAGGGAAGCAACAAGTTCAGCAACTGGCAACCCAGACCGTCGAGCTGGAGCAATCGGTCGAACAACAGCTGCATCAGCATTCAGAATTGTCGTCGCAGCTTTCTGACCAGAATGCCCGCGCTGAAGCCGCTCGAGCGACATTGGAAAAAGCTCACTCCCAATGTGATGCTTGCCAGCAGGATCTGGAATCAGCCCAGC
>CAZJEK010000409.1:0-4018 GCA_964545005.1 uncultured Pirellulaceae bacterium
TCACTCCCAGAAAATCACTACCATTGCCGGTGTTGACGCGAGCTCGATTGCCGGCGGTCGTACTTCCAGTCATTAATACCTGATCGGCACCATTGTCGGTATTGACATCCAACTTGCGACTAACCGACAGCGCATTGGTGGTAATCAAGTCGTTGCCGTCGTGGCCAAAGACTCGAAAGTTGCGTCGCGACTCCATTGAGTCAACGGCCAAGGTATCGTTGCCGGCATCCAGATAGACATACGAGGATTGCAACGAACTGGAGTTTGCGATCCCGAACACATCGTCGCCAGCCCCGCCCTCAAAGTGCATCAGCTGGGAATCGACCGATTCAATCATCAACTGATCGTTACCAGCACCACCGTAGATCGAAAAATGGTGGGGGATTAACACGCCGTTGATATCGAAGCTGTCATTGCCGCCGCCGAGAGAAACGGTCAGGTGCATGAAATCGGCGGGGATCGAAACCGAACCGTTGGAGCCATTAATGGTTGTGTTAACACCTTCAACATTGACGCTGCCATCTGCGTTGGTCGAGACTTCCACCTGGTTGGCCTGTTCGTCTCCCACAATCAGCAGGATCGAATCTTGCACAGCGACAAACACGTCACCGGCGAGCATCGTTCGAGGTTCAAACTTGCCGTAGGACAGGGTTCGTCGAGGACGTCGGTTACAAGAACGAGACTTCCAGAATGACTTCATGAATTCCAGCCTGATTTTTGGGGCGATCAAAATGGGACGGATGCTGAGAAACTAGTTGTTCCAGTCGGGCGTGCCCGAGAATCAACGCGCGGACAACTTGGACTCGCGGTCAGCCGATGAGCACGGTTGTTCCGGACCTGGCTTTGGACTCACTGGCGATCGGCCAAGTTCCTTGTATTCAAAGATATCTGCGATTTGGCGATAGTTAACCTTAAAAAGCGGCCTAATACGATTTCGGAGGCAGGAAGCCGTCAAATGGCCTGCTGGTTCGAGAAATTGCTGTCGATGGTAGTAATCAAGCCGGATATTGCGCCTTGCGTAGCTAACGAATTCCTCTGCAGCCCCACGGGCGAAGCTAACCGCTGAGGCGCAGAGTTCGCTGAGGATGCGTAAAATTCGCGTTAGATTTTCGCAAGCTCTGCTCTCTCTGCGACTCTGCGGTTTTTTCTTCATGATTCTGCTAGAGCATTCTTTCGATAGGCTTGTTGAAAAATGGCAGCCTCTCCCGCGATTGCCCCACTTTCTTGAGCAAAGGCGACTATCTCCCCGCCTTTGACCGTTTCGGACCATTTTCTGGCACTTGATGTGAAGGCACGTTAGAATCGAAGGGCCACTTTGGGCTTTCGAATCGAACAGAATTGCAATTGCCTCCAAAATGAAACACTCCAAAAAAACTTCCACTCCCTCAACTGTCTCCCGTCGCGATGCATTGAAAACTGCCACGGTGGCATCAGCCGCGGCCGCCATCGCCCCCAGTTTCCCCTGGACGCAGCGTGCGTTCGCCAACCAGGACAAAAATGACCGGCCTCAGATCGGATGCATTGGCGTGGGCAGCATGGGGACCGGCGACGCCAGAGCTCATGCCAATTTCGGTGACATCGTCGCTGTCTGTGATGTCGATTCCCGGCATGCCGAACGAGCCAAAAACGATGAACGAATCGGCAAGGGCAAAGCCGACATGTACAAGGATTATCGCAAGGTCCTCGAACGTGACGACATCGATGTTGTCAGCGTGGTCACTCCAGACCACTGGCACGTCAAGATTGCGATTGAAGCGTTGGAAGCTGGCAAGCATGTTTTCTGCCAGAAGCCATTGACGCTGACGTTGGAAGAAAATGCCCTGATCCGCAAGGCCTGCCAGAAACACAAAGACAAGGTGTTTTTCATCGGCACCCAGCAACGTAGTGATCGCGGTCGGTTTCTCCGCGCAGTCAACATGGTTCACAAAGGCCTGTTGGGCAAAATTCAAAAAGTGACTGTGGGAATCAATGGTAGTCCGACGGGCGGTCCGTTTGAGGCAATTGATCCGCCACCGGAACTGGATTGGGACATGTGGCAAGGACAGGCGGCTGCTGAAGAGTATCGAGAACGGCGTTGCCATTATGAATTCCGTTGGTGGTACGAATACTCCGGCGGCAAGTTCACTGACTGGGGCGCCCATCACGTCGATATTGCAACCTGGGCGATTCAGCAAAATGGTCCGGGGCAGGGTCCCACGAAAATCGATGGGACCGACGCCAAGCATCCCGTTGAATACAAAGACGGCTATCCAACTCGCGATGACATGTACAACACGTCTCATGACTTCGCGGTTCCCTGCCAGTTCGCCGATGACATCGAAATGATTGTCACCAGCCGCGGAGATAACGGAATTTTGTTCGAAGGAACGGAAGGACGCGTGTTTGTTAACCGCGGCAAGATCACTGGCAAGCCGATCGAAGAAAACTGGGACGAGGGCAAGTTTACCGACGAAGATGTGCAGGCGTTGTACAAAGGCAAACCGCACGAAGGCCACAAAGCCAATTTCTATCGCTGCATCCGCGAAGGCGGATTACCGGTTTCGGACGTGTTCACGCACGTGCAGGCGATGGCGACCTGTCACCTGGCAGCGATCGCCGCGCGGTTGAACCGCGAGATTACCTGGGATCCGAAAGCGGAAAAAATCGTCGGTGATGAACTAGCTGCCAGCTTCTACGGACGGGAACGCCGAGAAGGTTTCGAGATTCTCGATGTTGGCAAGGTTGAAGTCAGCAACGTGGGCTGATTTCGCAGGGTATCGATTTCGATATCCAATCGCCGCTGAAGCACCGATTCCAATTCACCACAGGGACACAGGGAACGCAGAGTCTTTCAAGAAAGTACTCTGTGATCTCCGTGTCCCTGTGGTTTTTTTATTCTCATTCTGACAAGACTACCGCGTGGCGGCCATGCCCAGATTGTTGCCGGCGCTGTCGACTTTCTGTAACTGGAAGGCTTCCGGCGGCACGGTGTAGTTGGATGGCACGACGTACGCGATGATCTTGGAGGTGCCAAAGTTCTTGACGTTGACCGCATCGCTTTGATTGCCTCCCAGCAGCTGGATCATGTTTCCGTCTTTGCCGACGACAAACCCAACATGGCCTTTCCAACCAGGCCCGGGACCGTCCCAGTCAATCACGGCAATGCAGCCATAAGCGGGTTGATCAAGTTTCTTGCCCCAGGTGGCCCAGGACGTAGCCACGGCGCTGTTGGTACCGGTGATGCCAGCTTGGCCCATCACCCAATTCACAAACGAACTGCACCAGGCGGTTTCGTCATTGCCAAATTTCCCCGTGGTGTCATGGTACTCCACGATCCGCGAGTTGTGTTGGCTGCCCTTGATTTCCTTGATGCCAATTTCACGCTTGGCAATCTGAATCCATCTCGGTTCCGTCGCCGGACCACCTGGAGTTGGGGTAGGGGAGGGCGGCGTTGGTGCCTGCCCAGCTCGCTGGTTAAGTGCCTGCAGGGTTTTCCCATTGGGGTCGACTCGGCCGTCAACATTCGCCCACCGCAACACGTTGCGCTGAAACATCTCGATCGCACCGATCGTTTTCGGCCCCACCATGCCGTCGACGACTAGCGGTTGAAAACCGGGGCTACCGTTCAACCCTCGATTCAACAGGGTTTGGATTGCTTTCACATCCGGGGCAATATTTCCGCCGCCCCGACCTACGCTGTTCATGATCTGAATCATCGCCGAATCCCCCGCTTGCTAATGACGTTTTGTTCCCAGCCAGACCGGCAATTCACGCCACCGGAACCTGTTCCTGACGCAATACTTTCGTTGATAGCCACACCCCTGACCGCCTGGTCAAGGTTTACGTAACGTTTGAACATACGTTGCGAAGATTCTGAAAAATCGGAGCGATTCGCAAATCCGCTGCCTTGAAATTGACATTGTCGGCCAGGCACAACTTCGCTAATTTCCACGGCGATCCGTAGACATCGACTAGTGATGTCGCGAAAACGCTTGCCAGCGGCACGCCCCAACCGCCTCATGGACGACGGCAATGAACC
>CAZJEK010000409.1:4028-4358 GCA_964545005.1 uncultured Pirellulaceae bacterium
GGCCTGGGCCCCGCATTGATTGCGGTGACCGGTCTGTGCCTGCTTGTGACTACCGCTGGCTGCATATCGCAACTGGGGGCCCTGATCTACCTGATCAAGGGCGGAAACGTCGATCCGGAATTTACCGGGCTGAAAAAGAAACGGGTTGCGGTCGTCGTTCGCAGCGATGAGTCTGCGTTTGGCCCCAGCGAACTGGGACTGACCGTCTCCAAATTTGTGACCAGTCGACTGATCATGGCACCGGACGATATCACCGTCGTCTCGCCCACCAAGGTCGAACAATTCATGGATTTGAATGGGTGGGATGAATCGGAAGTCCAACAGCTGGGC
>CAZJEK010000410.1:0-4355 GCA_964545005.1 uncultured Pirellulaceae bacterium
CGCGACACTGGACAATCGACTCAGCATCCAGCGATCCTCAACGGTCAATTCGTCCGAATTAATGGTGGCTGCCGAATACTCCGACAAATTCAGCATCGCAAACCGGGACGCATTCCACAGTTTGTTAACAAAGTTTCGGGCAACTTCGAATCGTTCGCTGGTGACGGAACCGCGCGTCAGCTCCAGGTCAGCTTTTTCGGTGGCCCATTGTGTCGAGAACTCCTGGTTGCAGTTCGGGCAGGCAACGCGGGGCAGAATCCGGTTCTTCTTCGTCTGCGGAAACGCGTGCTCGCAATGCGGACAGGCAAACTGGACTGGCAAACGAACATCTTGAGTTTCGGTACACAAATCCGCCATCCCAAACCGCAACGCATCGGCGCCGAATTTTTGAATGACGTCCAGCGGATCGATTCCGTTCCCTTTCGACTTGGACATGCCTTCGCCGTAGCCATCGAGAATCTTGGGATGGATATAAACGTCCTTGAACGGAACTTCTCCGCAGTTGTTCAGCCCCATCAAAACCATCCGGGCAACCCACAACGTGATAATGTCGCGACTGGTGATCAGCGTGCTGGTCGGATAATAGTACTTGAGTTCCTCGGTTTGCTCTGGCCAACCCAGGGTCGAATGCGGCCACAGCGCGGAACTGAACCAGGTATCCAAAACGTCTTCTTCGCGAACCAACCCCAAGTCACACAACTGCTGTTCCAGCTGTTCGTGGTCGGCTTGAACGCAAACGTGAATCGTCGCCAGCGGCAGTTCCAACTGTTCCCGCTTTTGCTCATCGGTCTCTTCGCAAGGTTCAACCTGAACCTCCGTGATCGCCGGATCGTATTCGGACAGCGACTTGATTTTGTCCAGCATCGTATCGACATCGGACTGTTCCGGGCAGGCGATCGACCAGATCGGAATCTGGTGCCCCCACCACAACTGACGAGAAACCGGCCAGTCGCGTTTTTCCCCTAACCAATCCAGGTAGCCACGTTCGTATCGTTGCGGATGGATTTCGACCCGATCGTCGTTAACGGCATCCATGGCGGATTGAGCCAAATCTGCCATGGCGACAAACCACTGATCGGCCAGAAACGGTTCGATCGGCGTTTTACTGCGATCAGAAACGGGCAATTCAATTTCGCGGTCCTCGACTTTTTCCAGCAGCCCTAACGCTTCCAGATCATCGACGACCCTGGTTCGAGCCTGCTTCATCGTCAGACCTTCGTAGCTCCCCGCCTCGGCATTCAGGGTGCCATCGATGTTCATGATGTTGATCATCGGCAGGTCACCGCGCTTGCCAACCTCATAGTCGTTGGGATCATGAGCCGGTGTGATCTTGACGCAGCCAGAACCCAACTCAGGCTTGGCCCACTCATCAACGACCAATGGAATCTCGCGGTCCATTAACGGCAGCCTCAACTTGCGGCCGGCTTGAGCCATGTCGCGGAGTTGTTCCAGCGAAGCCAGCATGGATTCGCGGCGTTCGCGGAGGGCCTCCAATTGCGATTCGACCTTGGTTTTTTCATTCGCTGACGCTCGAGCCAGTTTTTCGTTCAATTCCTGCTCAACCTTATCCAGTGCGCCGGCTGGATCCGGGTGAACCGCAACGGCGGTATCCCCCAGCATGGTCTCGGGGCGGGTGGTGGCGACGTGAACGTGAGCCGGTTCCCCGGGCTGAGGATCGATAACCGGATACATGAAGTGCCAGAATTGGCCCTTGATCGTTTCATTGACAACTTCGTCGTCGCTTACGGCCGTTTGCAGATGTGTGTCCCAGTTGACCATTCGCTTGCCGCGATACAACAACTTCTTCTTGAACAGGTCAAAAAACGTATACCGAACCGCTCGGGCACAGGTAGGATCGAGCGTAAATCGGGTGCGTTGAAAATCGCAGCTGCACCCCATGCGTTTCAACTGGTTCAGAATTCGGGCTTCGTACTGATCCTTCCAATCCCAGATCCGCCCGACCAGTTGTTCCCGCCCCAGGTCGTGGCGAGTCTTGTTCTCGTTTTCCTTTAATCGGCGTTCGACGACGGCCTGGGTTGCGATGCCGGCGTGGTCGGTGCCGGGCATCCAGAGCGTGTTGAAACCCTGCATCCGCTTCATCCGAATCAGGATATCTTGCAGCGTATTGTTCAGGGCATGCCCCAGATGCAATGCCCCCGTGACGTTGGGCGGGGGGATCACGATCGTATAAGGCTGTTGTCGATCGGACGGATCGGAACTGGCAGGAGGTTCGGCGTGGTAATAGCCGCCGGCATCCCATTTTTCCGACAGCCGTTGTTGCGCTTGTTCGAAGTCAAATCGGCTGGGGATGTCTTCGGGATTGAATCCAGTATCGGATGTGGATTGAGCTTCAGTGGTCATCCGTTTGTTTCCTGCGGCGTTGCTGTTGACCTGACCAGACCGGCCATGCGACAAGTCTGACGTTATAGGTGATTTCGTCATTTTTCCCAACCGTGGTCCGTTGACGAAAAACATGGTTTTTACCGTCCGCACAATTGCGACCGGTAGTCAAATACGTGAAGATGACGGTATCGTTGTCACCTGTCGCGACCAGGGAAACCCATTATGCCCCAGTGGTGCACCGGAGAAGTGATTGCCAAGACCATTTGGACAGATGGCCTGTTTACCTTGCGGGTTCGCGTTCCCGGTGTGAAACCTTATGAAGCTGGCCAGTTTCTGCATTTGTCGCTGATGAGCAATGGGCAGGCTGGTGTCGCGGAAACCGACGGGGTGAAACGAATCAATCGCCCCTATTCGGTCGCCTCACCGCATGGCGACGAGCTTGAGTTCTTCATCGTCCTGGTTGAAGACGGCGAATTGACGCCCCTACTGTGGCGGTTGCAGGTTGGCGACAAACTGAACGTCTCGGACAAGGGCTCGGGGCGGTTCACGCTCAGCAAAAGTCCGACATCCAAAAACCTGTGGCTGATGGCCACCGGCACCGGCTTGGCACCCTATATCGCCATGCTGCGAACCGACGAACCGTGGGAAAAATATCGGGAAATCGTGGTTGTCCATGGGGCGAGATACCTCGAAGACCTGGCCTACACCGACGAACTGCACACTTATTACGATCGCTACCCAGGCCGTTTTCATCTGGTTCAAGCGCTGACCCGGGAGGCTCACCACGGAAAACTGGCTGGGCGAATCCCCCTGTTGTTCGAACACGGCGAACTGGAGTCTCAAACCGGCGTTCGCTGCCAGGCTGACGACTCAACCGTCCTGTTGTGCGGCAATCCGAAAATGCTCGACGCGATGGAAGAATTACTTGGGAAACGGGATATGCGAAGACATCGATCGAAATCTCCCGGTCAAGTTGTCCTGGAACGATATTGGTGACGCCGCATAGTGAATCTGGCGGAAAACGTTAAACTGAAGCTTTACAAACAAACTGTTTACGATCGCGCCACCAGGACCGATACCGTGTCATTGCTTGCAGGATTTGAACATATCGTTCGTGAAGACGAACCACTGGCCCCGTTTACCCGTTTGGCGATCGGTGGCTGTGCCCAATATTTTGCTGAACCGACCAACCGTGAAGAGTTGATTGGTTTGGTTCAACGTTTTTCTGGCGAAAGTTTACCGATTCGCTTGATCGGAAGTGGATCCAATTTGCTGGTCGGCGATTCCGGCGTCAGCGGATTGGTGATCCACCTTGGCGCTCCGGCTTTCTGCCAAATTGAAGTCACCGAGAATGGCTTGATCGCCGGCGGCGGCGCTCGACTGACACAGTTTGTATCGACCGCAGTCAGGGAAGGTTTCTCAGGGCCCGAACGATTGGTCGGGCTCCCCGGGACGATTGGCGGCGCACTGCACAACAACACCGGTGCCCACGGTGTGGACATGGGAACCTGGGTTCGCCGCGCTGAAGTGTTGACCCGGGCTGGCGAAGTTGTCCAACGTGATTCTGATTCGATGTCGTTTTCCTATCGCCAAAGCAGTTTAAGTGAACTGGTGATCCTGCAGGCCGAATTTGAGTTCGATCGCGAACCAACTGAACAGCTGACGCGGGAAATGCAAAAGTTGTGGATTGTTCGGCGAGCCAGCCAACCGGCTGGCGATCAGCGAATGGCTTACATGTTTCAGGACGAGGGGAGTGAAACCGCTTCCGAGATCATTCGCAATGCGGGTATCAAAGGAGCGTCGGTTGGCAACGTCTCGATCTTTGATGCCGACCCCAACTTTTTTGTCACCGAACCCGGCGCTACCAGTGATCAGGTTAAGGAATTGATCGAGATGGTTCGGCAACAGGTTCAAGATAAACTGGGCATTGAATTGAAACGAGCAATTCAAATCTGGGACTGACGGGCTTGGACTTGGCAAGTCTTCTTGATCCCTGTGGCTGTTGGCTTTTT
>CAZJEK010000411.1:0-4318 GCA_964545005.1 uncultured Pirellulaceae bacterium
CATCCTGTCCTTTTTTCGGACCCTTGCTCAGCATGGACAGCGTACGACAAGATTAAACCCAAGTTTGACAGGATGTTCAGGATCAACAAGATTGGCGAGATGCTCCCTGGTATTGGATCCCTGTAATACGAATTGGGTGATCGACACAACATTCGCGGAGCGACAGACGACAATTTGTAACATCTAATCTCGCGCGTCGGGCTTGTACTGAAACGCTCTGGGCGCGAGAGTGTCGATGTCAGGATGACGCCGGTGAGCTATTCGGCCAGCCAGTCGACTCGATCGTGGTTGCCTTGGTCGGCATCGAGTGTCAGGCGTTGGTTTTCCAATAAACGGTGCAAGTGTTGCCAGCGACGGCTGATGTAATCGAACCTCGGCCCGAGTTCGTGTTGTAACTGTTTCAAGTCCTGAAGTACTTGTCGGTCAACGCACTCGGTGGTGATCCCTGATTCGATGGCAATTTTGGCCGCTTCGTAGCTTCGCAGGATATCTGATTGCAGCTGCATCACATGTTGTTGCTGCAGTCGAATTTGAGCCGCTTGCTGGTTGACCTGGTTCCAGCGGCGGTCGAGGGCTGCATCTTGCGAGCGAGTCGTGGCCGACAATCGCTGTTGCTCTGCTTCCAGTTGTTGCTGGCGTTGATCCAGTTCGGTTTCCCGCTGATCAAGCCGTTGGGCAAGTTGTTGAATCTGTTTGGCCGACTCAATGGTCGAATGCAACAGGTCCTCAGGGGTTGAGCCTGGTGTTGCCTCGTCCGGCTCCGCCTCAGGTTCGATCATCAGCTTTGGAAACCGAAGATTTCCGCGGTCCACGTCGCGCCGCGAAGAGGACTTGGGGTTAATCAATCCCTGGCCTTGTCCGGCCCCAATCGATTGCAGCACCGACCGCAGCTTAACGTCGGCAGGGGGCTGGCAAATCTGAGGATGCGCAGGGGAACCGTTGGAAAATGTGCTCATTTTGGTCGGGTCTGACAATGAGACGAAAAAAACGACGAAACGCCAATCAATTCATCGGCATTTTTGGGCGACCCGCCTGCGATCGGCCTCTTATTTAGATCATTCTGATTACGCTGAGTTTACCGGTTGAGATCACGGCCATGCCGCTTGAAGCCAAAAACTGTTCATGAAACAATAACTGACTTGAAAACTCTAGGGTTGTGACAAACCACTAGATACGAATCCTCCATGTTAGGTCTCTCATGAGAATTGAACCACTCGGCAGTAAAGTCGTCGTTAAACGCACTGAAGCGGATGAAGTCACCTCCGGCGGAATTGTGCTGCCCGATTCGGCGCGGGAAAAACCAACTCAGGGGCGAGTCCTCTCGGTTGGAACTGGTCCCATGTTGAAAGATGGAACTCGGGGGCAAATGCAGGTCCAGGAAGGCGACCGCGTGCTGTTCAGCAGCTACGCTGGTTCGGAAGTGGACATCGACGGTGACAAGTTGCTGATCATGGATGAAGCCGACATCCTGGCGATTGTCTGATCGCTGGAACAGGATTGGCTGTCGGCCAAACCGACAATTGTCGCGCTGGCGGTCAGCCTGGTTGCCCAGGCCGCCAAGTCACCGGTTAGATGATTGACAGACAGGTGTCAAAACGTGGCGGTCGATTCTACTGGCCCAGAGTTTGCTGCAGGTTTTTTCTTCAGTCGATTCTAGATTTAGAAAAGATGCGTCGTTTTGACAGCAACTTTAAAATTCCCCGAGGCCCCAATGCCCCAGTTTATGCGTTTCGCGATGTTGGTCGGAGCCGTGTTTGCCGCCACATCGTTGCCAGCCCAGGACGTTTCCCAGCCCTCCACGGGTGATGATATCCAGCTTCGTAAAACCGCCCAGGCCGGCGTTCAGTTTCTGCTGCAGAGTCAGGCTGACGACGGAAGTTTCAGCAAGCAGATCAGCCCGGCGGTGACGGCGATGTGCCTCCAGGCTTTGATGGAGCACGATGTTCCGGTCAGCGATCAACGCATCCAAAAGGGTTTAAGGTTCGTCGAATCGATGATTCGCGATGATGGTGGCATCTACGCTGAAAACAGCAATCTCAGAAACTACGAAACCAGTGTTGCCGTCGTTTGCCTGCAGGCCGCTAATCAGAATGGCAAGTATGACCAGACGATTGAGCGGGCCGTCAATTTCCTGAAAGGTATTCAATGGGATGATGGTGAAGGTCATACGGTAGACAGCGAATTCTATGGTGGCCAAGGCTACGGCAGCCATCGACGTCCGGACATGTCGAATACGTCGTTTTTCATGGACGCACTTCAGGCTACCGGAGAAGACCCCGGCAGCACCGCGATGCAAAATGCCATGAAGTTCATGCAGAAATGCCAAAACCTGCCCAGCCAACACAATGGCATGGAGTTCGCCGGCAAAACCACCAAGGATGATCGGGGGGGATTCATTTATTCGCCCGTTGGTGGTGGAGAATCCAAGGCGGGAGAATCTGACACCGGTGGATTGAGAAGCTATGCGTCGATGACTTATGCGGGGTTAAAAAGTTTGCTGTATGCGGGTGTCGATAAAGAAGACATCCGGGTCCAGGCGGCAATGGACTGGATCCGTCGCCATTACGACTTGACCACCAATCCGGGAATGGGCAAACAAGGGCTGTACTACTATTACCACGTATTCGCCAAAACGCTTGATGCCAATGGTGAACCGCTGCTGCTGTCCGAAGCTGGGAAACGAGATTGGAAGCAGGATTTGATTCAACAACTGGCCAAGCTGCAAAACAAAAATGGTTCCTGGACCAACGAGGCAGATCGCTGGTATGAAGGCGACCCAAATCTGGTGACCGCCTATGCGTTGTTGGCCTTGTCGTATTGCGAATCGAAATAGGTGCAGGGCGGCATGATACTGGAAGCCTGCGTCGACAATTGCGAATCCGCTCTGGCGGCCGAATTGGGGGGAGCTGACCGGATCGAATTGAACTCGGCGTTGCCGTTGGACGGGCTGACTCCTTCACCGGGCTTGTTCCTGCGAACCCGACAGACCGTTCGCATTCCGATCGTCGCCATGGCGCGGCCCCGCGGAGGAGATTTTCGCTATTCCGAAGATGATTGGGAAACGCTGATCGCCGATGCCAACTGGTTGATCGAACATGGCGCCGACGGCATTGCGTTTGGATGCCTGGATGAGCAAGGTGACGTAGACTTGAATCGTTGCCGGCAAATCAGGCAGTTGTCAGCACACGTTGAGCTGGTGTTTCACAAAGCCTTCGACGTCGCGACCGATTGGAGAGTTTCGCTGGACCGGTTGATTGAAGCCGGGGTTAACCGAGTCATGACCAGCGGTCAGCGTCCCACGGCGATCGAGGGGTTGGATAAACTGAGAGAGATTCAGGCGGTCGCTAGGGGTCGGATCGAGGTTCTGCCGGCTGGAGGAATCCGCAGTTCGAACTGTCAGAAAATCGCCGAATTCCTGGGGGCCAACCAGCTGCATGCCAGTTTTCGGACATCTCCAGACGCCGGTTCGGCGGAAATTCGGGCCGAGATTGAAGCTGCTCGGCAAATTTTGCCGAATTAGGACACTTTCGACTCCGGTCTAATTTTCGACCAGCCGAAAAATGGACGCTACCGGATGCCTGGAAACCCCATTTTGGCTTGACAATTTCTGGGGGTTGGTGCAAACTTCTCGATTCCCAAAACATTGAAAACAGCGACGAAACGATGAAAATCAAAACAGGCGATACCGTAGAAGTTATCAGTGGCAAGGACAAAGGTGTTCGCGGCAAGGTGAAATCCGTCAACCACAAGAGTGAAACTCTGTTGGTCGAAGGCGTCAACCTGGTTTACAAGCACGTAAAACCCAGCCAGAAAAACCCGGAAGGCGGCCGCTTGCACAAGGAAACACCGATCCGGGCCTGCAAAGTGATGGTCGTTTGCCCCAAGAGCAACAAAGTCACTCGCGTCGGTTACAAGTATCTCGACGACGGCACCAAAATTCGTTTCGCTCGTGTGAGCGGCGAATCGCTGGGCGAAATCTCGCCCCCCAAATCGTCCTACGCTAAAGCGTAGCTGCCAGTTGCGTACGGCTTTGGCCGCGTGAAAGTTGAGCGTCGAAACCCTCCCGCGGGAGGGTCGAGCCAACGTTTAGAAGTTGTACTATCGCAGTTTTTGCTTGGGAATGGAAACCCGACGCGTGAGCGAGGGCTACACCGACGCGTGTTTTCCCTCGCTTACGCGTCGGGTTTCCAAAAGTGTGCAACTTCTAAGGGCCAAAGCGAGGGGAGGGTTTTGAATCCCCTCTCCGGCCCTGATAGGCCGACGCGGGCCAATGGCCTTGTCCTTACACACATTTTTTTCTGTCGGTGATTGATTCTTC
>CAZJEK010000412.1:0-4305 GCA_964545005.1 uncultured Pirellulaceae bacterium
TCGAACATCTGGCGTTGGGGTCGACACTTTCATGGCCCCGAAGTCCATTTTGTTCGACGGTGGAAGCTTCACAAGCTTGGCGACGGAATCGAGTCCGAGTGCCGCCACATTTCCGAACTCCACGTACTCGTCCGGCTTCTCGTTGTCCTTGGATTCCACGGCTGAAGTTGAATCGGCGTCGGCATCGCTGGCGATTTGAGCCGCGTTGTCGGTAGGCAAGCTATTTTCCGAATCGCCAACAGCATTGACCAACGCTGCCTCTGCGGAGCCGGGTTCAACGGTTCCTTCCGCGTGTTCGGAGTGATCGTGGTTGTCTGATTTCCGCAGCGAATGGACGACCGCAAACGATCCGATCACAACGAAAACCGCGACGGCTGCAATCCGAGTCAGCACGTCGGCTTTGAATCCAAGCTTACGCGTTTGGCCGGAGGCAGCTGTGCTTTCTGATTCCGGTTCCGAGTTATCGCTGGACTGATTCGAGTTTCTGGCCATTGTAGTGATTCCACAACTGATCGGATTGCGAACGTTGTTCGCCGCGGGAATCGGCCGGATGCCATCGAATGAAACGAGGGTGTCGATAGCAGGCTGGCATCCTTGCCGAGTGCTGCCGGCTGCGAAAAAGCAGCTGGAGTCGTGCATGGGATAACATAAAACCGCCCAATTCACCAATAGCAGTTTGGTGACAGAATCGGCAGGGTCGGCAAAATCGGCCAACTGCAAACCGAAAAAGTCTGGTTAATCGGCAGACTTTATCAAGGACCGATGAAACGCTTCGATTTCGATCTTAGCGGCGCCCAACAAGCGCACGCAGGCCAGTCAGGCTCATTGTTTTGCGCCTGTCGTATCGCAGTCGTCGGCTTGCTGGCGTGTTGCAGTTTCGACTGCACACTGGGCGCTGCCTTTATTCGTCAACCGCTGGCCATCCCGCCGGATCTAACCTTAGGAGAACGTTCCATGTACAAGCCAGGTGACCTCGTAACCGAAGTCGTTGTCTGGGAAGTCGTCGAATACGATGAACAGAAAAAAGCCTATAAATGCAAAGAGCGCAAAGGCAATCGGATGCGTTACTTTTCCGCGGATGAAGTCGCGCCTTCCGGTCCAGCGATGACGCCGATTGATGTCAAAAGCGTCTAAAACAACCAAGACAATTTGGTGATTTGCTAGCAAGCTGCACCAACTGAACTTCCCTACAGGCGAATCCTGTTTGAGCCCATTTCCTGCATGATGGCTCAACAGGATGTCGCCCTGTTTTTGCGCGCCGCTTGAGTTTTAGAAGTTGCACACTTTTGGAAACCCGACGCGTAAGCGAGGGAAAAACACGCATTGGCGTAGCCTACGCTCACGCGTCGGATTTCCATTTGCAAGCAAAAACTGCGATTGGGCAACTACCAAGGCTCGAGCGCCGCGAAACTGGCTTGCTGTCAATCGGCGAGCCTTCTATACTCCGCCGCCCCAATTTGCCGGGCGACCAAATTACGATCGGCAGCCTGCAATCGCTGGTTGGTGCGCGGTGGCGAAGGAGTCATTGAGCACCGGCGTATTCAGAGCGATTCATTCCGGCCTGCTGAAAATTCTTGATCGACCATTGAAATCAAGACCTTGAATCTGGCTATAAAAAACATTCTCTCCATCTCCACCCCCGACGGTGACCGGTCAGGTATCCGTCCCGGGCCTGCCGTCTGCGGTGCAGCACCGCAAACTGCGGTGAGAATTGTTTGTGCGTTGTGGTTCATGGTGCTGCTCACCAACATCGGCACCGCTCAACAAATTACGTTTCCCCAACCTGATCCCGGTCAGTCGATTTCGATTGATGCCGATTCGATCCAACATTGGACTGCGGGGCAGTATGAGGTCTTGCATCTTCAGGGGAACGTCAAGTTGAGCCAGCAGCCTCTGGTGGGATCCGCTGATGAAGCGATTGTGTGGGTCGAAATTCCCGCGGTGGATCTAGCCGCTGGAAATCCCGACAACGACAATCCCCATAAAGTCATTGTCTACCTGGAGGGGCAGGTCCAGCTGGAAATCAATACTGCTGGGGGGGCCGATGTTGACCGAATCGTGGACCAGACCTGGTTAGGGCGATTGCATACCCGAGCCACCGTTGACTTGCGGCGGTCAGCAACTCCGCTGGCGGATCCCGCTCAGCCGCCGTCGATCTTCCATCGTGGAAATGCAGCCCGTAGAATGGAAGCCGATTCTGCCGTTGCGCTGGCTGCCTATCACCCGAAGTCTCCCCAGGTCGAGGGAAACTCCTTGGCGACCCAATCGGATGACCCGTTGCGGTGGTCGGAGGAGACGGTCATGCAAGCTCCAGTAGACTCATTCGATTCCAGGATGGTGATCAATCCGCAAACCGGTCAGCTGCAAGCATTGGACACACCTTCAGTACCGCGCGGTTTCCAACCAGCTCCATTGCCGTCGGCACCGGTCGAACCATCGGCGAATAATTTTTCACAGCCAGCAGGAACCGGGGATGTCGAACTCAGTTCGCCGTTTCAAATTGATATCAACGCTCGTGATGCCAATATCGCCCCACTGGTCAAAAGCTATCTGAATCCAGACAACCCTAACGAACGCATTACCGTGTTTATCGGCGGTGCCCGGATAAGCGTCAACTCCCTGGAGCTGGCTCAGTTGGATCCGGGGCAGTCGGGTCAGCTGTTTGTATCGGCTGACAGTATCATTCATTGGAAACTGGCACTCCCCGACGGGACGGAGCGAAACCAGTTTTACATGGAGGGCAACGTCGAATTTGCTCAGGGCCAGCGAGTGATCTTTGCTGACCGCATGTTTTACGATGTCGAAACCCAGCAGGGAACGATCCTGAAAGCGGAAGTGGTCACTCCTATCAAGAACTTTGATGGTGCCGTTCGACTGAAAGCCGATGTGGTCCAACAACTGAACGAGAACAATCTGCAAGCTTATGGCGCCGCGTTTACGACCAGCCGCCTGGGAGTGCCACGCTATTGGCTGCAGTCGGAATCGCTGGCGATCAATCGAGTTGCTGGGACTGGTGATGGACTGGTGTTTGATCCCAATGCCGGCGTCGCTGGTTCACTGGTTCCCAATGACGCCGATGACCAATATTACGTCGACAGCCAGCAAAACCGGGTCTATGTTGCCGGTGTTCCGATGTTTGTCTGGCCGCGATTGCGAACCAGCTTGAACGAACCTTCTTATTACCTGGAAGAGTTTGGGATCAACAACGACCGCATCTTCGGTTTTCAGGTGACGACAGGTTGGAACCTGTACCAAATCCTGGGTCGTCAGCAGCCGGCTGGATCGAACTGGATTGGCAACCTCGACTATTTAAGCGATCGCGGTCTCGGCTTTGGAACCGAATACACTTACCAAAAAGATGCGTTGTTCGGGATTCCGGGGCGCGTGCGAGGTCGCTATGACAGTTGGTTCATAAACGATGATGGCCTGGACTTTCTGGGCCGTGACCGGCGTGACCTGGTGCCCGAAGAAGACTTCCGCGGCCGCACCGTGTTGAAGCACCGGCATGATTTTTCACCCGGCTACCAATTGCGGGCAGAGGTCGGCTACATCACCGATCGCAATTTTCTCGAACAGTACTACGAGCGTGAATGGGATACCGCGAAGGATGCGACGACCGGCTTCTGGTTGGAGCGTAACGTCAATGGCAGCAGCTTCAATCTGACCGGCGATTTGCAGTTGAATGATTTCTTCACGCAAACCAGTGGAATCAAGTTTGACCAGTTCACTCTGGGACGCCCGGTATTCAATCATCGCGCCATCTGGCATAGTCACTCGCACGTGGGATACCTGCGGTTGCGACAAGCCGATGCCCCAATCAACGCGGTGGATGCGGCCAAGTTTGATCCTCTGGCCTGGGAAACCGACGTCGATGGCATTCGAGCTGGAACTCGGCAAGAGTTCGATGTGCCGTTGCAATTCGGACCGGTCAAAGTTGTGCCGTACGCGTTGGGAGACGCTACCTATTGGCAGGAAGCCAGAGACGGAAACGATCTGTTTCGCGCCTACGGCCAGACCGGGGTTCGGGCCAGTTTGCCGATGTGGCGAATCGATCCTTCCATTCGCAGTGTGTTGTGGAACGTCAATGGTTTGGCCCATAAAGTCAGTTTTGACCTGGATGCATTTTACGCCGATGCTTCGCAGGATCTGGATGAACTACCGTTGTACGATCCCTTGGACGATGACGCTCAAGAACATTTCCGACGTCGGTTCGCGTTTGATACGTTTGGGATTTTGCCCGGTGGCGATACACCTCTGCGATATGACGAACGATATTTCGCACTGCGGTCTGGCATGCAAAGTAAC
>CAZJEK010000413.1:0-4280 GCA_964545005.1 uncultured Pirellulaceae bacterium
ATGGGATCAATCGACTTTGCAAGCCGGGTATCCAGTTGCCGCCATTCAGCCAGGTTGCCCGCCCCCCTAAATCAATTCGAAACGCGGCATTAGTGCTAAATCAATCACGCTCATCCAACTCATCAGTTGACAAAAACCCTCCCAGGCAATTTGCCTGAGAGGGTTCTGTTATTCAATGAGTTGACCGTAAGCCGGGTTTTGTCAGTGCTTGCGCAAGGACGATCATTTATCTAGGCGATCCATTGCTGAAACGCTCAAGCAGCCTACCCGAAAGTCATCCGTGGCGGACCGCCACTGCTTTCTGTTTGGCCTTGCTCCGAATGGGGTTTACCAAGCCGCTGAAGTCACCTTCAACGCTGGTGGGCTCTTACCCCACCATTTCACCCTTACCGTACGTCGAAACGTGTTGGCGGTATCTTTTCTGTGGCACTTTCCCTGGCCTCACGGCCGGTCGGCGTTACCGACCATCCTGTCCTGTGGAGCCCGGACTTTCCTCTGATACTTGATACCAGCGATCGTCTGTTCAACTCGATCGTTCAATATGTTCGACACTTCCAGTTCATGCAATGTTCGCCTGGATCGAATCGCCATAAATTAAAGCATTCCGCCCGTGGCTGCCTTGAGCATCTTATCCAAGGATCCAGGAGACTTGGCTTTGACCGACAGGGTATCGCCTGGATGCAACGCGTAGTCTGTTTCCGGCGACACGGATCGGGTCTTGGTCGAAAAACTGACCGGCATTTTCAGCACCCGATGGGAATCCTTGAGAATCCGTGACAACGTAATATCCATGGCCCGGAATTTGTCGACCGCACCGGCCGCCTCCAATGCAGACTGGACCGTCATTCCAGGTTCCAAGGTCTCGGTTACCACGGTGGGACGACCGAATTGCGGAACCATCTGGATGCGGAATTGATCCGTTTCGCTAGCCACTGTCTCGGCGGGCGGCTGGTCAAAATTCATCGTTTGACACCCGGTCGCCGACAGCAAGCCAGCAAGCAGAAATCCGAACGTCGTCCAGTGGGCCAGTTTCAGGGCAGCAGTTTGGGAACGCATGGTTAGTCTCATTTGTTGGTTCAAAACAATGTTCAGGCGTTAAACTTTTCCTAAACCCCCTACCTGATACCAACGGCATCGGCGTTCCATTGGCCAAACTTGACCTGAAACGGAATTATTTCCAAAAGTACTCAAAAATTGACTTCCTAACCCCGCCGATCCGCCTGTTTTAACCTTGCACCCAGGCGTTGTTTTCAGTCCAACGCGGCAAGGTTTCGTCCTGATCGCGAGCAACGCTTGGTAAATGCTGACCGCACTGGGGCCTTCGTTGGGGCCTGATTCACAAGTAAGATAGGACCTTTACCTGCCCAATTGCTACCATCCTCGCGTCCCACCATTCGTCAAATGTCCCGTTGGAATCAAAAAGTTGTGGTGGTCACCGGAGCAACGGCCGGACTGGGACGCCATCTTGCCGACGCTTTTTTCAATCAGGGTGCGATTGTCGTCGGCGTATCTCGCCGACCACCAGATTCCCCCAGCACGGATGAACGACGTTGGCATGTCTCGGCTGACGTGACTTCCGATGAATCGGTAGCGAATTTGGTCAGTCAAATCCTGGACAAGTTCGGCCGAATCGATGTCTGGATCAACAACGTGGGAAAATCGACTCGCGCCGATCTCGAAAACTGCCCACTAGCGGTATATCAGGACCTCATGGAAGCGAACTTTTATTCCGCCGTCCGATGTTCTCTGGCAGCCTTACCATCGCTGAAACAGACTTCCGGAATGGTCGTCAACATTGGATCGTTGGCTGCCCGGACCGGCTGGTTTCATGTGGCCCCTTACACGACCAGTAAACACGCCTTGGCCGGTTTCAGCCATCAGCTACGAATCGAAAGCCCTGATAACGTCAGCTGCCTGCTGGTTTGCCCCGGACCTATCCGGCGGGATGACCAGGGTACGCGGTATCAACAGCAAGCGCAGGGTTTGCCCGAATCGGCTCAGCAGCCCGGCGCCGGTGTCGACCTGAAAGGAATCGACCCGGTCCGGTTGGCCCGCCAGATTGAACAAGCGACCTATCACCGTCGGCCACAGCTGATCGTTCCCGGTTATTCACGTTGGCTGTTTGGGCTGTTACAAATCTGGCCTTCGTTGGGCGACCGATTACTGCGCCGTTTCTCCAAGTCCAGTTCAGCGAGCGACTAACGCATGCGTGGAGCGCTGATCCGATTGCTGTTCATATCGGTCGCCGTTGCTTTCTTCGGCGTGATGATCGTATTCCCGTTAGTGGCCGGACCGGCTGCGCGGGCAGGCTGGATTCCGCATCAATGGCAATCCTGGTTGCCCTTGGTCGAACGCCTGCAAACGTTGTCGATGCAAGCCTTCGTCGTGACCTGGTTCTTTTTTCTGGGTTCCTGTTTCGCTTCGTTTTTGAATGTCGTTGCCTGGCGAGTTCCGCGTGGACGCGGAATCAACGGTTCCAGCCATTGTCCCTACTGCGGTGTTCGATTGTCGATGGCCGACAACATTCCCATCGTTGGTTGGTTGAAAAACGGTGGACGTTGCCGGGATTGTCGACATCCGATTTCACCCCGCTACCTGGTTGTGGAAATTGTGCTGGGATTTGTCACGTTGTTGATTATTGGCCTGGAAGTATTCTGGTCGGGTATCAACTTACCGGGGGTGGCAATCAGGCCATTTGCGATCCTGGACAGTTTCATACTCGCCCCTCAAGCGCGCTTGATCTGGACCGCGGCGTTGCACCTGACGTTGGTCTATACTCTGTTCACCTTTACCGTCATTCGCAGTGAACGATTGTCGATTCCAGCGGCGATCGCGATCACTGCCGCCGTGTTGGCAGTTCCAATGTTGACACTGTCACCAGCCGGAACGCTGGTCCCCTGGTCGAATTCCGGCACTCGCCAGTCTGCTGCTGCAGCTGCCTGGTTTGGGGGGCAGCCAATGACCTTATTGCTGGGAGCACTTTTTGGTTCAGCGATGGGACTGGGCGTCGCGAAACTGCCCTGGTTCAGTTCGGCTGGCTATGTGGAGCCTGCAGAAATCGATATCGTTCCAACACCGGCTTCCGATCCTGCACAACTGGAAACGGAATGCTTTGAAAACCTGGACACTATCACAGATGCTGATCTGACAACGGTTCGGGTTTTTAACCAGGATCCGACGCACTCGCTGGACGAGCTGGGAGTGGAAAACGGAGTTATAGCAGACAACGAGAATGAACAGCAGGCGAATCCGGACTGCATGAAAGTACCTGCTCCTCATGTCATTCCCATTCATGAAGGCGTCGCCTGTTATGGGTTGGTAGGACTGATTTTGGGCTGGCAAGCGGTTGCGGGCATGGCAGCCATTCAACTCCTGCTGGTCGCCCCCCTTCGATCCATAATCGGGGTACACAATCGCTGGCTGGGGCCAATCTCCGGACAAGTTTTTCTCGCCACATTGGTACTGATCGCGGCCTGGAGATGGGTCATGCATCTGCCGATTTGGCCCGAATTTTGATTTTCACCGGGATTCAAGGTTTGGCCGGATTGCTTGATGTGCGATCAAACCGGGTAAACTCGCCGCCAGACGCTGGACGAGATTTCGGTTGTGGGTACGATGATCGTAGCGCCTGGCAATTTGGAATTGCCTTCGCTCCCCGCACCATGACTTGTCCCCTTGAATCGCCCTACGGGCATGGCTATCTCAATGCTTTTCTGTTTGTTGCAGTGTCTGACCTGGCTGTTAATTGGCCTGCAGATTGGCAAGCCCATCGCGAGTTTCGTGAATTCGACGAGTCATCGACTGGACGGCTCAACGGTCACCCCATCAACTTCGATTTCAGCATTGAAGCGAGTCGAAAATCGCTTTCAGGCCAGCTTTTCTCGTGCCAGCCAGTCTGTTGTTGCGGTCAAAGGAGGCTCCGGCGTCATTGTTTCCAGCGACGGACTTGTGGTTACAGCTTCCCATGTGGCAGGCAGGGAGGGGGACCAAGTTTCGGTTCGACTTGCCAATGGAATCACTTGGCCGGCAGTGACACTGACGGTAGATCGCGAGCATGATCTGGGTTGGTTGAAACTTTCCAACTATGACAACTGGCCTTATCTGAAACTTCGAAACCAGCCGATCGAGGTCGGCGCCTGGGTCGCCGCCATCGGTTATCCGTTGTCATTTCCCCGCGACACCGCCGGGGCCATTCGATTGGGTAACGTCCGCGCGATTACTTCCAGTCGAATCACGACCACCTGTGCGATCATGGGCGGAGATTCCGGAGGCCCGCTAAT
>CAZJEK010000414.1:0-4268 GCA_964545005.1 uncultured Pirellulaceae bacterium
GGCTAGACCTGTTTGGGACCGACGCTCAACTCAAGGAGGCCATGATGAGTATCAAAGCCGTCAACCGAAGCGGCGAAGTCAGCCGCTTTTCAATATTCAAATCAACCCTCGCCGCTCGGTTACCGCCGACGTTACCCGACTGAAGCATATGCACGACGCTGAGATTGCATCGCACGAACTGACGCAGTACGTCGACGCGATTCGCCGGGTCTCGCGACCCTGTCTGGTGGGCAATGCTTGCGAACAGCAGTGCCGTTCATACTTCGGAGGCATGCCACAGGTCCCTCCGGATTTCGACTGGCCAACAAAAGATGGCTACCCACTCGCGTTCGTCGGTCAACTCCATTGTCGTGACATTGACCTTTTGCCATCCGACGATGGTGACCTGTTGTTTTTTTACGACAATCGACATTGGGGATACAAACCAAAAGATCTCGGTCACGCCGTTGTGATCCATACCCCTGCTGGCATCGAACGGAACGAGCCCGATTTGCCCACGCGAATCGTTCCTGCCTTCTTCGGTTTGACGAAGAAATCCGTCAGTCCTAAATGCTACCAACGGATCGACGTGCAGTTCGCACCATCCGTTAGCTACCCATGGTACGAACGCGAACTTCTTACGTTTACTGACGACGTTGCCGACGAATGCTACTTGGAGTTTTGCTGTTCTATTCGGCCCGACATTCAAATCGGTGGATACCCTTCACCAATTCAAACCGACTTCATGGAACGTAATTGCGTAAACGCGTTTGGCATTGGCAACGTGGATGACTGGATTTTGCTTCTGCAACTATTTGAGATTGGTGATATGATATGGGGCGACGCTGGGGCACTGTACTGGTTCATCTATCGCGACGATTTGCAGGCCATGCGGTTTGATCGTGTTTGGATGGTGTCGCAGTGCCACTAAAACGGCGGGTAACAATCGCGTGCACCGGAGTACGCGAGCCGGGCGGTTTTGAAATTGAGAATCTTTCGCGCGTACCCGGTGACGCGTGCCGTTATGTTTCGCTACCTGTGACCTTAGTCAAACGCAAAAAGACGATCCGAGGAGCCTTGCGCGATGTGGCTATCGCGCCTTTCGTGCTCGTTTTGGCAATGGCTTGGGCGAACAGATTCTGGCTCGCCTTAGCCATCGGGTTGATGCTGTTTTGTATCTGGATGGCTCGTGAACCGCTGGCCGGCCTAATTCCGAATATGGAGACATTGTACATGTGGATATTTGTGATTGCGTTTATCGCTATCGCAGCAATTCCACTTGCAATACGCGACTATTTCTCCAATGGAGGCTTTGAGACTGTTTGGGAGCAAACTGATGGAAGTTTGGACGCGGCAAAACGACATCTCGACTTGTTGATCCAAGGGGACGTTCCAGAATTCTATTCCGCGTTCTCCGAAGAACTCCAATCTGAAATTCCAAGGACAGAGTTTCAAGCCATTCTTGATACGATGATTCGCGAACTTGGCCCTCTTGAATCAATATCTGATATTGAAGAAACGGAAATCCCAGAATACGTATTTACAAATCCGGATTTTGACTCGACGATTGATTGCATCGTTCAAGTCGTCGTCAATCATTCGGGGCAAAACAAATCACTTGTTGCGTTTTACTTGAATTCCACCAACTCTTTTGAAATCGCAAACATTCAATTCGCAAACCGCGAAACATAACCATGCAATCAACCGAAGTCGCGGTAGCCGGGCGATTTCACTATGGAAAATCAACTCCCGCGACTGGGTGATCGCGGTCGTTCTGTCGCTGAAACGCACCACACATTGCCATGCCACACGATGCCGCTTCCTACGATGATGAACAACAACTCACGGCATATATCTGGCACAACTACAGTAACCTGCTGACGTCGCTGGAATCCCTGACCGATAAGTCTCTGCTCGCGGAGTCGAAGGCAGAACACGCAAGCGACAAGATGTCTGCACTGCTTCGAGAGCGATGGATCGCAATGGACAACCCAGATGTGGTTGCTGCGCTTGCCGATGGATCGGATGCGTTCCGAAACCGCGTTCGCGCACGAATTATAAAAGAATGTGCCGAACGCATTGTCATCAATCGTTGTCCACAATGTTCGCGGTTGGTCGCAACTCCCAAAGCGCGGCAATGCTTGTGGTGTGGGCATGATTGGCATTAACTCGATCCGTTGCTGGCAATGTCGTACAATGTCCGGAGTAAAGACGCGACAGAACCATCGCATGCACCGGAGTTGCGGTGGCCAGCGTGTTTTGAAATCAATGTTTTCTCCCGCAACCCGGTGATGCGGGTCGTTACCCGACTGAAATGCCGCAGACGCAACTCGTGACTCCATGACTAACGCACAAGACGTAATGGCACTTCGGAAGCTTACGGGGTACGGCGTCCTCCAATGCAAGTTGCTTATCGACGACGCTGGATCACTTGAATCCGCTGTCGAACGTATTAAAACTAAGAGACCGCCCATCTTCGTTACGTCTTACAGCGGCATTTGCCCTGGTTGTGGCGCTGGGCATCGCAGCCCGACGCAGATGGATTGCCCCAACTGTGACTGGCTTCGCGTTAAACCGCATGATCGCTCCCAATGGGGCCATGCTGGGCGCTGTCCGTCGTGCGGATTTGGTTTTCGCTGGGATGGTACGGTCTGCTCGCATTGCGGGCACGGAGGGGATCAGTAAAAATAGACCGACTAACAAGACGGCGGGTAACAATCGCGTGCACCGGAGTACGCGAGTCGCGCGGTTTTGAAATGGAAAATCTTTCGCGCGTACCCGGTGACGCGTGACGTTATGTTGCTTAATCAGCAGGACGCATATGCTGTACAGAGTCACGCAGAGCGCAACTATGGTATTGCTCGTCAGTGTCGTCGCAGTACTCTTTACGCCTCGAGATTACTCTCTTTACCCACTTGCCATTGCTGCTGTTTCTTTGCTTGTAATATTCGGCTTCACCATTTTGATATTCCTTGGCCCTAAGCGTTGGCGGGAATGACACAACGCCTATTCGCGTGCGATCACGGTTCACGCATCAGTCTAGGCAGTGCTTGTGCACTTTACTATGGAATGGGAACGATCTTATGAACTTGCTTCGTACGTTTTGAGCCCTAGGATATCCTAAACATGGATAGTGTTGTCGCGAAGTAGCGCGTAAACCAATGGCGAATCCGCAACATAACAAATGGATGAATCGAAGTGCCGTCACACCGTGTTTTTTTACTTGCGTGCTGATTGTCGGCACTCGATTATCCTAGACGTTCTCTGGCTAAAGATTCCGTTGCTCAACGTGACTGGCCATTGCGAACAATCGCATAAAGGAAGACGATGTTTCACGGACAGCCTTACTGCAAGGCGTGCGGATACGACGGCCCAAACTTTATGTGGTCTTATCATCGCTTGATGGGCCTATCCGTTTTGCTCCGCGACAAATCATCGAATGCGTTGCGAACCATTCACATCGACGATCGTGTGGAATTTGGCGATCACACGAAAACCGAAGATGAATTGGAACAGGTATTCGAGCAATGCATCAACGAAGCTGTGACAGAACAGGCCACCAAAAATGAAGAGCGTGTGGATGTGGTTAAATTCGCCTTGAACGAAGATAATCCTACATCGCTCAAATGCCCGGAATGTTCCGAGATGCTATACTGGAGATCAACTGGTATTTCATGAACAAACTCACGAACTGCCAGAGAACAATCGGATGCACCAAAGTCGGCGAGCGGTGCGTTTTCAAAATGGAGAGATCATCGCGCCGACTTGGTGATCCTGTTCGTTATCCGACTAAACATGAACGGCGAACAATCTCAGCATGACGAACTATCACTTCGCTACTCAGCCTGAATCTCGGCTTCTGTCCGCTGTCGCCACCTTACAAACCAATCCCATTTCGCTTGAGATGGTTGTGGTTGATGCTGATCACACTTGGAGGATTCGCTGCACAAATCCTCTACCATTGCGATCACTTGGGTCTTTGTCTGAAGGGATTGATCGAATACGTGTCGAGGACCGAAACGCTACTGGTGCTTCACTGGAGTTCGGAAGGTACAACGTGGAGTGGTTCGTTGGAGAAGAAATGACTGACCGCATCGACTGCGACATATGTGAAATCGAGCCTGTTTTGATACAATCCGCGTGAGGCCTCGCTGTACCGCAAGACTGTCGGATAACCAATAAGAATTTGACATCGCGTTAATGCGTAGCGGTGGCTGGGGTTGGTTTCGATGATTGTTGCCAAGCAAGTGTCAATTTGAGCGGTCGAGCCGATGCTCAAATTATCTGTT
>CAZJEK010000415.1:0-4264 GCA_964545005.1 uncultured Pirellulaceae bacterium
AAGAATCCTAAAATAATTTATTGTGAGAGGTGGCTAAGTGCGTTACTTTTAATAAAATCAATGAAAAAAGATTCGGTTGGGAATTCTGTTTGGAAGTCTGTGGGGGCTTCTGGTTGGAATTCTGTTGGCGGCTATCAGCGCCGGAACGGCGATTGCCCAACACCCGATCCAATTCAAAGTCAAACTGTTAACCGTCGACAGCAATGAAGGCTGCGATATCGGAGACATCGATGGTGATGGAAAACTGGATGTGGTTGCGGGCCGAAACTGGTTTCGCAATGGCGAATGGACACCACGGCCCGTAAGGATCATCGAAGATCGAGCTGGATATGTGCGATCCAATGGCGAGTGGTTGATTGATCTCAACGGCGACAAACTGCTGGATGTGGTATCGATCGATTTTTTTCAAGGCGGTTTATATTGGTACCAGAATCCTGGACCGGAAGGTTTGCGTCGTGGCTTGTTGTGGCAGCAGCGGATGCTGGTGGACACGAAGTTGATGACCAACGAGTCCTGTTACCTCGTCGACTTAGATGGTGACCGTCGGCCCGAGTGGATCTGCGATCAGTGGAATGCCAAAAATCCTTTGATTGCCTGGTCATTTGATCAGCTCAGCGATGACATTCGCATCGCGGACGACGCGGAATCGGAAGGCCCCAAATTGACTGGACATCGCCTCGGGAATTCGACTGGTCACGGAATTGGGTTTGGCGATCTGAACAACGACCAACGCTCAGATATTTGGGTTGGCACGGGTTGGTATGAGAGCCCGCCGGACCAGAGCCTGACTTCCGCCTGGAAGTTTCACCCGGTCTGGAAGATGCAGGGTGCCTGCCCGACGCTGATTCATGACGTCGATGGCGACGGGATCAATGACGTGATTGCCAGCAACGCACACAACTATGGCATTTCGTTGTGGCGCGGGCTGGGCGTTGACGATCAAGGAGAACTGCGATTTGAAAAAACGGTCATTGACGATTCCTATTCCCAAGCCCACTGTTTACACCTTGCTGATCTGGACGGCGATGGCCAACTGGAATTGATTTCCGGAAAACGAGTTCGAGCGCACAACGGTAACGATCCGGGCGGGAAAGATGCGCCGATTGTTCGTTACTACGTCTGGGATACCAAGGCGAATCGCTATCAAGCACACACGATCGTTCAGGGGGAAGTCGGAATTGGCTTGCAGATTCGTTCCGCCGATATCGACAACGATGGCGATGTCGATCTGGTGATGGCAGGCAAAGACGGAACCCAGATTCTTTTTAATCTGTTAAAATAAGCCCCACGTTGAATCACCAATCCTGGTCCTTTCTTCAAGCGGCTCATTTTTCGCCCGGGTGTCAACCAAGCATGAGAGTCAAGTTTTTCTATTCCGCGATCAGCCTGGTTGGTATTGGTAGCGTTTTATCAAGCCTCGTTGTTGCTCAAGTACCCGCCGATAAGTCTTTGGGAACCCTGCACGCGCCGCCGGGCGTTGAAATTACGTTGTGGGCGGAAGAGCCAATGGTTCGCAACCCGACGTCAATGGACATTGATTCGCGTGGACGGGTTTGGATCGCTGAAGGTCTCAACTATCGTTTGAAACAACGTTCGTTTGAAGGCATGGGGCGCATCGAGGGAGCCGATAAGATTCGGATCCTTGAAGATACCGACGGCGATGGAAAAGCCGACAAGGTGACTGATTTTGCCGATGACATATTCCCTGTCCCGTTAGGGTTAGCGGTCGAAGAAATCTGGACCGACGGCAAACAAACCGGTACCCGCGTGTACGTCGGCAACAGTCCCAACTTTCTGATGTTTGAGGATTTGGATGGCGATGATAGAGCAGATCGGCGAGTCAAGTTTTTGACTGGATTCAAGGGCATCGACAGTGACCACGGCTTGCACGGCATGACGTTTGGGCCTGATGGGAAAATCTATTTTACGGTGGGAGATACTCGTTACGGTGCTGATCACGTCGCCGCGCATGCGGATACCTTCGTGGTGGAAGACAAGTCTGGGCAAACGGTCAAGGCCAACAATTTTGGCACCACCTTGCGGGTCAATCGCGACGGATCGAATTTGCAAGTGATGACATCCGGACACCGCAATAATTACGAAGCGGCGGTCGACTCATTTGGAAACGTCTTTGGCTCCGACAATGATGACGACGGCAATCGCGGTTGCCGAGTGTATTGGGTGTTTGACGGTGGACAATATGGTTACTTTCATCCCCGATCACGCCGGCATTGGGCTGAAGAAGTTCCCGGTGTGATCCCAAAACTGGTCGGCACCGGAAACGGCGCTCCTGGCGGTGTTGTGGTCTATGAGGGGCAGTTGCTGCCGGAAGCATTTCGCGGCGCTGTGTTGCAGACGGACTCTGGCACGCACCAAATCAACGCTCATCCACTGAAACGGCACGGCGGTGGATTTCGCACGGAATACAACGTGCTGCTCAAAGGAGACGACCCCTGGTTTCGCCCGGTCGATCTTTCGATTGCGCCCGATGGATCCGTGTTTGTATGCGATTGGTATGACGCCGGAGTTGGCGGAAACTTGTTCACTGACCAGACGACCGGACGAATCTACCGGTTGTCGATGAAAGGCGCGTCAGCGGCAAAATCGTTCGACGGAAGCAATCCGATCGCGGGACTCAAATCACCCAACGTGACGACTCGTTTGGCCGCGCTGGATCAATTGGTCTCGGCAGGTGCAGCGTCGAGAGACCAATTGCTGAATTTGTTCAGTGATCAAGACCCCAGAATACGAGCCCGTGCCCTACATGCACTCAGTCAATTGCCCCAGGGGACGGATGACGTTGTTGCAGCGTTGAAGGACTCAGATCCTCAAATTCGTGAAACGGCGATCCGGATTCTCGGTCGTGACGTCGGCCGATCCTTTGTCGCAGACTCATCCAAACTCGGTCCGCCTCCGGCGACGGTGCATCTTGAAGATCTCATACCGTTGGCGAAAGATCCCGATGCTGGCGTGCGACTTAACCTGCTATTGGCATTGCGGAATGTTTCCGACAAACGAGTCGTTCCAGTTTTGCAAACGTTGGCTCAGCGTTGGGACGGAAACGACCGCTATTATCTGGAAGCAATCCGTGCGGCAATGGCTCATCGAGAACCTGAAGTCATCGGTAAGATCTTAAACCAGATGGCCCATCAGGCGATCGAGACCGGCTGGGATCAACAGCCAGTCGCTCAGCCACCGTACTATCCAATTTCGCAAAACGACTCGTTCCTCGGTATCGACGATCAATTGCCTCCCGCCAATGCGGCTTCCAAATTGTTGGGAATTGCCTGGGTGTTGGGCAAACCTGCGACCTTGCCGGCGATTGAAACGTTGTTGCGGTCGAATCAGTCTGCGTCGGTCGAGCAAATTGCGGCTGCGGCGTTGGCTGAAATCGATAGTCCGGAATCGACCGAGTTACTGGTCAACCGTTTTTTTGATCCACAAGCTAACGACGAAGTAAGAATCGTTATTTTGCGCGCGTTGGCCGATCCAGCGGGCAGGAACAAGTTGTCTGTCGAACAGGCCAACCGGGTGGTTGAAAATGCGTTGCAGCGGGATGCCTTGCGGGTCGATGCAATCAATCTTGTTGTCCGCACGGGTGCGAAATCATTTGCGTCCAAGTTGATGACGATGGCTCAATCGGAAACGCAGGCCGAGTCCGTTCGAATCGCAGCATTGCAGGCGCTGGGCCAGCTAAGGCATTTACCATTGAGTGACTTGGCGATGAAGCTGGTGGACGAACAGGCGGGGCAACCGATTGCCGGCCCTGTTGCCAAGGCGGCTTTGACTGCCGGCGCGTCGCTGTGGAATAACGATCAGACGCTGGAGTTGGTTTCGCGGCAAAACCTGCCGTTGGACCTACGGCGGACAGCGATGCAATTGGTTTCACGAGACCCAAAGCAAGCCGACCGCTTGCTGGCGATGCTTCGTAACGACACCCTTGCTGAAGCGCTGAAGTCAGAACTTTCTTTCCTGATGCATAATCACAGCGACCAGCGTGTTCGCGAACTTGCGCAGCAAGCAATTCCATTAGCCAACGCAAGTGATCAAACTATCCATCGGTTTGATGAATTAGCGCGCCTGCCGGGCAACCTGGATCGCGGCAAAACTTTGTTTCATGAGAACGCGGCTGCCGCGTGTGCACGTTGTCATCGCGTCAACGGAGAAGGGATTCTGGTCGGTCCTGACCTGGCCAGTATCGGCACAAAATCCGGAAAACAGGAATTGCTGTACCACATTCAAAATCCCAGTGGGGCGATAAACT
>CAZJEK010000416.1:0-4239 GCA_964545005.1 uncultured Pirellulaceae bacterium
CGCTGTTGTTGGGCTGCCCGAACCGGTTGGCGCCCCACGTTGTGTGCTGGTGTTATCGGCCGATTTCAATTCCGCTCAACAACAGGCTGCCGAAACCGCCATTGCGGCCGCCCTGGCGGACCAACAACTCGCGGTTGATCAAATTCATTGGACCAAAAAACCGTTGCCCACCGACCCTCGGCACCGTAGCAAGATAGACTATGGCAAACTTCGAACTCAATTGCTGGCATGTCTGACCAACCAAAATTGACGGTCGATTCGCCGTTTCATCGACGCCTGGCGGCCTACCTGCGAGAACGGTTCCCGCTGGTCGGCCATGGGTTGTTGATCGTCAGTTATTACTCTTCCAATCAGTTCCTGGCCGAAGTGTTGACGCGGCCGGGCGAAACGCTGGTCTACAGCGTCGGTTCGATTTTGGGTGCGATCGTGCTGTTGTGCATGTTTTTTCATCTGCGGGTTTTCGACGAACACAAAGACTACGAGTCAGACTTGCGCCACTACCCGGACCGAGTCTTGCAGTCTGGGCTGATCACACTCGGTCAGCTGAAGCTGTTGGGTGGAATCGCGATCGGTTTGGAATTGGTTCTGGCGGCCTGCTGGATGCCGTGCGGAAAACCGGCAGCACTGATCGCAGTCTTGATCGCGTTAGGTTATTCCTGGCTGATGTTGAATGAGTTTTTCGTCAGCCAATGGCTGAACCGGCATTTTCTGGTTTACACCATCAGCCACATGCTGATCATGCCCCTGTTCGCGCTCGTGGTGTTCAGTTTTGCGACCGGGCAATACGCGTGGCAAGCGCCGATCTGGTTTTGGGTGTATGCATTGGTCGGGCTGTTCGTGACGTTGAACTGGGAGATATCACGGAAGATCCGGGCACCTGAACAGGAGGTCGCAGGGATTGAAACTTACACGCGAATTTTCGGTACCTACGGTGCGGCTTACCTGGTGTTGGTCGTGCGTGTCATCGATACACTGATCGTGGCTGTGGTCAGTTGGCAAATCGGAGTCAGGCCCTGGTTCTACTGGGCGCTGATCGCGTTGTTTGCCGTTTGCGCAACCAGCTTTTTTCGTTTTCGCTTGGACCCCAATCCCGCCAATGCGAAACGCATGGAGAAAACCGCGGGGTTCTACATCATTGCCTTTGATCTGATCCTGGCAATCGAGTTGGTCAGTCGGTATGGCGTGACGTTGTCCGTCGGTATCGATTGCCCCTGATTTTAATGAAGTGAAAATTCGATGCAGCCATCACCATTGATTGTCACGATGCAGCAAGTGCGACTGGACCCGTTCGAGCAGCTTAGGTCGACGGTCGGCGGCAAGGCGGCGAATCTGTTCAAGCTTGCCAGTCGGTCTTTTAACGTCCCGCCAATTTTTGCGATTGCCAGTGATGCCTTCAAAATGCACGTGCAGCCCCAAAGCTCGCTCGAACGCTTGATCGATCAACTTTCCCGATGCGGTGCGGACAGGGACCGAGTGGCAACGTTGACGAGCCAGGTTCAGCACGAAATCAGGGAGCTCGAACTTGACGATCAATTCCGTGACTCGATCGCCACCGAGTTTCAGGCTTTGATCGCCGACGGGAGCGCAGCGGCGATTCGGTCTTCGGCCAGTGATGAGGATGGAGCGGATCATTCGTTCGCTGGAATGCACGACAGTTTTTTGTTCGTCAGAGATCTGGACCGAGCTCTGGAGTGCATCAAACAGGTCTGGGCTTCGGCGTTCAACTCGCACGCGGTGGCGTACCGAATTGAAAATCGGCTGCCGATCGAAGGCATCGCCGTGGGCGTGGTCGTGCAAAAGATGATCGATGCGGTAGCCAGTGGCGTCGTGTTCACAATCAATCCTGCCAATTCGCGGACCGATCAAGTATTGATCAGTTCTGTGTGGGGCGCCGGCGATGGTCTGGTCAGCGGGCAATTGGCTGCCGATACCTTTGTCCATAGCAAGGCCGGTGAGCAAGTTTCTGCCGCGATTGCCGAAAAGTCAGAACAACTGGTTTGGGATCGCCAGTCAGGCTACGGTCTGACGTCGGTGTTGTTGGAGAAAGCACAGGCCGAGGCAGCCAGTTTAAATGTCGCTCACCGACAGCAGCTGGTTCAGGTTGCGATCGAAATTGAAAACCTTTATCGCCGACCGCAAGATATCGAATTCTGCCTGGATGCCTCTGGCGAGTTGTTCATTCTTCAGGCTCGACCGGTCACGCGAGTCGCCGAGTACGGTCCTGCGGCCGGCAATCGATTGACCTGGGACAATTCGAATATCATTGAAAGCTACTCCGGCGTCACGACTCCGATGACGTTCAGCTTCATCCGCCGGGCATACACGATCGTGTATCACTGTTTCGCCGAGGTGATGGGAATCGGTCCGGAGCGGGTCAAGGCCAGCCGGCATGTGTTTGAAAACATGTTGGGGCTGATCCGCGGTCGCGTGTTTTACAACCTGCAGAACTGGTATCGCTTGATTCGCCTGTTTCCAGGTTACCAGTACAACGCCCAGTTCATGGAATCGATGATGGGGCTGAAGCAGTCCCTGCAGTTGGATGAAGACCAGACGCCACCAACTTTCTGGCGGCGGTATTTGGTTGAGTTACCAGCGTTGGTCAGGCTGTTGTTGCGGACAAGCTGGAATTTTCTCTGGATTCGAAAGACCGTCGACCAGTTTCAAGATTCCTTTCAGCTTCACTACGCTCGCTGGGATGCGATGAATTTTGCCGATCAGGCGCCGCATCAATTGAAGGCGTTGTACCACGAAATGGAAGACGCACTGCTGTGGAACTGGAAGGCTCCGATCATCAACGACTTTTATGTGATGATCTACTTTGGTTTGTTACGAAAACTGTGTCAGAAATGGGCCCATGACCAAACGGGGGCATTGCAGAATGATCTGATCTGCGGCGAAGGCGGTGTGGAAAGCGCCGAACCGGCTAGGATGCTGTTGCGAATGGCCAGTCACGCCAGCCAGAACGACGTGATTAAAGCAGCCATCTTTTCGGAACCACTGGAAGAGGTCCCGGTTCTGGTCAAATCAACGCCCGGTTGCGAAGACTTTCAGCAGGCCATGGAACACTATCTTGATCGGTACGGTTTTCTCTGCATGAATGAGTTGAAGTTGGAGGAGTTCTCGTTGCGTGACCGGCCGCATGTGGTGTACCAGGTACTGAGGAATTATCTGTCACTGGAGGATTCATCAGCGCTCGACGTCGACGCGATGCAGGAACGGGAACAGCGAGTTCGTCGTGAGGCCGAACAGCGGGCGTTTCAGGAAGTCGGCCGTGGCTTGCTGGGTTTGCCTCGCCGCTGGGTATTTCAGCGAATCCTCCGTAACGCTCGGCTGGGTGTGAAAAACCGGGAAAACATGAGGTTTGCTCGCACGCGAATTTATGGAATCGTGCGAGAACTATTGAGGGCCATCGGCCAACAATTTGCAGACGAAGGCCTGCTGAAATCTCGCGAGGATATCTTTTACTTGACGATCGACGAGGTCTGGGATTTCATCAAGGGCACGGCGGTAACCACTGAACTCGCGAAGCTGGTTGCGTTGCGCCGCGCCGAATTCGATGGCTATCGAGACACTGATCCACCCGACGATCGGTTCGATACCTTTGGTCCTGTCTATCACAGAAACCTGTTCGCCGAAATTGACGAGCCGGAAGAGACGCTGGTAGAGGGGCAGTTGAAAGGGACCGGTTGTTGTCCGGGGAAACTGACTCGGGAAGTCCGCGTTCTGAAAACGCCTCAGGATAATTTGTCGTTGTCCGGACAGATCCTGGTGGCCGAACGAACCGATCCCGGGTGGGTGCCGTTGTATCCAGCGGTGTCTGGCATTTTGATTGAGCGTGGCAGCGTGTTATCGCACTCGGCCGTTGTCGCGCGTGAAATGGGAATTCCGACCATTGTCGGCATCAAAGGACTATTGGCTGCCGTCGCAGACGGCGACCGAGTCACGATGGACGGTAGTTCCGGGATCGTCGAATTGGACGTTGAGTAATGGGTTGTGCTCCGCGGATTCGTTTGTCGATCGTTGAATCCGACGCTAAGAGCTAACCGCAGAGACGCAGAGTTCGCAGAGGACTCGCAAAGTTCCCTTCAAGTTCCTTCAAGCTCTCCGTTCTCTGCGCCTCTGCGGTTTTATCTATCTAATTCTGCCAACAGCTTTCTTTCGCTGCGAAACTTCGAAAAAGTCTTCCCCGCGGCTCAGGCTGCGACGTTCCAGACCTGGGTCAGCGAAAACGTTTGCAGC
>CAZJEK010000417.1:0-4204 GCA_964545005.1 uncultured Pirellulaceae bacterium
CGCCATCGAGTCGCTCGTCGACGGAGCCGACCTCGAATCGGCTGCTGCCGTGGCGCGCCTTCCCGGCGTGGACGAGCTGATGCAAGCGTGCATGTCGATGTTCGGGCTCGATCCCGCCGCCTGCGCGCAGTCGGCTGACTGGCTTCCTGGGCCGTAGCCACCCCAGCCTCGGACTGGGCGCGCGTGCAGGTCGATCAGATCGACGTGCGGTCAGACTGCTGCTGACGCAGTTCGGCGACTTCCGATCGCAGGCGCTCGACCTCCAGCCGATCGGGAGCGTCCGAGGTGTGCGGCGAGGATCCGTGCATGTGGCGCATCATGAACCACATCGACAGTGGGCAGACGGCGACGACCAGCAGCGGTGCGAGCGCAGCCACCCAACCCGACGAGAACAGCACCATTGCGACGGCAACTGCCGCGACACCGCCGACGACCTTCCAGTTCAGACACATTCCGATGTGCTCCTTTCGTTGAGATCGGACATCCGATCGTGGCTGACACCGCCGCCAGAGCCGTGCCGCAACTCGGCGTCGCGGCTGATCCGTGACCAGACGACCACCCTCAGCGTGAACGCCGCGGCGAGCAGGATGAGCTGGGTGGCTCCGATCCGCTGGATCTCGGCGACGACACGCAGCCGCACGTTCTCGATCCGGTCGACGACCGGGTCGTCACCGAGCTGTCCGTCGTAGACGGCGAGCTCCCAGCGCCCGTACCAGATCGCATACAAGCCGGCGACGACCATCAGCGCGCCACCGACCCTCGGCGCCCAGCGTGCGAACGTGCGAAGGTTCGCCGCGATCGACGAGTGTGCCGCCGCCGCACCCAAGCTCAGGAGCAGCACGATGAGCCCCATGCCGAGCGCATACGCGACGTATGCAGTGCCGGCATCCCATGCCGTGCCGCGCATGGCGGCTCCGGTGACTGCCAAGAACGGGCCGATCGTGCACGACAACGACGCGATCGCGAAGGTGATCCCGTAACCGACCATCATCAGGACACCGCTCCGTCCGGCGGCGAGGTCGGGGACGGCGATGGGCAGCTTCGGGCGCCAACCGGCCACCGTGGCGACACCGACCACGATCAAGAGGCCGCCGATCGCGATCGTCACCCACGGCAACTGCTGTTGGGTTTCGCTCGCGATGCGGTCGATGATCAATCCGACCGACGCGAACACCACGACGAACCCGATCGCAACGGCAGCCGACACGCCCGCAGCCCGGACCAGTCGGCGCTCGGTCGACGTCTCGACCTCGTCACCGGCAACGAACGCGCCCAGGTACGCCGGGAGCAGTGAGAACCCACACGGGTTGAACGTGGCCACCATTCCCGCCGTGAACGCGAGCGCGAGCGTCGAACTCGTCATGTGGCTGACCTCATGCGGAGCAGTGTACGACATACTGTCGTAGTCATGCGATCGAGACCCCGCCCGATCAGCGGTCCGAGCTCCGAGTCCGGCGACCCGGTTGGCGATCACCCGGGAGGACCGCCGCCCAATGACGAGTCGTCGCGCTCGGCTGCCACTCGTGAGGGTGGGTGGGGCCGCTCCCGCTGGTGGATCGGTGCCGTCCTGCTGATCGCGGTGGTCGCGTTCGGGGCGAGCCGAGCCAACAGAGGTTCCAACCTGCCGGACTTCGAGCCCTCAGGCGACGCCATTTCGGTGCCGACGGCGGGTGAACTGCCGGATGCCACGTTGGATGAGTTCGAGGGGATGTTGGTGGGGCTGCGGGGTCAACCGGTCGTCGTCAACATCTGGGCGTCGTGGTGCGCGCCGTGTCGGACCGAGATGCCCATGCTGCAGGACGCCGCAGAGGCCTTCGCCGGCCGGGCGACGATCCTGGGCGTGGCGTCGAACGACGACCCTCGAGCCGCACGAGCATTCCTCGACGAGATCGGTGTCACCTACCCCAACGTCTTCGATCCGTCCGGCGAGATCCGCGTTGCCTTGGAACTGACTGCGTACCCGACGACGTACGTGATCGGCTCGGACGGCACGATCCGAGCCCGAGTCGACGGCGGCATCTCCGAGCAGCGTCTCGCTGGCCTGATCGAAGCTGCGACGTGATCGACGTCGGTCTACTCCTGACGATGATCGTCGCGGTCGGCGTCCCGTCGCTCGTCGCCAGGTGGTGGCCGTTGACGACCTTCGCGGAGCCAGTCGGTTTCGCCGATGTCGCCATCTGGCCTGCCTTCGCCGGGCTCGCAGTCGGCCGGCTCGTCGCCGTGGGCATCGATGGTCCGAGCTCGCTCGGCAGCGTGTCGGATCTTCTCATCATCCGCAGCGGTGTCGAGTTCTGGCCCGGCATCGCCGCTGCGATGTTCGTCGCTGCGTGGGCGGCCCGCCGGTCGGGCGTCGCGCCGCTCGACCGACTCGCCGATCTGGTGCCGCTCGCGCTGATCGGGTACGCGGCGTACGAGGTGACGTGCCTCGTCCGCGATGGCTGCTACGGACCGGAGTCCCCCCTGGGCCTGCAGCCGCCAGGCACGTCCACCAGGATGCTCCCCATCGGCGTCCTGGCGGCGATCGCGATCGTCGTCGGTGCAATGGCGCTGCATCGCCAACTCGGCCGCTGGTCACCGTGGATCATCGTCACCGGTGGTGTGACCGTGGTCGCCGGGGTCCGTTCGCTCGCAGCGGTGTGGTTGCCGCACATCGGTGACGGACTCACCCGGCAGCACTGGTCCTCGGTCGTGGTCTTCGCGGTCGGAGTCGTCACATTTGCCGCGGCCACGGGCGCAGGCACGCAGGCGGTTGGTCGAGATCGACCGGGCGATGTCGTGACGACAGAGCGCTCGGACCGCTGATCGGCCGGCGGGTCCCAGATGCACCCAGCTCGGGACCAACGCCCCTGGTGCCGGCCGTCGATGTGGTGCAGATTACTTGTGTACGCAACTACTACGAGGTGTCAGAGATGGGAACTCGGCTTCCAGCGATTATTGCAGTGGTTTCGCTCGCAGGGCTCCTTGCTGCGTGTGGTGATGACGGCCCGGGGGGCGGAGCATCCGTGGTATCGCCGGGGACCCCGGAGAGCCCGCGCACGATCGAGGTCGCAATGGTCGACGTCGCCTTCGAGCCGTCAGCCCTGACAGTGCAGGCGGGCGAGACCGTGAGGTTCGTGTTCGTCAATGACGGCGTCGTGGAGCACGAGGCGACCTTCGGCGACGAGGACGAGCAGCAGGAGCACGCCGCTGCGATGCGCGAGTCCGAGGGGATGGACATGGACAGCATGGGTGACGCCGACCATGCCGACGAGGCCGGTCACGACGGAGAGGCCGACCATGCCGACGAGACCGGCCATGATGGCGACGCTGGTCACGCCGGAGAGGCGGCGCCGCTGGTCCTCGAGCCGGGGGACTCCGGCGAGGTGACCGTGTCATTCGATGACCCCGACATGACGAGCACCATCATCGGGTGCCATGTGCCAGGTCACTGGGAAGCCGGGATGCGCCTGGACGTGAACGTCGTGTCCGCCTGACGATTGTGCGGGTGTCGCCGGAGCGCCTCACCCGTGGACGAACTCCCCCTGGACGTTGACGGTCAGGTTGATCTCGTTCTTGCGCCACGTTTCCTCGGTCGCGTCGAGGAGACCGAGCCACTCGAGCAGTCGTTCCTGGTTGGCCACGCTGAGCCTCGCGCAGCCCTTGCTGGCCGGTTCGGGCGGCACGTTGTTGGCGCCGTGGATGGCTTGGCCGAGGTCGAAATACAGCGGCTTGTAGAGGTTGCCGTTGAGAGGATTGTCGACGCCGACGGGATACTCGGTGCTGTCATGCCACCCGCCGTTGTCGACGGCCGGGTTGTACCGAAACACCGACGCCCGGTCCTGAGTCCGGGTCTCGTAGCCGTCGCTCCCGGTCGACGTCGGGAACGCGAACGCCAGGTCCGAGCCTGCGCCGACGTACATCCACTGGCACGTGCGGTCGATGAGCACCCACCGTTCGGACTCCGTTGCTGTCGACGTCGGAGCTCCCAGCTCTGTCGCCGCGAACAATGCGGCGTGCTCGACTGAGCCGGGTTGCAGGTCTGCGGCTGATGGGTCGAGGCCCAGTGCAGCCCGTGCAGCGCAGAGGCGTTGGCGGGTGAGTGGGCCCGAGATGCCGTCGACGGCCAGCGGTGTCGTACTGAATGGCGCGAACAGCTCGTTCAGCTGCTGTTGCTGCCGACGCACGTCGTCGGCAAGGGCAGCTTCGACCGTCGGCTCATCATGGC
>CAZJEK010000418.1:0-4164 GCA_964545005.1 uncultured Pirellulaceae bacterium
GTCTCTGTGTCTCTGTGTCTCTGTGTCTCTGTGTCTCTGTGTCTCTGTGTCTCTTTGGTTTTTCTTTTTCCCCCTAGCGAACGCTCCGACCATCGCCCTTACCGATTCCTAACAACCGCACGCTTCAGTTGGAATAGATATCCACCAGAAACAACACGGCGTTACTGCGGCCAATATTCTCGATCGAATGTTCGACATCGGCGATGTATTGAGCACTATCGCCCGTTTTCAGTTCCACCGTGTGTGTCCCCGAACGCACCACGACCGTCCCGGAATTAACGGTCAGGAACTCGCGGGTACCAGCGAAGTGCCCGCCGCTGGTCATCCGCTGACGAGGTTTCAAAGTCACCTGGTAAAACTCGACTTCCTTTTCGAAGTTGGCAGGTGACAACGTCCGGATCGTGCACACCTCGTCGTCCCGAAACACGGCCGCCGGATCGGATTTTCGCACCACCTCAATCGGCTGCCGCGCGGTAGCACCTTCGACCAAATCCGCCAGGCTGACTCCCAACGCCTGAGCAATTCGAAACGCGACGCTGAGCGTCGGGTTGGCGTTGCCTCGTTCAACCTGGCTGAGCATCGAGCGGCTGACATTGCAGTGCGATGACAGCTGCTCCAACGTCCACCCCTTCTGCTTGCGCAGGTTTCGCACCTGCTCGCACACGTACTGATTTAGCGGTTCGACGCCGGAATCTTCGGAGGTAACGGAAGTTCGCGAAACAGGCTTGGGGGAACTGGTTTTTCGCGCGGCCATCGGTTCCAATTTCAATGTTCAAGGAGAATGATTGCTGCTTGCGGGGCACTACCGGCTTGTTTAATATACTAACCGGATATCCATCATACCAGAAATGCGTGGGCGAGAGATTTCATGATACAGGTTAATCTGCCGGACTCGATGCCGGCCATTCGCAAGCTCCACAATGCCCCGGGATTGGATTATTGCCCGGAGATTGAGGTTCCCCGCCCAGGTCCGCGGCAAGTCCTGGTGAAAGTCACTCATGCCGGAATCTGTGGTACCGACCGGCACATTTATGAGTGGGATCACTGGAGCCAGACTCGGGTCAAAATCGGGATTACGACCGGTCACGAATTCGTCGGCCGCGTGGTCCAAGTCGGATCCGCGGTAGACCGAGTCGAAGTCGGACAACGGATCAGTGGTGAAGGTCATATCGGCTGTGGTGTGTGCGAAATGTGTCGCACCGGCAATGGCCACATTTGCCAACAGGTCAACATTCTGGGTATCGACTGCAACGGTTGCTTTGCTCCGTACGTCGTGATTCCTGAAGAAAACGTCTGGCCCGTTGCCGATGACATTCCAGACAAAATCGCGGCCGTCTTTGATCCGCTGGGCAATGCCGTGCACACGGTGATGTCAGCCGGCGTCAGCGGCAAGTCGGTATTGATCACCGGTGTTGGAATCATCGGGTTGATGGCCGTCACGGTTGCCAAAGCTGCTGGGGCTCAACAAGTCCTGGTCACTGATGCCGATTCGCGTCGCCTGGAACTGGCCAGAAAACTGGGCGCCGACGAAGCGTATTTGGCAACCGAAGACTGGAAGCCGCAGGTCATGTCTGCCACGCGAGGCATGGGTCCTCATGCGATGCTGGAAATGAGCGGCCATCCGCAGGCCATTCGCGATGGCTTCAAAGTCCTTCGCAGCGGCGGAACGGCCGCAATGCTGGGGATCCCCAGCGACGATGTTACGCTGGATCTTTCGGAATTGCTGATTTTCAAAGGCACCACGGTGCTGGGCATCAACGGCCGGCGAATGTTTGAAACCTGGTACCAGATGGAAGATCTGCTGTTGTCGGGCAAACTGAATCTCGATCCGATCATCACCCATCAGATTCCGATGCAAGATTTTGAGCAGGGGCTTAAGATGATGCAATCTGGCGAAGCCATCAAAGTCGTCATGGAGATGCCCGAGTAACCCCCGCCGCCAACCATTCACTGCAACTGAAACCGTTTGGAGTCCAGCATGCCCAATTCAGCATTCGATCAACGCAACCATGACTTTCTGAAACAGTGGTCTGATTCGGGTGAATTGAAACCGTTCTACGAAATCACAACGCCGATGCGGCCAGTGGTAAACATTGAGGGCAAGGGCGAGGTGCTGGTGTTGTGCGCCAACAACTACCTGGGACTGGCCGACCATCCTGAGGTGATCGAAGCGGGAATCGAAGGGCTCCGCGAATACGGTGCGGGCACCGCCTCGGTACGATTTATCTGCGGTACATTGGAATGTCATCGTCGGTTGGAGTCCAAGATTGCGGATTTTGTCGGCACCCCAGCGTCGCTGTCGTACGTTTCCTGTTGGAATGCCAACGAAGCGTTGTTCCCAACGCTGGTCGCACCCGAGGATATCGTGCTTTCCGATGAACTCAACCATGCCAGCATCATCGATGGGATGCGGTTGATGTCGAAAAAGGTGACCAAGCATGTTTACAAACACAGCGATCTTGAGCAATTGGAAACGATGCTCAAGGAAGCCCAATCCCACGCCACGCGATGGGTGGTGACTGACGGCGTGTTTAGCATGGAAGGCGACGTCGCCAAGCTTCCCGAATTAGTTGCCTTGTGCAAACAGTACGACGCGTTGCTGGTCGTCGACGACTCGCATGGTGTCGGTGTACTGGGCAGTGGCGGGCGTGGCACACCGGAACACTTTGGCTTGTTGGGCGAAATCGACATCTTGACCGGAACCCTCGGCAAATCGCTGGGCGGGGCCGCCGGTGGCTACGTAGCGGCCAGCCAGGATGCGATTGGTATCCTCGAACAGCGCGGAAGGACCAGCCTGTTTTCCAATGCGTTACCGGCGACGGTCGCCTACAGTGCGCACAAGGCGATCGAAGTCGTCGAGAATGACCCGGGGATTGTGAAACGGCTGCACGACAACGTCGCCAAGATTCGCCAAGGCCTGGCTGACCTGGGCTTCAATTGTGCTCCTTCACCCACGGCCATTATTCCGATCATGATTGGAGACGAAGCCGAAGCGATTCGCCAATCGGAAAAACTGTTTGAACTGGGCGTGATGGTGATCGGGTTTGGTTATCCAGTGGTTCCCAAAGGGGAAGCTCGGCTGCGGATCCAGGTTTCGGCGGCGCTTTCGGATGACCATATCCAACAAGCCATGGATGCCTTCGCCAAACTCTAAATGTATTCAGGAATCACTGGCCGGCGATCGCGATATTCGATAGGAGAGAAGACATCGATGGCCAACATTCGAATCCGCAATTCGCATTTTCAACTGTCGCCGGCAAGCAGTCGCCGCGAGTTTTTGACTTGCAGCACCGTCGCCGGCCTTGCTTTAGGACTATCACCGACACTGGCAGCCAAGATGACAAGTAGCCAGAAAATGACCACCATCGGCGTACTGGCAGACTTGCACCAGGACATCATGCACGATGGGCAAGCGCGGGTCGAGGCATTTGCAGACCACATGAAAACCGCCCAGCCCGATGCGGTTTTGCAGCTGGGAGATTTTGCTGTCCCTCACCAGAAAAACAAAACGATCGTCAACACTTTCAATCAGTGCTGCGATACTGCGTTGCATACCATCGGCAATCATGACACCGACGGAGGCCACACGAAACAGCAGTGTCTTGATGCCTGGGGAATGCCACACCGTTACTACGCGCAACGGGTGGGTGGAGTCGATCTAATCGTACTCGATGGCAACGATACTGGATCACCAACGCATCGCGGCGGGTACCCATCTTTCATCGGTCCAGAACAAATCGATTGGCTCACGCAGCAACTCAAGTCACTTTCAGGCCCGTTACTGATTGTGTCCCACCAGCCGTTAGCCGGTTACGCGGCAATCGACAATGCTGAACAGGTTCGCAATCTGCTGACTCAATTTTCCGACAAAATCCTGCTGGCCATCAACGGGCATTCGCACATTGATCAGATCATTCGCGACGGTGGAGTGAACTACCTGCATGTCAACTCAGCGTCCTACCAATGGGTCGGATCCCAATTCAAGCACCGCAGTTATCGCAATTCGATTCATCAAGATCACCCTAGCATTGCCAGCACCTGCCCGTACCGTGACCCACTGTTTGCGACGATGACGATCGACCCCACTACGATGCTGGTTACGATCACTGGCCGCCAATCCGAATGGGTTGGACCTTCCCCAGCCGAACTTGGCAACCCAATCTC